>CAZSUH010000081.1:0-13731 GCA_964609905.1 uncultured Verrucomicrobiota bacterium
CAATTTTTACCTTTTTTTGTTGCAATCGGGGGGGAGGGGGGTAACCTAGACTGTTTTTACTGGTGGCCTCAAAGTGGGACTACCTGAGTAGTTACAGCGGGCCTTTTAAAGGAGGTATGGCCATGGCGAAGCTGATATTCCTTACACGCCCGACTTTGTTGGCTGTGGCGCTTGTTGTTACGGTTTTCAAGGTCGGCCAGGCGGTTGCGCAGTCGACGGCCTGGTTTGGCGGCGGCTCGAATGACGGCTACGACCGGTTTGCCGCACAGCAGCCGTTCAATGTGCCACGCGGCCTGGGTGTTCGTGAAATTCCGCGCGCCGGGTTCGAACGACTGGGAACACGCGAAGTTGTCGGCTTCGGCCGGCGATCATGCGGCGCCGGGCGGCGTGGTGGAGGTGGGGATGGATGCGGCCGGAACCTATGGGGTGGGCGCGTTTATCCACAGCGCCGCCGCGCGCACGGGCGATGTGGCGTATGCCCGGACCCGGTTGAAATGGGACTACGGTTCGAATGGATATAGTTTTGCCAAAGGCGAGTCCGTCGAAGTGTCCGTGCAGGCCATCGAAATGGTGTATGTGCCGCAGGGCAGTTTTTACGTGGGCAGCGGCGGAACGGAAACCTTCAGCTTGACGGACGGTTCGTGGGGCGGCAGCGGCGGGAGCATCCCCTTCCGGATCACCGGGAGTTGGGATCGGCAACTCACCAACGCGGCGGGGAACCTGTGGGCCATGGGCGTTAATGTCGGGGGGATCGGCGTCTTGAACGCCGATTACCCGACCGGCTTCAACGCCTTTTATTGCATGAAATACGAAGTGACTCAGGGCCAATATCGAGACTTTCTCAACCTGTTGACCCGTAGTCAACAGAAGTCGCGCGGAAGCATTGCAGCAAGCCAGTTTACCCTCTCGAACAAGAGCGGCATTACCGCCCGGAACGGCATTCGCTGCCCGGCCGTCATTCCCGCGGAACCGGAACCCGTCGTTTTCGTTTGCGACGGCAATGCCAATGGCACAGGCGATGAAGCGGACGACGGTATGGACTGGGCGTGCAACTATCTGACCTGGGCGCATGCACTCGCCTATGCGGATTGGGCGGGGTTGCGGCCGATGACGGAATTGGAGTTCGAAAAAGCGTGCCGCGGCCCCGCGGACCCGGTGCCGAACGAGTATGCATGGGGAACCGCGACGATCGTGGTCCAGACGGGCCATACCGGCGGCGCGGACGGAAGCGGGACGGAAAAGGCGTTGCCGGCGAACGCCAATTGCAATGGTCCGGACAACAAGGTCGGCGGACCTGTGCGCGCGGGTATTTATGCGACGGCCGATTCCACGCGTCAGGCCTCGGGCGCGTCGTACTGGGGGATACTGGAGTTGAGCGGGAATCCGTGCGAGTGGACGGTGACGGTGGGGGATGCGGGTCGGGGGTTTACGGGCCTGCACGGCGACGGGGTCCTGTCGCCAGCCGGCGCCGCGAATGCGGCCAATTGGGGCGGTGAGTTCTATCGCGGCGGTTCCTTTGCGGGTGGCTACACGAGCGTGTCAGACCGGAAGAATGCCGCGCACGCCTCGACCAGCCAGAATCTCGTGGCCAGCGGCTTTCGCGGGGTGCGGACAGCCCCGTGAGGGGCTCCCGCGCGAGACTTGCCCCCGGCTCGCCAGCGTCGCGAGGAGGACGGCCGCGGCTACTTGAGCGTCGGAAGGCCCTTGAGGCAGGCGAGCGATTCCTGGAGCTCCTTGGCGCCGAACTCGTAATCCTGGATTTTTCCGTTCAGGAAGGCCTGGTAGCTGGAGAGCTCGAGCAGGCCGTGCCCGGAGAGGTTGAACAGGATCGTCTTGGCCTTGCCCTCTTCCTTGCACTGCTTCGCTTCGCGGATGGCCTGGGCGATGGCGTGCGAGGATTCGGGGGCCGGAATGATGCCCTCGGTGCCGGCGAACAGCATGGCGGCCTTGAAGCATTCGGTCTGCTGCAGGGCCACCGAGTCGATCAGGCCTTCATGCCTGGCGTGGCTGACGAGCGGGGCCATGCCGTGATAACGCAGGCCGCCCGCATGGATGGGCGACGGCACGTATTCGTGGCCGATCGTGTACATGGGCATCAGGGGGGTCATCATGGCCACATCGCCCGAGTCGTAGGCATAGACGCCCTTGGTCATCTTGGGGCAGGCGGCGGGTTCGACGGCGATGACGGAGGGGTTCTTCGAGCCGGCGATCTTGTCGGCCAGAAAGGGGAACGAGATGCCGGCGAAGTTGGAGCCGCCGCCGGCGCAGCCGATGACAACGTCGGGGTAGGCGTTGATCTTGGCGAACTGGGCCTTGGCCTCGAGCCCGATGATGGTCTGGTGGAGCAGGACGTGGTTGAGCACGCTGCCGAGGGAGTACTTGGTGTGCTTGGAGGTGACGGCGTCCTCGATGGCTTCGCTGATGGCGATGCCGAGCGAGCCGGGGGTGTCGGGGATCTTCGCCAGGATGTCGCGGCCGGTTTTCGTGCGGGTGCTGGGGGAGGAGATGCACTCGGCGCCCCAGGCGTGCATCATGACCTGGCGGAGCGGCTTCTGGGTGAAGCTGACGGCGACCATATACACGCGGACGTCGACGCCCATGAGTTTGCCGGCCAGCGCGAGGGCGCAGCCCCATTGGCCGGCGCCGGTTTCGGTGGTGAGGTGCTTGGTGCCGAAGACCTTGTTGTAATAGGCCTGGGGCACGGCGGTGTTGACCTTGTGCGAGCCGGCGGGGGAGACGGATTCGTCCTTGAAATAGATTTTAGCGGGGGTGCCGAGGGCCTTTTCGAGCGCCAAGGCGCGGTGAAGGGGGGTGGGCCTCCAGCGGAACAGGATCTGGCGGACCTCGTCGGGAATGGGAATCCAGCGCTGGGTGCTGACCTCCTGCTCGATCAGGTTCATGGGGAAGACGGGCGCGAGGGAATCGGGGGTGAGCGGGGTGCCGTCGCGGCCGAGGGACGGGGGCATGGGCTTTTTGAAATCGGCGGCGATATTGTACCACGCCTTGGGCATCTCGTCTTCGGACAGCGGCACGCGAATGCAGTCGCTCATGGTCGGCTCCTTTTTCGTGGGTTCAAAAAGACGTTACTATAAACAGAAACAGCCGGCCGGGCAAGCCCTATTTTCCTCACAAAATATTCGCGGCCAGCTCCGCCACTTCGGAGCGGACGCCCTTGCCGAGCACGATGTGGGCGGCGAGGGCGTAGGGCCGCATCTTGCCCACCAGCGTGGTGAGGCCGTTGGACATGCTGTCCACGTAGGGATTGTCGATCTGGTAGATGTCGCCCGTGAAGACGATCTTGGTGCCGTGTCCCACGCGGGTGATGATGGTTTTCACCTCCAGCGGGGTCAGGTTTTGGGCCTCGTCCACCACCATGAACTGCTGGGCGATGCTGCGGCCGCGGATATAGGTGAGCGGCTCCACGCTCACCGTTTCCGATTTGGCGATCACCTCGCGGATGTCCTTGAGGGCGGGCCGGGAGGAGGCCAGGAAGTCGAAGGCGTCGAACAGGGGCTGCATCCAGGGGTTCAGCTTCTCGTTCACGTCGCCCGGCAGGTAGCCGATATCCTTGCCCATGGCGATGACCGGGCGGCTGACCAGCAGGCGGCGGAACGCCTTGCGGTCCAGCGCCAGGCTCACGCCCGCCGCCACGGCCAGCAGCGTCTTGCCCGTGCCCGCCTTGCCGATGATCGTCACCACCTTGATCGCGGGGTTGAGCAGCGCGTCCACGGCGAAGCTTTGCTCCTTGTTGCGCGGGTAGACGGGCCGCAGGTCGTCCCCCGGCGGAACCAGGTTCACGAGGCGCCGGGCGTCGCCGTCGAAACGCGCGAGCGCGGTGCGCGTGGAGGCCGCGTCGCGCAGCAGCAGATATTCGTTGGGGCTCAGGGCGCTGTTCTCGAACGAGACGGCCCCCTCCTGCCGGAATTTCTCGATCAGGTCGGGCGAGACCGTGAGCTCGGTATGGCCCGTGTAGAGCTCGTTGACGTCCACCCGGTCGGTTTCGTAGTCCTCCGCGGGAAGGCCCAGCGCGTCGGCCTTGATGCGCAGGTTGATATCCTTGGAGACCACGATGGCCTTGCCGCCGCGCTTTTTGTTGATGTCGAGGGCCACACGGAGGATCCGGTCGTCGGCATAGGCCTTGCCGCGCGCGGGCGCGTCGGGCGGGATCACGATGCGCAGCGTGCCGCCGCCCGCGAGCTTGATGCCGGCCGCGAGGTTGCCTTCCTTGCGCAGGCCGTCGAGGGTGCGCGAGATCTGCCGGGCATTGCGGCCGAGTTCGGTGAGGTCGCGCTTGAAGCGGTCGATCTCCTCGATCACGTCCAGGGGGATGGCCAGGTCGTTGTCCTCGAAGTGCCGGAAGGCATCGGGGTCGTGGAGGAGCACATTCGTGTCGAGGACGTACGTTTTCTTCAAGCGGAACCTCCCGTCAGGCCGTTTTCACGAAAATCCGTTTTCCGCGGCCGGGCGAGGCCGCGAGCGCCAGCGCGAAGAGGGCGATGCTGACGAGCACGATGGCGGCGCCGGACGCGATGCCGAGGTAATACGAGAGATAGAGGCCCGCCGCGCCGGAGAACGCGCCGCAGGCCGCGGCCACGGCCATGACGGCGGGCAGGCGGCGGGCCAGCAGAACACCGGTGGACGCGGGCGCGATCAGCAGGGCCAGCACGAGCGTCACGCCCACGGTCTGCAGGGAGACGACGGCCGTGACGGCCACCAGCACGAGCAGGAGGTAGGAGAAAAAGGCCGCCGGCAGGCGGAGCGTGACGGCGAACGTCTCGTCGAAGGTCACCAGCACCAGTTCCTTGTAGAAAACCAGGACGGTCAGGAGCACGCCGGCCGCGCAGACCAGGATCAGCGCCAGGTCCGAGGGGCCCACGGCCAGGACGTTGCCGAACAGGATGTGGGTCAGGTCCGCGCTCGTGTTGCGCATGGCCGAAAGAATGGCGACGCCGACGGCGAACAGGCCGGCGAAGACCAGGCCGATGGCGGTGTCCTCCTTGATCCGGGCGCGGCGCTGGACGAACCCGATGCCCAGCGAGGCGGCCACGGCCGTTCCGAGCGCCCAGAGGAACGTTCCGCCTCGGCCGGCGCCCAGCAGTGCGGCCACGGCCACGCCGGGCAGAATGGCGTGAGCCAGCGCATCGCCCAGGAACGCCATGCCGCGCAGGATGACGAACGTGCCGATCACGGCGCAGACCACGCCCACCAGGGCGGAGGCGGCCATGCCGCGCAGCATGAAATCGTAGCGGAGCGGCTCGGCCAGCAGGCTGAACAGATCGTGCATGATCAACCTCCCTCGCAACAGGTGTCGGCGGCGATCACGTGGTGGCCGTCGGGAGTGTGGATGAGTCGGAGTCGATCGCCGTAGGCCTCCTCGAGGCGCTCCGGGGCGAGCGACTCGCCCGCGGGGCCGCAGGCGATCTGCCGGCGGTTGAGCAGCAGCACGCGGTCGAACCGCGTGGCGGCAAGATGGAGATCATGGAGCGCCACCAGGATGGCGACCCGCTGGTCGCGCAGGCGGTCGAGGATGGTCAGAATATCGTCGCGGGCGGGCGCGTCGAGTCCGGTGAACGGCTCGTCCATGAGCATGATCTCGGCCTCCTGGGCCAGCGCGCGGGCGATGAACATCCGCTGCTGCTGGCCGCCCGACAGTTCCTGAATCCGGCGGGTGGCGAGGTTCGCCAGGCCCACGGTCTCCAGGCAGCGCGCGACGATCGCCCGGTCCGCCCGGCCGGCGGACCGGAACAGGCCGATGCGGCCGACCCGGCCCATGAGGACGGCGTCCGCCACGGTGAGGGGGAACTGCCAGTCCACTTCGCTGCGCTGGGCGAGATAGGCGATGCAGATGTGGAGGCCGGGCTGGGAACCGCCCACGGTGACGCGGCCGCGGGCGGGGGGAAGAATGCCCGCGATGGCGCGGAACAGCGTGCTCTTGCCTGCGCCATTCGGGCCGGCCACGGCCATGCGCTCGCCCGGTTCGAGACGAAAGTTGACGCCAGCGAGAACGGTCGCCGCGCCATACCGGACCTCCAGGTCCGCGACTTCCAGGCGGGCGGCGGCGGGATCGTGCGGCGTATGCAGTTGGAGAAACATGATCAGTCCTTGAGCCCCTGGACGATGACGAGGGTGTTGTGGCGCATGAAGTCGAGGTAGGTGGCGGCGGGGCCGCCCGGCCCGCTGAGCGCGCCGGCGTGAAACCGCACCACCCGCGCGCCGGTGTCGGCGGCGATCCGCTCCGCCAGTGTCGGGGATGACGTTTGGCTGACGAAGAGCGCGCTGATTTTATGGGCGCGAACGAGATCCACGAGCGCGGCCAGGTCGCGAGCGGAAGGCTCGGCCGCGCTGCTGAAGGCGGGCACAAGCGCGCCGTCAAGGGTGAACCCGTAGCGGGCCGCGAAATAGCCGAGCACGGCGTGGTCGGTCACGAGCCGGCGCCGTTCCGGCGGAATGGTGTTCACGCGGACGCGGATCCAGTCGTCCAGTTTTTCCAGTTGGGCGCGATAGGCGGCGGCGCGGACGGCGTAGCCGGCCGCGTGCGCGGGGTCGCGCCGGGACAGGGCGTCCCGGATCGCATCGGTCCACCCGGCGACGAGAGTCGGATCGAACCAGACGTGGGGATCGGCGCCGCCGTCGGCATGGGCATCGTGGTCGTCGTGATGATGCGGGCCGGATAGGCGGCGCGGCGCGATCGCGCGGGAAACGTCCACCACAAGGGGGCCCGACGGGAGGCGGGGGAGAAAGGTTTCGAGGCCGAATCCGTTGATGAAGAGGAGCGTGGATTGGGAGAGGGCGGCGAGATCGGCGGGCGCGGGGTTGAAGGCGTGGGGGTCTTGGCCGGGCTTGAGCAGGACGGTGAGGGTAATGTTGGAGCCGCCCACGGCGTCAACGACATCGCCGAGGATGGAGGTGGTGGCGGCGACGCGGAGCGGGCCGGCGGCGGTGGGGGGCCGGGAGCGCCCGCAGCCCGTGGCGGCGAGAAGCAGGCCGAGGAGGCCGGCGAGAAGAGCGCGAACGTGTGACATGCGGGCATGATAGAGAAAAGGGCGGGGAAAGAAAAGAGAATCGCGCGGGCGGCGGTCGGGCCGTCACCGCACGATTCCCCCGGGCTTTTGAGCGATCGGGAATTGCCATGCATCGCCGTTCATGAGACACTATTCGTTTTAAAGGGGAGTTGCATGAACGAGCATCGATTCTCACGCCGTGCCGGGTTAACGCTGTCGGCTGTCATTGTTCTTGCCGCCTTGACCGCCTGCGAAGTGAACGTGGGCGATTCGGCTTCGGAGTCGAGCGAACCGGAAAACGTGACGCCCAATCCAACCCCGTCGCCCACTCCGAATCCGAATCCCAACCCGAACCCCAACCCCAATCCCAATCCCAACCCGAACCCCAATCCTACTCCGACTCCGGCGCCTGGCGTGCCGGCGGCATTGTCGCCGGGGAATGGAGAAAGGGTTTTCGGCGCGGGCGCGGCTGTCACGTTCGGCTGGACCGATGCGGAAGGCGCCGTCCAGTTCGAGTTGGTGGTTCAGGGATTGGACGGGAGCGGCTGGCAGGGATTGGTGGACAAGAAAACCGATGAGTTTCAATACACCTACACGCTCGACAACCCGTCCTTCACCCAGTTTCGCTGGGCCGTTTGCAGCATCAGCGCCTCGGGCGCGACCAGTGCCTATACCGGCTGGCGCTCCTTTACCTGGGTGCCGTAGGGGCGTTGTTCTTCCCGAATCGGGCCGATCGGTCGGATCCGACGGATCGGACGGACGATATCCGCCGGATGCTTGCTTTTAGTGGGGCCAGCCATTATGATAGCCTTTTTTTAACCCGCCCTTGAAAGGTTGCGTATGGCCCGGTTGTCCACTGGCGACATTGTGCTTCAGGCGGCCTGTTCCGGGCTGGTGGTGCCGGCGTTTAATGTGCCCCACCTGCCGATGATGGAGGCGATCGTGGAGGCGTTGCGCGACGCGCGCGCGTTCGGGCTGATCCAGGTGGCTCGGCTGGAGTGGATGAAGTTCAAGTCCGGCAGCCTCAAGGCGATTCGCGATACCTATGCGGGCTGCAAGGACGAGCGCTATACGCGTCTGCACCTGGACCATGTGCCGGTGATTGACGAGGACAACCGGGAAGTCGATTACGAGGCCATCATCGCCGAGGCGCTCAGCCTGGGATACGAATCCGTGATGGTGGACGGCTCGCGCCTGCCGCTGGCGGGCAACATCGCGGCGACGCAGCGGGTGGTGGCGCTGGCGCACGCGGCGGGCGTCCCGGCGGAAGCGGAACTGGGCGCGGTGCTGGGTCATGAGGCCGGCCCCCTGCCGCCTTACGAGGAGCTGTTCCGTTCCGGCCGTGGATTCACGGATCCGGCCGAAGCGGCCCGGTTCGTCCGGGAAACGGGCGTGGACTGGCTTTCCGTGGCCGTGGGCAACATTCACGGCGCGATCAGCGGCGCGGCGAAGAGCGCGAAAAAGGTGGAAGCCCGGCTCGATGTGGCGCAGCTCGACAAGATCCGGGCCGCGGTCGGGAATGTGCCGCTTGTGCTGCATGGCGGCTCGGGCATCCGCCAGGAGTCGATTCTGGCGGGGGTCCGGCACGGCATCGCCAAGATCAACGTGGGCACGGCGCTGCGCCAGGCCTACGAGGCGGGCGCGGCGGTGTCGGCCGCCGAGGCGCGGAAGCGGACCTATGACGCGACCGCGGCCGTGATCCGGGACGAGTTGGAGATCGTGGGCTCAGCCGATCGATTGGGGACGTGAAGACAGGGGTTAGGAAACAGGAGACAGGAGTCAGAGTATGAAGAAAACGACCTTTTCCGTGTTTTTCGGAAACCGCGGATTTTTCCCGGCCTCGTTGCAGGCGAGCGCCCGGGCGGAGATGCTGGATGTGCTCAAGAAACTGGGGCACCAGACGCTGGCGATGGATCCGGCGGCCACCCGGTACGGCGCGGTCGAGACCCCGGCGGAGGGGAAGACGTATGCCGAATTTCTGGCGAAAAACCGCGGTAAATTCGGTGGCGTGATTCTCTGCCTGCCCAACTTCGGCGACGAGAACGGCGCGATAGCCGCGTTGCGCGACTGTGGCGTGCCGATCCTGATTCAGGCCTATCCGGACGACCTGGACAAGATGGCGCCGGAGGTGCGGCGCGACGCCTTCTGCGGCAAGTTCTCGATCATGGATGTGTTTGTGCAGCACGGTCTGCCGTTTACCGTGCTGCCTCCGCACACCGTGCATCCGCGCGCGGCGGCCTTCGCGACGCAGATCGACTACTTTGACCGGCTGTGCCGGGTGACGGCCGGGCTCAAGCGGTTCACCGTGGGGTCGGTCGGCGCGCGCACCACGGCGTTCAAGACCGTGCGGATCGACGAACTGGCCCTGCAAAAGCACGGGATTACCCTGGAGACCTACGATCTGTCCGCCGTTTTCGCCCGCATGGCGGCGTTGAAGGGGTCCGACGCGGCGCTGAAGGCCAAGGCGAAGACGCTCAAAGGGTACGCCTGCTGGGCCAAGGCCTCCGCGCGCGCGTTCGACCAGATCGCCCGGCTGGGCGTGGTGCTGGACCGGATGGTGGAGGAGGCGGGACTGGATTGCCTGGCCGTGCGCTGCTGGGTGGAGATGCAACAGCAACTGGGCATTTCGCCCTGCGTGCTGCTGTCGGAAATGAACGAGCGCGGGATTCCGACGGCGTGCGAAGTGGACGTGGGCAACGCGATCATGATGCGGGCGTTGCGCCTGGCCACGGGCGGCGCGCCGACCTGCCTGGACTGGAACAACAACTACGGCGACGATCCCGACAAGTGCATCCTGTTCCATTGCGGGCCGGTGCCGTCCAGTCTCATGACCGGCCGCGGCGACATCGCGGATCACGCCATTCTCGCCAACGCGGTGGGCAAGGGCAATGGCATGGGCTGCAACACGGGCCGGATCGCGCCGACGCCGTTCACCTTCGGCAGTCTGCTCACCCGCGACGGCAAGCTCTGCTGCTACGTGGGCGAAGGCCGGTTCACGGCCGACCCCATTCCGGCCGACTACTTCGGCTGCGCGGGCGTGGCGGAGATCCCCGCGCTTCAGTACAAGCTGCAGACCATCGGTTACCAGGGCCACCGCCACCACGTCAGCGTGGCCGCCGGTTGCGCGGCCGCGCCGACGGCCGAGGCCATGACCAAGTACCTGGGATATGACGTGACCCGCCTATGAGCCTGCTCGGCATTGATGTGGGAACCACGGGGTGCAAGGCGACCGCCTTCTCGCCGTCCGGCCGCCCCCTGAAGGGCGCCTACCGCGAATATCCCACCCTGCATCCGGCGCCGGACCGTTCCGAACTGGACGGAGAAACGGTGTGGGCCGCGGTCAAGGCGGTGATCGCGGAGGCGGCGTCCGGCGCCACGGCTGCGGGCGATCCCGTGACGGCGCTCAGCGTCAGTTCCATGGGCGAGGCGGTTGTGCCGCTCACGCGGGACCGGCGGATCGCGGGGCGGAGCATTCTCTCGTCCGACACGCGCGGCGGCGACCTGCTCGAGCCGCTGCGGAAGGCGTATGCGCCCGAGGCGTTCTACGGCATCAATCCGAACATCATCGGGCCCAACTACACGCTGCCCAAGCTGCTGTGGCACCGCGCGCATGAGCCGGCGCTGTTCGAGAAGGCCGATTGGTTCCTGCTGTGGGGGGATGCCGTCGGATTCCTGCTGGGCGGCGAGCCGACCGCCTGCCATTCCCTGGCCAACCGGACGCTGTTGTTCGACCTGAGGCGGGGCGACTGGTCCGACGAGTTGCTGCGCCTCTCGGGAATTCCGCGCGGCAAGCTGGGCCGGTGCGTGGCGGCCGGCGCGGTTACGGGCACGGTCTCGGCCGCGGCGGCGCGCAGCCTGGGCCTGCCGGCGGGCGTGACGATCGTGGCGGGCGGGCATGACCAGTGTTGCAACGCGCTGGGGGCGGGCGTCTGCGCGGCCGGCCAGGCGGTCTGCGGCATCGGCTCCTACGAGTGCCTCACGCCGGCCTATTCCCGGTTGCCCGAGCCGGCGGCGATGCTCCGGAACGGGCTCAACATCGAGCACCACGTGCTGCCGGGGCTCTATGTGTCGTTCCTGTACAACCAGGCCGGCACGCTGGTCAAATGGTTCCGGGACGTGTTCGCCGCGGGCGAGACGGCGGCGGGCGGCTCGATCTACCGGCGGCTGGACGCCGAGCTGCCGGCCGCCCCCACGCGCCTGCTGGCGCTTCCCTATTTCGAGATGACGGGTCCGCCGGCGTTCACGGCGGACGCGTCGGGCGCCATCGTTGGACTTAAAACAGGAACAACGCGCGGCGAGATTTTCAAGAGCATCCTGGAGAGCGTGACCTTTTATTTCGCGGACAGCGTGGCGGCGCTCCGGGATCTGGGGGCGGACACGTCGTCCTTCACCGCCACGGGCGGCGGCGCGAAATCGGACGCGTGGCTGCAGATCAAGGCGGACATCTTCGGCGTGCCGTTCATCCGGCCGGCGATTACGGAGGCGGGCGTGCTGGGCGCGGCGATCCTGGCAGGGCTGGGCACGGGCCTCTATCAATCCCCGGCCGCGGGTGTGGCGCGCTTTGTGACGCGGGATCGCGTGTTCGAGCCCGACGCCGGGCGCCACGCGATCTACGCCGAGCGCATGGCGTTGTATCGTCAACTCTTCCCCGCCTTGCGCGACCTGCTGCGGAAGCTATGAGACGGAAATCGTCATGCCCACGATGGCCATGCTTGTGGCCGGCGGCGGCAATCGGTTGCATTGCCGGCCCGGTTGGCGTATAGTGAAATTTTGCGCCGCAGACCGCGGCGGGGAGAAAACCGATGCTCGACCTCAAGTTGCTTCGCGACAATCCGGACCTGATCCGCAACGGCCTTGACCGCCGCCACGCGGAGCCTTCGCTCGTGGACGAGGCGCTGGCCGCGGATGCCCGCCGCCGCGCCCTGGTCAAGGACGCGGAAGCGCTGAAAAACCAGCTCAACACGGTTTCCAAGGAGATCGGCAAACTCCGGCAGCGTGGGGTGGATACGACCGCCCCCCAGGCGGCCATGCGCGAATTGGGCGGACGGATCGCGGGTTTGGACGAACAGGTCCGGCAGGCGGACGCGGCGCTTCGCCAGGCCCTCCTGCGCATCCCCAATATCCCCCACGCCAGCGTGCCGGACGGCAAGGACTCCGCCGACAATGTGGTGGCCCGGGCCTGGGGCAAGCCCCGGGAATTCGGATTCACCCCCAAGGGGCATGTGGAACTCGGCGAGAAGTTGGGCCTCTTCGATTTCACCCGCGCCACCAAGATGACCGGCGCCGGGTTTCCGCTCTACATCGGCGTCGGCGCCCGTCTGGAACGCGCCCTGATCAACTTCATGCTCGACCTTCATTGCCGCGAACAGGGCTACCTCGAAGTGTCCACGCCGTTCGTCGTCAACTCCGCCTCCATGACCGGCACGGGGCAGCTTCCCAAAATGGCCGAAGACATGTACCACGTCGACGCCGACGACCTCTGGCTGATTCCCACCGCCGAGGTGCCGGTCACCAATTATTACCGCGACGAAACAGTGGCCGTCCCCCTGCCGGTCAAGTTGACCGCCTACACCCCCTGTTTCCGCCGCGAAGCGGGCGCCGCCGGCCGCGAAACGCGCGGCCTGATCCGCGTGCACCAGTTCGACAAGGTCGAGATGGTCAAGTTTGCCGATCCCGCGACTTCCTACGCGGAACTCGAGACCCTGGTCGCGGACGCGGAAGCCGTGCTGCAGCGGCTGGGGTTGCACTACCGCGTTCTCTCCCTCTGCGCGGGCGACATCAGCTTCGCGGCCGCCAAGTGCTACGACCTCGAGCTGTGGGCGCCCGGACAGAACGCCTGGCTGGAGGTCTCCTCCTGCAGCAACTTCGAGGCCTTTCAGGCCCGGCGCGCCAACATCCGGTATCGCAAGGCGGACGGCAAGGCCGATTTTCTGCATACCCTGAACGGCTCCGGCGTGGCCCTGGCGCGGCTCGTGGTGGCCATTCTCGAAAACGGCCAGGAGGCCGACGGGTCGATCACGCTGCCCGAAGCGCTGGCGCCGTATATGGACGGCCTGTGCCGGATCGGTCCGCCCGCGTCATGAGGAAGCGGCTCCCGTCGCTGGCGCAGGCGCTTGAGGAGGCCGCGCGGGAACTGGACCTGTTCCACACACGCCGGCCCCTGCTGGCCGCCGTTTCCGGCGGCGCCGATTCCCTGGCCCTGCTGCTGGCCCTGCGCGCCCGGATGCCCCCCGGCAAACCCCTCCTGGCCGTCCATGTGCATCACGGCATCCGGGGGCGAGCCGCCGATGCGGACGCCGCCTTTGTCCGCGCCCGCTGCAAGGCGCTCGGCGTTCCCCTGGAGGAGGGTCGCGCGGACGTTCCGGCCCTGGCCCGGCGCGCGGGCCTTTCCTTGGAAATGGCCGCCCGCCAGGCGCGATACGGGTTTTTCCGCGAGACGGCGGCCCGGACGGGCGCCGAAGCGGTGGCGACCGCGCACACGGCCGACGACCAGGCCGAAACGGTGCTGCTGAAGCTCCTGCGCGGCGCGGGCCCGCGCGGTCTTTCCGGCATCGCCCCCCGCGCCACCGTGCTCGGCGTGCCCGTGGTCCGCCCCTTTCTCGGCGTCACCCGGCGCGACATTGAAGCGGCGTTGCGGGCGGCGGGGGAACGCTGGCGCGAGGACCGCACCAACCGCGACACCCGCCTGTTGCGCAACCGGGTCCGGCACGAGCTGCTGCCCCTGCTGGAG
>CAZSUH010000082.1:0-13584 GCA_964609905.1 uncultured Verrucomicrobiota bacterium
CCTCATGCCATCCTTCCCGCGCCTCCCCGTTTATGGCTACAGCGCAATCGGCTCGGAATTGCGGTGAAAGCCGGATGCGTTCTGTGTCTAACTTACCGACCAATGTTAATAGATTAGGCCTGACACTTCAGCCCTTCCAGGAGTGACCCCTTTGGCCCAAGAAATACTTTTTTCTTTCGTTGCCGCCCCGAATTGGACATTATTCTCACCATGCAAACTCAATTTCAGACTGTATCCTTGGGCCGGCGGCTCAGCCGCCTGAAAAGCGATTTCTTATCACTTCTATTGCTGACTTTCGCCGCAATTGCATTTTCACCGGCTGCCGCACAGGAGCCCGCTGCGCCGTCGCCAAGAAACGAACCCGTCGCCAGCCCGCCCGCGGAAGAGTCGCTGCCGAAATTCATCCAGGCGTATCAGCCCACAATTTACACGAATGCCGAAGGGCAATCGCTGCCGTATCGCTTGCTGAGCCCCGAGAAAATCGAGCCTGGTAAGACCTATCCGCTGATGTTGTTCATGCACGGGTCAGGCGCGAGCGGAACGGATAATTTCCTGCAACTTACCGAGGGCGCCGGAGAGGAGTTTGCCAAGGCCGAAAACCGGAGGAAGTACCCGTGCTTCATCGTGTGCCCACAGTGTCCGCGGGGGGCTGGTTGGATAGAGAGAGCCAAGACAGATGGAAGACCGTCATCTCGCCCCATGAGCGAAAAAAAACCCTCCGTGTCACTGGGACTTGCACTAGAACTGGTCGATAAACTCGCGGCCGAACTGCCGGTGGACAAGGGACGGATTTATGTTACGGGGCTCTCCCTGGGCGGCTATGGCACGTGGGAAGCAATCCAACGGCGGCCCGAGCTCTTCGCCGCCGCCATTCCGGTATGCGGTTGCGGCGACGTGGTGCAAGCGCCGAAACTGACAGCCATCCCGATCTGGGCGTTCCACGGCGAGCAGGATAAGTCGGTGCCTGTCCGCGGCACCAAGGATATGATCGAGGCGATCACCAAGGCCGGCGGCACTCCAAAGATGACGATCTATCCCGACATCGGCCATCACTCTTGGGTGCGCACGTATACCAACCCGGAAGTTCTGGCGTGGCTGTTTGCGCAGCGGAAGGAGCCCGTTTCGGCTGAAAAGCGATAAGGGTCACTCATCCCAGAGTTGGAGTCAATAGACAAGTTTTCCCCGTCCGCCTTCTTGAGGCGGCACCTTTCTTTTTCATGGCGTTACTCCGTTACCCGGTGGACCTGCGGCAACCCCGTTTTGAATCCGTCGTTCTTTCGGTCGGTTGGATATCGGGACGGCGGAGCCGTTCCGTCCAGCCACTCATCGGTCCGCGATAGACCTCATATCTCGACATTCGGTTCCGCTGAAAAAGTCTTTACCGTTTTCCTTCTTTTACGGCTGATGGAGCTGTGACTTTCGCCTTCGTTGCCGCCGGCCGATGCCGGAGCAGGTGCAGTTCGTTTCGGCTGAGTAGTTCCCACGAAACCGCCTCGCCTCCCTGGATCCCAAGCGAGGCCACTAGCGGCATCGGCACATAGACAAAGAACCGCACGTTCTGCCCCTTGGTCCGGATAGCCTGGATGCGCAGGGGACAAGAACGCCGCATCCTGTGCAAAACCTCCGACTACCAAATGCGCACGAAAACACGCATTCATCCGGCATTGAACGGAACAAGGTGACCATTTACAAGCACACCTTCAACTTGGAATTGCTTTCGCCAAAAGGGAATGTCGTTCTTTTCACTCTGAAGAACCTGGAAATCGGGTGCGCGGAATCGAATCCGCCCGTTCTGCTTGGCGCGTCGGATTTTTTGACGCATTTCGACCTGTCGATCCGCTATGAGAAACAGGAATTGATCTTCACCTGGCAGGGTTGGGGAAACCGCCCATTCGGCGATTTAGCCGCCCACGTGCTCGACGCCATGCAGGCGTTCCTGGACGCCTCCGACACCGGCAAGTCCGTGATCCTCTCCACCACCTGCTCCCAGTCCGTCCCCATGCCCATGAATTGGAGGGATGGGGAAGTGGAAGGATAGAGGAATACGACCGGTGCGGTAGCCGTATGACCTGAGACAATGCCAGCCTCGAAAAGCAACACCCGCACTAGCTCAATATTTACTTTATTGATCGAATGCGCTGCTATATATGAAACCTAGATAAAACTGCTCCACCCCCCATAACAAGAGCAACGAAAACAACAACCATACTTATATGTCGAAGCCTCATTTCCCCTTTACTGTTGAAAATTCATAGCCGACCTTTCAATTTTCAAGTAATCCCTCAGTGACGAAGGGTGGCAATTCGATGGCTGATCATTTGCGTTGCCGCTCAAGCAGCCGCCGACGGAGCCACCCGCCTCCCCACTGTCTGAATCGCAGTAACGCATTGACTCTGAGACACGATTGTATACACTATTAGGTAACAATAGAGGTGCGTTATGAAATTCTTGAGCGTCCGCGAACTCCGCGGTCATTCGGCGAAAGTCTGGGCAGAACTGCCCGCCGAACGGGACATGGTCGTCACCAACAACGGCCGGCCCGTGGCGATCCTGTCGACCGTGGGCGAATCCGACGTGGAGGAAAGCCTTTCGGCCATCCGCCGGGCCCGCGCCGCTTCCGCCGTGACCTTGCTGCAGAAACGGTCGGTCGAACGGGGGCTCGATCGGATTCGCCAGGACGACATTGAGGCCGAAATCGCCCAGGTCCGGCGGAATCGCCCGAAATGAACGTCGTGCTCGACACCAACGTGCTGGTCTCCGGCCTGCTGTCGCCGTTTTCTCCCTGCGGCGAGCTCGTCCGAATGGTCGCCTCGGAAGCCTTGACGCTGTGCCTCGATGCCCGTTTACTCGGCGAGTATGCGGAGGTGCTGCGCCGGCCCCGCTTCCAGTTCGACGGCGAACTCGTCGCAACGCTGCTCGATCATATTGCCCATGCCGGCGTTCCAGTTGCCGCCGTCCCCTTGGCCGTGTCGCTTCCGGATCCCGACAACGCCCCCTTTCTGGCCGTGGCTCTCGCGGGGGGCGCCGAGTGCCTGATCACGGGCAACCTCAAGCATTTCCCCGCCCGTTGCCGGCAAGGCGTCGCAGTCCTCTCCCCAAGCGACTTTCTCGCCCATTACCGGGAACACCGTTTGGGCTGAAAATTCTGAATCTGACACTGGTGGATCGGATCGCGGCCGCCGCTTGGGCGATTTCCGCCGGTTCCGAGACGAAATCGACCGCGCCAATCGGGTGGAGACCGGCTAGAGCGGCCGTCCGCCCGTTCGCCTCTGAACTTCCCTTTCTTCCCGCCTTCCCCTATACTGCACCCCCGCAACGAAAGGACTTCCATGGCCGGCGAATATGTCTTCAACCTCCAGCGGCTCACCAAGCAGCACGACAAGCGCACCGTTCTCGACGATATCACCCTCGCCTTTTTCTTCGGCGCCCACATCGGCGTCATCGGCTCCAACGGGGCGGGCAAATCCACCCTCCTGCGCATCATGGCCGGCCTCGACACCGAATTCATGGGCGACTGCCAGATCGCCAAAAACGCGCGCATCGGCTACCTCCCCCAGGAACCCCAGCTCGATCCCTCCAAGACCGTCATGCAATGCGTCGAGGAGGGCGTCGCCGCCTCCCGCGCCATCCTCGACCGCTACAACGCCGTCTGCGACAAGCTCGGCGAAAAACTGCCCCCGGAGGAGACCGACAAACTCAACGACGAGCTCGGCCGCCTCCAGGACACCATCGACGCGAACGATCTCTGGGAACTCGATCATCTCGTCGAGCAGGCCATGGAGGCGCTCCGCCTGCCCCCGCCCGAGGCCAACGTGGCCGCCCTCTCCGGCGGCGAACGCCGCCGCGTGGCCCTCTGCCGGCTCCTCATCTCCAATCCCGATGTGCTCCTCCTCGACGAACCCACCAACCACCTCGACGCCGAATCCGTGGCCTGGATCGAAACCTACCTCAAGAAATTCCACGGCACCCTGGTCGTCGTCACCCACGACCGCTATTTCCTGAACAACGTCACCGAGTGGATACTCGAGCTCGACGGCGGCCATGCCTACCCCTACAAGGGCAACTACGAAAGCTGGCTCGAGCAGAAACAGCAGCTCATGGCCCGCGAGGTCAAGCTGGCCGAATCCCGCCGCAAGCTCCTCGAACAGGAGCTCTCCTGGGTCCGCACCAACCCCTCCGGCCGCCGCGCCAAAAGCAAGGCCCGCCTCTCGCACTACGAGGAACTCCAGAACCAGCAGATCGACACGCGTGAGGATGACCTGCGCATCCAGATCCCGCCCGGCCCCCGGCTCGGGGACCTGGTCGTGCGCGCCGACAAGCTGGCTATGGCCTTCGGCGAGCAACTCCTGTTCGAGGACGTCTCCTTCAATCTGCCGCGCGGCGGCATCGTGGGCGTCATCGGCGGAAACGGCGCCGGCAAAACAACCCTGTTCAAACTGATCACCCGGCAGCTCCAGCCCACCGCCGGCTCCCTCACGGTCGGTTCCACCGTGGTCGTGTCCATGGTGGACCAGCTTCGGGACGCGCTGGATCCCGCCAAAACCATTTACGAGGAAATCACCGGCGGCGCGGAGAACGTGGACCTGGGCGGCCGCACCATGAACGGCCGCGCCTACTGCAGCCGGTTCAACTTCAAAGGCGCGGACCAGCAAAAACGGGTCGGCCAGCTCTCGGGCGGCGAGCGCAACCGCGTGCACCTCGCCAAGCTGCTCAAGAGCGGCGGCAACCTGCTGCTGCTCGACGAGCCCACGAATGACCTGGACGTCAGCACCCTCCGCTCGCTCGAGGAAGCCATCACCGGCTTCGGCGGCTGCGTCATGGTCATCAGCCACGATCGCTGGTTCCTCGACCGCGTGGCCACCCACATCCTCGCCTTCGAGGGCGACAGCGCCGTCACCTGGTTCGAGGGCAACTACCAGGACTATCACGAAAACCGCCGCAAACTCCTCGGCGACGCCGCCGACCGCCCCACCCGCGTCCGCTTCCGTCCCATCCGGCATGGGTGAGCGGACACGGCCGCTTTACTATTGCCGCATCCAGATCAACCCGCTATCTTGTCCGCTGAAACCAAACCCCAGCAGGACCCCTTGCCATGACCCGACTCAACCAGGCGCTCGCGTTCGTCAAACCCCATGCCGCCGCCAACCAGGCCGCGCTCGACCGCATCGCCGCCGTATTCGCCCAGTCCGGCGTCCGCCCCGTCTATGAAATCGAACTGACTGGCGACGCCGTCCGCGCCTCCGGCGCCATCGACCGCCACTACGCCGTTAACGCCCGCGCCGGCACCTGCGAAAACCCCGCCGATCTGTTCGTCAGTCCCGACGCCCGCGCCAAATTCCGCGACCTGTTTCACGAATCCTGGGACGAGGCCCTGAAACAGGGCCGCATCCTGAGCGGCCTGCGCGCCCAGAAAATGCTCGGCATCACCGGCGAAGAACTCAACACCCTCTGGGCCCGGCAAAAAGCCCAGAAGCTGGCCGGCGGCCTTTACGCCATCTTCCTGCCCGAACTCCAGGCCTTTGTCCTCAACGGCTTCTATCCTTCCATCCGCGACCTGTTCACGGCCCCCAACGCCCGTCTTAAAGTCATGGTGGTCGAGTTCGACGCCGCCACCCTCCCCTGGAGCGCCTTCCGCGGCCGCGTCATCGGCGGAACCAATCCCGCCGCCGCCGACCCCGCTTCCATCCGGGGCAGCCTCTTCGCCCGCCAGAAAGAGGCCGGTCTTTCCGTCACCTACCGCGAAAACGTCATTCACGCCAGCGCCTCCCCATTCGAAGCCCTGATCGAAAAAACCCTCTGGACCCCCGGCTTTCCCCTCGATCGCGATCCGCTCTGGAAGGCCATCCAACCCGCCGGCCTCACCGTGGAGCAACTGCTTCGCTGGCGCGACGCCAATCCCGTCGTGACGCTCGACGGCAAAACGGGGCCGCTCGTGGAATCGCTGGAAGACCGGGACACCGACACGCTCGCCGCCCGCCTTCTGGATCTGGTAAAACAAGGAGCTTTGCCCTGACCTGACGCAGGCATTTCCCCATGAAACCCGAGACCATCCGCGTGCTGGACCTGATCGTCGGAAAGCCGGTATGCGTCGCGCTGACCGCCGTGGAGTCTGTTCGCCGCCTGTTCCGCTCCCGCGCCCCTTACACCCCGCCCCGGCGCATCCTTTTCGTCAAACTCATCGAAATGGGCTCCTCCGTGCTCGCCAGCGCCGCTTTCGAAGAGGCGGTCCGCCAGGTCGGCCGCTCCAACATCTTTATCCTCCTCTTTGCGCCCAACCGGCCCATCATCGACATTCTCCCCTTCTTCCCCCCCGAAAACGTGATCGTCATCCGCGACTCCGGACTGCTCGTGTTCGCACGGGACCTGCTGGCCGCCCTGTGCCGGATCCGGCGCGAAAAGATCGACGGCGCGGTGGACCTGGAGGGGCTCACCCGCTCCTCGGCCATCATCACCTGGCTGACGGGCGCCCGCGCCCGAGCCGGGTACCACAACTTCACGGCCGAAGGCCCTTACCGGGGCCGCCTCTTCACGCACGAGCTGAACTACGGCTTCCAACGGCACGTGAGCGACATGTTCCTGACCCTGACCCGCGCGCTCGCGCATGCCCCCGGCCAGACGCCCATGCTGAAGGAGGTTGTCAAAGCCGGTCCGCTGCCGGTCTTTATCCCGTCCGACGCCGAACTCCGCTGCGTGCGCGAGAAAATCCGCACCCTGGCGGGCCGGGAAGTCCGGGGCCCCATTTTGCTGCTGAACCCCAACTGCAGCGATTTGCTGCCCCTCCGCCGATGGCCCGATGACTCTTTTGTTGAGCTGTCGCACCGGTTGCTGGACGAAATCCCCGACGCCCTCGTGATCCTGACCGGCGCGCCCTCGGAACAGGCGGGCGCAGAGGCCTTGGTGGCCCGCATCGCCCGGCCGGGCCGTTGCATCAACCTGGCCGGACAGACATCCTTGCGGGAGATATTCGCGCTCTACTCCTTGGCGCACGTGCTGGTGACCAACGATAGCGGGCCCGGCCACTTCGCCTCCCTCACACCCATCGGGGAGGTTGTGCTCTTCGGCCCCGAAACGCCGCAGATCTACGGCCCGCTCGGCCGCAACAAGATCGCGCTTTCCGCGGGACTCGCCTGCAGTCCCTGCGTGAACATGCTCAACCACCGCTTTTCGCCCTGCCGGGATCCCCGGTGCATGCGCGCCATCACGGTGGACGCCGTGTTGACGCAGGTGCGCGCCCTGCTCAATAACAACACCTCCTCCAACCCGCCATGAAAATTGGGAAACTCCCGCGTTATGGTCTGCTCGCAAGTCTCGTCCTCTCGCTTGGCGGCCTCAGCTTGCTGGCCGTCTGCTCCGGGTGCGCCACTCTCGGCGAGCCGATTCCCCGGCTCACGATTCAGGCCCTGGATTCAAACCGTTTTTGGGTGGACGACCGGGAAGTGGAGCGCCAGAATCTGCCGCGGGCTGTGCGCCGGGCGGGAGCCGGCGCGGAAACGGAAATCCTGATTCAAATGGCCCCGGGCCAGACGCCCGGCGCGCTCGCTTCCGCTTACGCGGTCCTCCAAAATGCCGGCCACCACAAGCTGTTTTTCACCACCCGGCGTGAAGCCACCGCCACGATCATCGACACCCCGCCGGCCGCACCCCCGCCGCCGGCCCGACGATTGCCCGCCAAACGGAAATAATGCCGATCTCGTTTAGGGTAGCGCCTCCCGGAAATATCCCTCAAGCGGGTTCGGGACGGGCCAGCGACAGCGGAGAGTGATGGCGTCGACGGTATTCGAGAGCGCCGAGTCCCGTCTCCAGATGGAACCGTCGTGAGAAGTAAAGGGGATCGCGGAACTGAAGCCGATAGGCGATCTCGCCCACTCTCAGGCGCGTTTCCACCAGCAGCCGACACGCTTCCTGAATGCGCAGTTTCATGACAAATTTCGCCGGAGGAACGGCCACCTGCTGACGCCAGTAACGGCGAAAGGTGGATGGCGACAAACCTCGTTTCCGCGCCAAAACCTCGAAATCGTGGGCTTCCAAAAAATGTTCGGTTACGTGATCACGGATCTCCTGCACGACTTGTCGCTCCGGTTCGACGGACTCTCTTGTTTGTGCCAGGATGCTGTCGAGAATCATCGCTTCACAGATCCGGTCGATCCGGTCGGTGAAGCCCTCGCCCCTTCCCTTTTCCATCAACGCTCTGAGTTCGGCCAGGCGCAGGCGTGTGGGACCGCTGTCGCCGATATACCAGCCAATCCGCTTGTCCTGCATGAATCCCATCTTCTGCAGGGTTGGGAGCATATCGCGGTAGTAAATAATGTAGAACTCTTCCCACGTTTTCCATTTCCCGCTGGGTCCGTATTCGACGTAGGTGTTCGGGTATTGCGTGATCACACAGGGCGCCCGCACCGGCCAGCATGCCTTGCCCCTTCCATACTCCCCTCCGCCGCTCAAGATGAATGAAAAATTGTAGGTGGGAAAGCGTGTCCGCATCCAATAGGCTTTGTTCCCGATATAACCAATTCCGCCCACGCGCAGGGCAGTCGGAAACCGTCTTGGAAGATGTCCAATAGGAATGGCAAAATCGTCCATATGAAAGAATATAGCGTGCATTGAGATTGAACGGAAGGCTAAATACAATGATCCTAATATCAGAATACGCGCTTCATCAAGTTGTGCCCTTGGGATCCTGGGATTGCATAAAGACGGTTTACGTGAGTGTGGGGTGTCCGACCAACTGAAGGAGGCAGTGCCCATGAGCATCTCGATCCATCAACGCTTGTCGATGTTGTTCATGATCGTCGTTCTGGCCGCAAGTTCCTCCGTCATTCCAGCCGCCGACACGCATTACGTCGATCACGACAACGCGTCGCCCGAGAGCCCTTTCACGAATGGCTGGGCTTCGGCCGCCAACACCATCCAGGAGGCCATCGATCAGGCGGCCAATGGCGACGTGGTCCTCGTCACGAACGGCGTGTATGACACGGGCGGCCAAACCAACGCGTATGCGGGCAACCTGCTCACCAACCGGGTCGTCCTCAACAAGAGCATCATCCTTCAAGCGGCGAGCGCAAATCCGGCGGACACCGTCATCGCCGGCGCCAGCGACAACGGCGCCAACGGACCCGCCGCAATCCGTTGCATTGCCATTCCGGCAACCGCCGGCCCCACGCTGATCGGATTTACCATCTCGAACGGACACACGTTTGCATCCAGCGGCATCGCGAAGGATCGAGAAGGAGGCGGCATCTATTCGGACGGCAGTCTTACCTACAAATGCTACAATTGCGTGATCCGGAACAACAGTTGCGGAACGGGTGGCGGAGGCGGGGCTTACGGATACAACGCGACTTATTCCAACTGCACCTTCACGGGCAATACATCCGAGAAGGACGGGGGCGGCGCTTTGTACGGCACCTTCCACAACTGCACAATCACCGGAAACGCCGTGTTAAGCAACGGAAAAGGCGGCGGACTAAACGGCGCAACCGCCTACAACTGCCTGATCGCGGAGAATACGGCGACCAATCTGGGGTTTGGCGGGGCAGTCCAAGGAGGAACCTGCGTGAACTGTGTCATCAGCAACAATGTCGCCTCCTATGGCGGCGCTGCGCAAGACGGCGGCACGTTGAGAAACTGCCTCATCATCAACAATCGCGCCACGGCCGATTGCGGCGCTATCCGCTTCTTTGCCCTCTGCCACAATTGCACGATCACCGGTAACTCGGCCCCATCGGGCAGCGCGATCAAGGACACCTTCACCGGAACCAATTGCATCATCTACGGCAACGCCCCCTCGGACCTTACGGCTGCGGCAAAAACTTTTAACATCGGCTATTCGTGCGTTCCCACGAACAACCTCACAACGACCGTCATCGTGGGCGGCAACAACACGACCAATAACCCCCTGTTTGTCGACACGAATGCCGCGAATTACCGGCTGCAGGCCGCTTCATCCTGCAAGGATAACGGCACGTACCTGAGTTGGATGGACACCGCGAAGGACTTGGATGGCAATCCCCGCATCGCGGGCGCCGCCGTGGACATGGGCGCCTACGAGTGTGCTGTTCGGGCGATGCCGAGCGGCTGCGTGATCATCATTCGCTGAAAAGGAGCAAAGATGCAACCACGAACGAGGTGTTTTGCGGCGACGGCGTCTGTTCTGTCCTGTCTGACAGTCGGCTGCGGCAGTTTTCTCGTTTCGGCGGCGCCCGCTCAAGAAAACAGCCCCGCGGAGTTGGACACGGCCACCGGCGCCGTCCTGCGGGCGTATGCCCGCTATTCCTTCTACACCACGGAACGGACCGCCGAAGTGGTCTGTGAAATCGGCCTTCCGGAGGCGGATCTCGCCGCATCGGTTCTGGTCGCGAAAGACAGCGCGGGCCGGAAGTTGGCGGAATCCAAAGACGTCGAGCCGCGAACGCTCCTGTCGATTCCGATCGCGGAGCGCGCGCCCGGCGACATCGCCATATCGGTCGACTGGCAACGCCAGAACGGGAAACTCCTGGGCCGTGCGGAAGTCACGCTCCTCAAGCGGCCGCCCAAGCCCGGCTGCGAGTGGAAGATCGACCGGGCGGACAAGGTCATCCTCAATAACGGCACGCCGTTCTTTCCCTTCGGCGTCATGATCAAATCCCGATATACTACAAACGAGACCGTCATGGTCAAAGACATCGCTGACGCGGGATTCAACTCGATCGTGCGTTTCAGCGGCGCCCCGTTCGCCCGGATCGAGCAACTCCTGGACATCGCCAAGAGACACGGGATCTATGTCGTGGAACACCCGAACGAGTGGCAATACCAGGAAAGCCCCGGCGAGGAACCGGAGCCTCCCATGCCTCCCAACGCGCCCTGGAGCCATGACGTTTACGCCCGCGTTCAGTTTGATTGGCGCATGAACCACGTCTGGCTGCCCGGCGCGTCGCGGATCATGAACCACCCGAACCTGATGGCCTATTACTTGCGCGATGAGCCGCGAGGCCGCGAAATGGCCGCCGCCCTTCTGCGGCTCTACCATGCGCTCAACAAACTGGACGGCTATCATCCCTCGCAAATCCTCTACATCCCGCCGGTTCCGACGGGCGACGAGTATACGGACAATTGCGACATCCTCGGGGTCGATCCCTACTGGGTTCCGGGAGGCGACAAGCCGTCTTCCGACAATCCCCTGGTGGTCGCCCGGTCCACCTGGATGCTCCGTCAGCGGGGCGACCGCGATCGGAAGCTCGCCTGGATCACGCCTTGCGCGGAAAGTTTTTCCCGCACGGAGCTGCGCCTGTTCGTGGAAAGCGAGCAACGCGTCCAGACCTATCTGTCCCTGATCCAGGGTGCCAGGGGGCTAATCTATTTCGTCTATCCATTCGTCCACCAGTCCACCTACGACACGTTTGTCCGACTCGGTCGCGAGATGAAAATTCTGGGTCCGGCCTGCGCCGCGCCGGATGTGCCCCAGACGATCCGCTACACGCCCGTCGCCTTCGAGCCGTTGAAGAATATCTATCCGGACGTGCAAGTGGCGCTCAAGAAGAATCCGGCCGGCGGGTATATCCTGCTCGCTGCCAATTGGAAGCCCTACCCGGTCGATGTGAAATTCACGGTGTCCTGTCTGGGTGACCCCGGAACGGTTCGACTGCTATTCGACAAGACGACCGAGTTCCCGGTGAAGGGGAAAAGTTTTGCCGACAAAACGGCAGCCATGGACACACGAGCCTATGCGCTTGAAGGATTTTCCGATCAGCGCACGCCTGTTGAGATCGAGGCGGCTTTGACCGCGTATCCGGACAAGTCGGATGCCTTCCTGACCGCCAAGGGCCTTCCGCCCAGCGGCGCTCCCGGCAAGAAAAACATCCTGCGCAACTCGGGTTTCGAGGCCTGCGGCATTCCGGGAATGCCGGATTACTATCGCGACATCAGGACCGCCACGACCGCTCTCGGCATCCGCTCGGGCGATCCCCGCGGTGACTGCGGCTGGCGCGTGGACACCAACCGGCCCTTCGAAGGCAAACACAGCCTGCGCCTGGACCACACGAAAGGCGTCAAGACATTCTTTCTCTTCGGCACCTCGCCCGAACTCACCAAGAAGACTCCCTTTACGTTTTCCGCCTGGATTCGCAGCGACCGGGAGAATGGCGCCTCTTTCTCCTTTTATGGCCCTAATCTCGCGGGGAAGCCCATTCCGCTCACCGCCGACTGGCAACGGTTCGAGGTGCTGGTCTTCGTCCCGCCGAAACTTCCCTGGGCGGGACACACCTTTGGCTTCTATACAAGCGCCGCGGATTCCAACACCGTGTGGATCGACGCCATGCAATTGGAACAGGGCATGGAAATGACGGAATACGAGCCTTAACCCGAGTTCGTCAGTTTCGAGTCCGAAAATCGCTATTTTCCAGGAAACTCACGGATCAGGCCGCGTTTTTCTGCACTACATTTTCCACCTTTTCTGCTCCTTTTGGCAGGGCCAGGCCGAGATTGGCGCGTCATTGCCTCTCCCGGATCAAACCATCGCCATCCTGACCGGCAAAACAACGGCCGGATAAGCCGCCGTCCACCCTCTCGGCACGCTCTTCTCCATCCTCCTCCCCACTTCCCCCCGCTCACGGCGGTCATGCATGCGGTTTGCGGGGCACGCGGTAGGCGGCTCGCTGTTCCCCAAGGCCGGAGTCGATGACGTTGATCCCCCGCAGGCCGAAGAGCGGGGCCGCGGCAAGAAAATGGCGGTCGTTCGAATAGACGTCCTTGAAGCCATGCTCGGCGGCACAGGCAAGGTGCAGGGCATCGGCGCCTCGCAGGAAAACCGAGACCGGCGCTTTCCAGAAAACCTGTTCCACCCGTTTTCGAACGCCATCGGTGAGCGGCAGCCAATGGAAAAGGCCCACCCGGCTGTCTTCGCGGAACTGCTCCAACGCCGCCCGAAACGCGCCCTGTTCCATCCCGCGTTCCCGAAAAGCCCGATGCAAAGCGGCCACAACTTCCGCCTGGGCATGCCAGGCGGCCGCGATGGCTCGTTCCTCGCCGGCCAACTCGCGCACGACTTCGAAGCCGGCATCTTCCAGGTAGAAGCGAACCAGATAGCTCGTTTCGAAAAAGGGAAGGTCAGCGGTCATCGCGATCCTCGGAAATCAGGTCGGTGACATCGCGCGCGGCCGGAGCCGGCCGAAAGGCGCCGGCCTTCATGGCTTTTACATAGGCAGGTCGCAATTTGCGCCGTTCCCGAAAACGGCTGCCTTTCTCGGCGTCCGGAGCCGGGCCTTCCAACTCCCGTCTTAATGAGGCCAGTACAAGATGCTTGAGCGTCCAGCCGGTCTCGATGGCGCGAATTTTGACCTGTTTGTAGAGCGGCTCCGGAATGTCGATCGTCGTTTTCATGGCACTCGAATAACCGCGATACGGTTTCCCGTCAATCCGTCTTTCCGTCCGCCGAGCCGATTGCGCTGTTCGCATAAGCCCATGCCTATTGAGTGATATGGGATGAGCGGGAACGACTTCTCCCAATTGGGGCATGAAAACGTTAGGCAATTGAGGGTGCTCGGCTTGGGATCGATAAAAAAGTCGATTTTTCTCCCACAAAAGACTGGGCGCGGGGATTGGTTGCGTTGC
>CAZSUH010000083.1:0-13266 GCA_964609905.1 uncultured Verrucomicrobiota bacterium
AAGGAGCGGGTGTGTCACAGACGTTGGAAACGATGAGGCCGCTCGACGGCGCGGCCGGGAATGCCCCGCCGGACTTCGCGGACCGGATCGCCACGCTTCGCCTGCGCAGCCGGGATCGGAAGCTGACGATTTGCCACGAACGACGCCCTTGGATCGCCCGAGCCTATCTTGCCACGGAAGGCCGGCCCTGGTCCATACGCAAAGCCGCCGCCTGCCGGGAAATCCTGTCCAACCTCCGCCTGGACATCGACGAACTCGAACTGCTGATCGGCCGCATCAAGCCGGGCTGGAACCCGTTCACGCCGGATGAAATCCAGGCGGCCGAGACCTGTCTGGCCAATTTCCCGCCGTCGTTTGCCCTGCAGACCGGACACTGTGAGCCGGATTATGCGCCCGTCTTCAGCATCGGGCTCGACGGCCTGTTTCAGCGGATCGCCGACCGTTCGCAACGAGCCGGAACGGAGGCGGAACGGGAGACGTGCGAATCCTTCCGTATGGCGCTCGAGGGGCTGTCCGCGCTCATCCTTCATGCAGCGGACGCGGCGGACGCGGCCGGGCCGGGTATGCCGGAAACGCGCCGCGGGGAATTGGCGGCCATCGCCTCCTCCTGCCGGAGAATTGCCCACCAGCCGCCAGCGGATTTCCGCGACGCGGTGCAACTGATGTATTTTGTCCTGTTCGGCATCATGCATGGCGATTGCGTCAGTCTGGTGGTCCCGGGCCATGTCGACCGCACGCTCCGTCCCTTCTACGACGCGGATGTGCAACGCGGCCGGATCTCCCGCGAGGAGGCCCTGGCGCTCCTGGAAAGCCTGTACCTGCTGATCAACGAATATATTCCCGATGGCCTGGCCATGTCGGTCATGGTGGGCGGACGCGACGCGCAGGGGCGCGATGTCACCCACGAGCTGTCGTACCTGGCCCTGGAGGCCCTGCGCCGGACAAACCTGGTCTATCCCACCGTGGGCGTCTGCTGGCATCCCGGCACGCCGGCGGCGCTGACCGACCTGGCCGTGGAGCTGATCGGCAAGGGCTATTCCACACCGGCTTTTTTCGGCGACACGGTGATTCAGAAAGGGCTCCAGGACCTGGGCGTGCCAGCTGACGAGTCGTGCCAGTACATCAATTCGACCTGCGTGGAAATCACCCCCGTGGGCGCCAGCAACGTCTGGGTGGCCACTCCCTATTTCCCGACCTGCCGCCTGCTGCTGGAGGAAATCGCGGCCCAGGCCGAATCCGCCGCGCCGGCGGCGACATTCGATCTTTTTGTCGAGGCCTACCAGCGGCGCCTGGCGGCGCGCATCGCGGAAGCGGCGGCGCAGGCGAACCGGGCCCGCGCGGGCTGCCGGCAGTGGGGCGGCAAACCGCTCCAAAGCGTGTTCACCCGCGACTGCCTCGAACGGGCGCGGGATATCGACAACGGCGGCGCCCGCTATAACTGGGTGGAATGTTCGTTCGTGGGGCTGGCGAATTTGACGGATTCCCTCGCCGTGATCCGCGAAGAGATCTTTCGACACCAGCGCCTGGGCTGGACGGAATTGAAGCGGGTGTTGGACACGAATTTCGAGCATGACGAGCCGGTCCGCCGCCGGTTCCTGGAAGGCTACCCCAAATACGGGATGGACGACCCGGAGGTGGACGGACTGTTCAGCCGCCTCGTGGCCTTTGTCCAGCGCGCCTGCGCCGCGCATAAAATCGAACCGGATGACAGTCACTTTGTGCCCGGGGCTTTCTGCTGGATCATGCACGAGAAGCTCGGCCGCGAATGCGGGGCCACGCCGGACGGCCGGCAGGCCGGCTTTCCGTTCGCCGACGGCTGCGGCCCCGCGCAGGGCCGCGAAAAGAAGGGCCCCACGGCCGCCATCCTGTCCGCCACGTCATGGAGTCACGCCCCCATGATCGGGGGCCTGGCGTTCAACATGAAATTCAACCGCACCCTCTGCGCCACGCCGGTCGGCTTGCAACGGCTCAAGGACCTGATCCTGACCTTCCTGCGCCGGGGCGGATTCGAGACCCAGATCAACATGGTGGACAACGACCTGTTGCGGCGCGCCATGAGCCAGCCCGACGCCTACCGGGACCTGGTGGTCCGGATCGGCGGGTACACCGATTACTTCGTGCGCCTGTCGCCCCAGATGCGCGAGGAACTGCTCGCCCGAACGGAGTTCACCCATGCCTGACCGCGATCGCCTCGTCGAGGGCGCGATCTTCGATATCCAGCGCTTCTCCATCCATGACGGACCGGGCATCCGGACCACCGTGTTTTTCAAGGGCTGCCCCCTGCGCTGCCTCTGGTGCCACAACCCCGAGGGCATGACCTCCCAACCCGCGCTCCTGTTCGCCCCGGACCGGTGCATCGGCTGCGGCGCCTGTTTCGGAATCTGCGCCCATCACGCCCATGTCATGCGGGACGAAGTCCATCGCCTGGACCGCGCCAAATGCCGGGTCTGCGGCCGCTGCGCGGCCGAGTGCCATGCCGGCGCGTTGACGCTGGCCGGCTCGACCAAGACGGCCGGGGCGGTGCTGGAGGAAGCGCTGCGCGACCGGGCCTTCTACGAAACGTCGGGCGGGGGAATCACGCTGTCGGGCGGCGAGCCGACCTTTCAGCCGGATTTCTGCGAAGCCCTCCTGCGCCTGGCCAAAGCCGAGCGCCTGCACACCGCCATGGAAACATGCGGGTGGGCCGAGTGGCCGCGCTTCGAACGGCTGGCGCCCCTGACGGACCTGTTCCTGTTCGACTACAAGGAAACCGATCCCGAACGCCATAGCGCCTTCACGGGCGCGGACAACCGGTTGATTCTGGACAATCTGCGGCGCCTGCATGCCGCCGGAAAAGCGATCCAGCTCCGGTGCCCCGTCATTCCCGGCTGCAACGACCGGCCCGACCACTTCGAGGGCATCGCGCGGTTGTGGAAAGAGTTGCCGGGTCTGGCCGGCGTTGAAATCATGGCCTATCATCGCCTGGGCGAGGGCAAACGGGACCGCCTGGGCCAAGCCGGCAACGACCGGCTCCAGACCGCCCCGCCCGAACCCGGGACAGTCGAATCCTGGAAACGTTTCCTGCGCGAACGCGGCGTGCCGGCCTGATGACGACGTTTTGCCATTGACGCCCGCCCCAAGACGGATTATGGTTTTGAAAAGCGTTGAAGCCGGGAGAACCAGTATGGCTGACGAAACGAATAAACCCGCGGCCAATGTGCCACCCAAATTGAACCTCAAGCAGACCGGCGCCATCACCCCCGTGGATCCGGCCAGCCAGAGCGTGCCGACCAAACTGGATTTGCATCAGACGCTCGCCGGCCAGAACGTGTCCACCATGCCCAAAAAGGCCACCACCCGGATCGATATGGCCGCCGCCGCCATGATTCCGGAAGAAAAATCGAAAACCACCCGGATCAACCTCGGCACGCTGGGCGCCGATGCCAGCCTCGCCCCCAAGACGATCAAGATCCAGCGTCCCTCCGAGGCCTCCACCATCAAGCTCAACCGGCCGACTCCCTCGCCCGCCGCCCCCCCCCCGGCGTCCCAGCAAACGAAACGACAAACCTCGCGCATCTCCCTTCAGGAGGCGTTCAGCGCCCAGGTCGAAGGCCATGCGCCGGCTCCCCAGACCGCGCCCGGAGCCGAAGCCACCCCGCCCGCCGGTCCCAAAACCATTCGCATCAAACGGCCGGGCGATGGCGTCACCTCTCTGGGAACAACAGCCGGCGCCGACACCGCGGAGTCGCCCGACTCGGAAGCCGGTCCGCCCACCCAGCGCAAGACCATCAAGCTGAAACGCCCCGGCGGGGGCGATGTTGAAAGCGGCCGCCTGGCCGTCACCCTCCCCAAGGCCGCCGCAGATTTCGCCGCGGCTCAGGCGGCCGGGGAATCCACGGAAGACGAACCCGGCGCCACGTTCGGGATTCTCTCCCTTGTGGCCACCCTCGTCTGCGCGGTGCTGATCTACCTGCTCTGCGTGCAGGCCCTGCCCAGCCTGGGTCTCTCCTGGCCCGGCCAGGTGCCGACGATCCGCTGATCAGGCGCCCGCCCATCCTTCGAACAGGTCGTTCCACATCTCCTTGATCGCGGCGCGTTGTGGTTTAGGAATCGCGCATGGGAACGGCAATGTTTTCCGTTCCGCCCAATCCGCGATACCCGCCGCCAGAGCGTCCATGTGCGCCGCCATAACGGGGAGCGAGATCCGGCTCATATCGTCGTCCGGACGATGGTGAAAAAACCGCCCCTCCGTACAGTTGCGACGCCACATCCAGACGCCCGGAACGCCCGCCGCCACAAACGGGAAATGATCCGCGTACGGCACCAGCACCGTCCGCATCGCGGGATACAGGCCTCGCGCCGTGAACCACGGCATCACCGTTTCCGCCAGCCGCGCCGGCCCATTGCAGGTGAGTTCCGTCCAGGCTAGCCCCGACCCGATGGAGTCCAGGTTGAACATCAGCCGGAACGCGCGCGCCACCTCCCGGCGATGGGACCTCACATACGCCGCGCTCCCGACCGACAACTGTTCCTCCGCCCCGAAACTGATCAGCCGGATCGTCCGCCGCCTCGGCAACGGCGTCAGCACCCGCGCCAGTTCGACCAGGCCCGCCACGCCGCTGGCGTTGTCGTCCGCGCCCGGCGAGTCGGCTTGGGTGTCGTGATGCGCGCTCAAGGCCAAGATCCCCGCCGACAGCTCTCGCCCCGGCAGCTCGGCGATCACGTTGTCCGAATACCCCGGTCGCATCCCGCCGACCACGCATAACCGGGCCGCCGAGGCGCCCGCCCGCTGCCAGTCCCACGCGTCCTGGTAGGCCACGTTCATCACCGGCACCGCGCCGAGCGCCCGGGTATACGCCGGAAACATGCCGTCGGCCAACGGCGTGGCACCCGGATGCCGCACGTCCACGAACAGAAGAAAAGACGGTTTCGCCTCGATCAGCCGGCGGTAGGCCGCGCGCGATTCGATGTGGCAGCCCAGGTGCACCACCGCCTTGCCGCGCAAATGGGAGAGATCGGGCCGGCTATATTCCGCCGGCGATTCGAAAAAGACCAGGGGCGCCTCGACAGCCTTGCCGCCCGTTCCCGGCGTGTTGCTGAACAGCGAAGCCGGGAACACCCGCCAACGGCCGCCGACCCGGATTTCCAGCCGCTCGGATTTCACCACACGCGCCTGCACGGGAAACGATTCCGTCCACACCCGGGCGCCACTCTCGCGAAAAGCCTTCGCCACCGCCCGGGTCGTGATGCGATCCGCCGCCGTGCCGGACAGCCGGACGCCAATCCTTTCCGTCAATTCCCGCATCACGGCGTCCAACCGCCGGGCCGAAACCGGCGCAAGCACTTGCTTACTGGTCACGGGCGTCCTCCTCCAGAGGGCCTTGTTCTTTTTCCGCCCGTTTCCGTTCCAGCGCTTTTTCGAGACGGTCCCCCTTCAGCGTCTCCATGACCTCCTGACGCATGCGGGCGCGTTTTTCCGGATCGGTGGTCTTGTATTCCATCCAGGCCCAGACGGCGCCCGCGGCCAGTGCCAGCACCAGAAGCAGCAGGAGCAGCCACATCGACCCCTTGAACAACAACTTGAGCGCGCGCCACAACAGCACGCCGCCCCCAGCCGCCACGAGTATTCCCACCACGATCAGCACGGTCAGTCCCACGGGCGTTCCGGCCAGTTCCTTCAACGCGGCAATCGTTTCCGTCATAGCGCCTCCCTTTTCATGCCGGGCATCCTATCGCTCCCGGACCGTTCCCGTCCACGAAAAACGAAAATTGCATTCCCCTCACAAAGGCGTTAGCTTTCCCTTGATCTCGCGCACGATGAAGGGGCGCAATGAAAATCGAACGACCATCCGGTCCAAGGCCACGGCGCGGCCAAAAGGACAACGCCGGGGAAACAACCATGGGCCGAAAGAAACCACGACACGAGGAATCGCTCCCCGCAGGGGCCGAAAGCATCCTGGAGAGCATCTCGGACGGCGTGTTCACGGTGAACACGGACTGGCGCATCACCTCGTTCAACCGAGCCGCCGAAACGATCACCGGCATTCGCCGGCAAGACGCCATCGGCAAGCCCTGCGCGGACGTTTTCCGGGCCAGCATGTGCGAGACGGACTGCGCGCTCCGACTCACGGTGAAAACCGGCAAGCCGATCATCGACAAGTCCGCCTTCATCGTGGATGCCTCGGGGCGGCGCATCCCCGTCTCCGTGTCCACGGCCATGCTCCGCGACGGCGGCGGACGGCTGGTGGGAGGCGCGGAGACGTTCCGCGATCTCAGCCTCGTGGAGGAACTGCGCAAGGAACTGGAAGGCCGGTTCCAAGTGGGCGACCTGGTGAGCCGCAGCGCCTCCATGCGGGGGGTTTCCGACCTCCTGCCGCAGATTGCGGCCAGCGATGCGACCGTGCTGATTCAGGGCGAAACGGGGACGGGCAAGGAACTCCTGGCGCGGGCCATTCACAACCTGAGCCCGCGCAAAAACAAGCCGTTTCTCCCCGTCAACTGCGGCGCGTTGCCCGACACGCTGCTGGAATCCGAGTTATTCGGCTATGTGAAAGGCGCCTTTACGGGCGCCGCTAAAGACAAGCCAGGCCGACTGGCGCTGGCCGAGGGCGGGACGGTGTTTCTGGACGAAATCGGCGACATCAGCCCGGCCTTTCAGATTCGTCTGTTGCGCGTGCTGCAGGAGAGAACCTACGAACCCCTCGGCGGGACCAAAACGCAGCGCGCCAATGTCCGCGTCATCGCCGCCACCCATCGGGATCTGGCCGAGTCGATCCGGAAAGGCGCCTTTCGCCAGGATCTCTTCTATCGCCTGAATGTCGTCAAGGTCTCCCTGCCGCCGCTCCGGCAGCGCAAGGAGGACGTGCCGCTCCTCGTCGAACACTTCATCGCCCGATTCAACCGGCTCCAGGGCAAATCCATCACGGGAGTTTCCCGGGATGTCATGGCTTTGCTGATGGCTCATGACTACCCCGGAAACGTGCGGGAACTGGAGAACGCCATCGAGCGCGCTTTCGTGCTGTGCGGCGGAGGCCCAATCGAGCGTGAACATCTGCCCCCCGAACTGGGCGGCCGGCCCGCCACGCCCCCCACTCCGGCTGACGTCACCCTCGCCGCCCAGTCGCGCGCCGCTGAAGCCCAGGCCATCCACGCGGCTCTGGAACGCCACGGATTCGACCGCTCGGCCGCCGCGCGCGCGCTGGGGTTGCACAAAAGCTCGTTCTTCCGAAAAATCAAAACCCTGGGCCTTGTCCTGCCGGACACGGACGGCCGCTCCCGCGCCAGTCGAAAGGCCCGCACCCCCGGCGAAAACGGCTCCTAGGGTCGCTTTTAAAAGACACTGGTATATTTATAGGGTCTCTTTTCTGCGACTAATTAAACCTGTTCCGGGTTTTCGCGATACGTCTTTACCATTTGTCGCGGAACGGGTTGCGTCGTTTTTCGGAATCGGTCGCGGCTTGGCATGGAGCATGCTTCTAAATGACGCATGAGAAAAGAGAACCACCGGGTGGCCGTGACCGTCTGGAACGGACGCATTTCGCCGGTGTTTGACGTCGCGCGTCAGATGCTGGTACTGGATGTGGAAAACGGCGCGGTCGCCGACCGCCGGGAAGAGGCCCTGGACGGCACCTCGCCGGGGGCGCAAGCCAGCCGGCTGACGCAGTTTCAGCCCCAGGCGTTGATCTGTGGCGCGATTTCGCGGCCGCTGATCACCCTCTTGTCCGCCTGCGGCATCCGCGTGATTCCCTTCGTGGCCGGCGAGGCCGAAGCGGTGATTGCGGCCTACCTCGACGGCTCGCTCCCCTCCCCCGCCTGGGCCATGCCCGGTTGTTGCGGGGGAAGACGGCGCGGATACGGCGGCGGGCACGGACGACCAGGACGTTGTTACAACCGAACAGGAGCACACACATGAAACTGATCGTCACCTCAACCGGCGCCTCGTTGATGGATCCCGTGGATCCCCGCTTCGGACGCGCCAAGTATTTCATCCTGATCGACACGGAGTTCGGTGCCGTGACGGCTCACGACAACTCGCTTAATCTGAATGCCGCGCAAGGCGCCGGCATCCAGGCCGCGGAAACCGTTGTCCGCCTCGGCGCGGAAGCCGTCATTTCGGGGAATGTGGGCCCCAAGGCCTTTCGCGCCCTTTCCGCCGCCGGCGTTAAGGTTTTTCTGACGCCCGGCGGTTCAGGCGCGGCCGCCCTCGATCGCTTTAAAAATGGAGAGTTGAAGGAAACCAAGGAAGCCAATGTCGATGGGCATTGGGCGTAAACGCAAAAGGAGGAAGTCATGCCACGAGGAGATGGAACGGGACCGATGGGAATGGGGCCAATGACGGGCCGCACGGCCGGGTTCTGCGCGGGATTCGGCGCGCCGGGGTTCGCGAATCCCATGGAGGGACGCGGATGTGGAATGGGATTCGGGCGAGGCCGCGGGGGCGGCGGCCGCGGATTCCGGAATATGTTCTACACCACCGGTCTGACTGGTTGGCAGCGGGCCACGGCCGCGCCCTGGGCCGCCGTAGCGCCGCCTTATGCGGCCGCGCCGACACGCGACCAACAGGTCACCGCGCTGAAGAGCCAGGCGGCGTATTTCGAAAACGCCCTGGACGAACTCCGGAAGCGCATCGAGGAGATCGAAGCCGAAAAGGCTGAAAAATAAAACCGTTCAAACACCTTTTCGGGCCGGTGCCGTCCCGACGGCTGGGGCGTTCTTTGGGTGTGGACTTGACTCCGTTCAAGACCTGCTCGCTGGACTGCATCTTCTGCCAGTTGGGACGCACCACGCGCCAGACGCTGGAACGGAAGGAATACGTGCCGACCGGGCACGTCACGGCCGAGTTGGACGCCTGGACGGCTGAAGGCGGCAAGGCGGATGTCGTCACCTTGGCCGGCTCAGGCGAACCCACGCTCCACAGCCGATTTGGCGACGTTCTGGACTTTGCGCGCAAGCGCACCGGCCTGCCCGCCGTGCTGCTCTCCAACGGCACTCTGTTCGGAGATCCCGCGGTGCGCCAGGCGGCTCGCCAAGCCGACATCGTCAAATTGTCGCTCAGCGCCTGGGATCAAGCCTCGTTCGAGCAGGTGAACCGTCCCCACCCCGATCTCCGGTTCGATCGCATCGTCGAGGGGCAACGCGCCTTCCGCCGGGAGTACAGGGGGCGTCTGTGGATCGAGGTCTTTCTCGTGTGGGGGACCAACAGCGTGACGCGGGACGTGAAAAAAATCGCAGCACTCGTTGATTCCATCGGTCCTGACGAGATTCATCTCAACACGGCCGTCCGCCCGCCGGCCGAGTCGTTTGCCTTTGCGATGCCGAAAAAAGCCATGGAGGAACTGGCGGCCCTGTTCCATCCCGTTGCCAAGGTCATCGCCGAGTTCTCGACGGACAAATCCGCGGATGTCGCGGCGAACGAGGCCACCATTATGGCCATGCTCCAAAGGCGTCCCTGCACGGCCCAACAGATTGCCGACGTGTTCGGCATGCACCGGAATGAAGTGTCGAAATATTTGGGAATGCTCATGAACACGGACAAAATCCGCGCTCAGGGAACCAGCCAGGAACCCTATTACACCGCGGACGAAACAACGTCATGAAAATCGCCATCGCCAGCGGCAAGGGCGGAACCGGGAAAACCACGGTTGCGGTTAACCTCGCCCGCGTTCTTGCGGATGCCGGCCAAAGCGTCCAGTACCTCGACTGCGATGTCGAGGAACCGAACGGCCACATTTTTCTCAACCCGACGATCATCAAGTCCGAGCCGGTGGGCATTCCCGTGCCGGTGGTGGACGAAAAACGCTGCACGGGCTGCCGCAAATGCTCCGAGGCCTGCCAGTACCATGCCATCGCCATGTTAAAAAAACCGCTGATTTTCCCGGAACTCTGCCATGGATGCGGCGGCTGCACACTGGTATGCCCCGCGCATGCCATGCGCGAGCAAAACCGGCCAATCGGCGTGGTCGAAACCGGTCTCGCGAGCGGGATAGCCTTTGTTCAAGGCCGGTTGAACGTGGGCGAGCCCATGGCTCCGCCCTTGATTCGCGCGGTGAAAAAGAAGGCCATCGCCGACGGAGTGGCCATCCTGGACGCCCCGCCCGGCACCTCCTGTCCGGTGGTCGCCACGGTGCGGGACGCCGACTTTGTGCTGCTGGTCACGGAGCCCACCCCGTTCGGGCTGAACGATCTGCGACTGGCCGTGGACATGATCCGCCGGCTTGGTCTGCGACATGGCGTTGTGATCAACCGGGCGGATTCGGGGGATGGGCGCGTGCGCGACTACTGCGTGGAAACCCAAATTCCCCTCCTGCTGGAACTGCCCGATGACCGGCGGATGGCGGAAGCCTACTCCCGCGGGCAGGTGATCGTTGAAGAGAACCCGGACTGGCGGCGGCTGTTTGAAGAGTTATGGAACCGACTGGAGTTAAAGCAATGCCCATAGAACGTGCCCTCAACACCTATAAAACCAAACGCATGAACTGCGCGCAAAGCGTTCTGCACGCGTTTCAAACGAGCCACGCCATTTCCGAACACGAAATTGAGCAGGCCCGCGCCCTGGGCGGAGGGCGCGCGGCGGAAGGACTCTGCGGCGCGCTGTTTGCCGCGATCCATCTGACACTCGAAACGGCCAACCAACAGCGTTTAAAGGATGCGTTCATGGCCAGCGCCGGCTCGGATAAATGCCGGGAAATCCGGCGCACATCCCGCATTCCCTGCAGCGAATGCGTGCGACTCGCCGCCAGTTTGGTTGTTGCGCAATCGGGAGCCGGAGACTCCTATTCCCCTGAAAGAACCAACGATCACACATGAACGAAATCGTGGTCATCAGCGGCAAAGGCGGCACGGGAAAAACCAGCGTGCTTGCCTCCTTCGCAGCCCTGGCTCGCAATGCGGTGCTCGCCGACTGCGACGTGGATGCCGCCGACCTGCATCTGGTGTTGATGCCTACCATTCGGCGCCGCGAGGAGTTCCGGTGCGGAAACGAGGCCGCCATCCGGGAGGCGGATTGCATCGGCTGCGGCGCCTGCCTGGCCTGGTGCCGCTTCGAGGCCATCCGCAAATCGGAGGGCGGCGCGGGAGAAGCCTCGTTCGCCGTCGATCCGATCGCCTGCGAAGGCTGCGGCGTGTGCGTGATCCAGTGCCCCGTCAAGGCCATCGACTTTCCGGAACGCGTCAACGGGGAATGGTATGTGTCCGACACCCGTCACGGGCCGATGGTTCACGCGCGGTTGTATCCGGGTGGCGAAAACTCCGGCAAACTAGTCAGCCAGGTGCGGGAGACGGCCCGGGCAATCGCCAAAGAGAAGAAATCCGAACTGATCCTGGTGGATGGACCGCCGGGTGTCGGGTGCGCCGTCATCGCCTCCGTCAGCGGCGCGTCGATGGTCCTGGTCGTGACCGAACCCACCCTTTCGGGTGCACACGATATGGCACGGGTCCTGGAATTGACCCGCCATTTCGGGATACCCACGGCGGTCTGCGTGAACAAATGGGACTTGAACGTGGACATGGCGGAACGGATCGAGGGGGAGGCGCGCCGCGCCGACGCCCGGGTGGCCGGCCGCATCCGCTACGACCAGTCCGTCACAAAGGCCCAGATTCAAGGAAAAGCGGCGGTCGAGTTGCCCGAATCGGCAGCAGGGCAAGATATCCGGTCGCTCTGGAATAGCCTGTTTCTCTCGTTGAATCGATCAGACAAACAAGAGGATGAAACGATATGAACTGCGGAAAATCCGGGTGTCGGGGCGACAGTGAAACCAAAACGGACGCGCAAGCCGCTTGCCCGTCGGAGAACATCGAACAGCAATCGCTGGACGACCGCATGAGCCTGATCCGGCACAAAATCATCGTGCTGTCAGGCAAGGGCGGCGTCGGCAAAAGCACGGTGGCCGCCAATCTGGCCGTTTCGTTGGCCCTGGCCGGGAAAAAAGTGGGGCTGCTGGACGTGGACATCCACGGCCCGAGCATTCCCCGCATGCTGAAATTGACGGAGCCCTACCCCGTGGAAATCCGCGAGGATGCCATCCAGCCGGTCGAAAAGGCCGGTATCAAGGTCATGTCCGTCGGCTTTTTGCTGAAGGGGAAGGATGATGCCGTCATTTGGCGCGGCCCCCTGAAAATGGGGCTGATCAAGCAGTTCCTGAAAGACGTGGACTGGGGCGAACTGGATTATCTCGTCATCGATTCGCCACCCGGCACGGGCGACGAACCCCTGTCGCTCTGCCAGCTTGTGAAAAATCCGGCCGGCGCGGTCGTGGTCACGACCCCGCAAGACGTGGCCACCGCCGACGTGCGAAAATCCGTCAACTTCTGCAAACAACTGGAACTCCCCGTGCTGGGCGTGGTCGAAAACATGAGCGGCTTCGTCTGCCCCAAATGCGGCCAAGTCACGGATATCTTCAAAAGCGGCGGCGGCGAGCGGATGGCCCGGGAGATGGAGGTCCCGTTCCTCGGTCGCATTCCGATCGATCCCGCGGTCGGCCACGCCTGCGACGCCGGAACGCCGTTCGTCTACCATTATAATAAAACCGAAACGGCCAAAGCTTTCGAACGGGTCATCGCCCCGATCCTGGCGTTGTCCGACCACGACGCAAAACGCGTTTCTAAACCCGAATCCCCAAAAGGAGGAGACCGACTCATGAAAATCGCCATACCACTGGCCGATGGAAAACTCTGCATGCACTTCGGACATTGCGAACAGTTCGCCCTGTTGGCGGTGGACGAAAAAGCCAAGAAAATCGCGGACAAACAACTCGTGACGCCCCCGCCCCACGAGCCGGGTGTGCTGCCGCGCTGGCTGCACGAACAGGGCGCCACGGTCATCATCGCCGGCGGCATGGGGCAACGGGCCCAGTCGCTCTTCACCGAGAACAATATCAAGGTCGTGGTCGGCGCGCATGCCGAAGCACCGGAGCAACTCGCGGTGGCGTTCCTGTCCGGGAGCCTGAAAACAGGCGCCAATGCGTGCGACCACTGATGGAAAGCGAGTCCGAAATAGTACGAGAAGATGAAGCTATAACCCCAAAAAAGAAAGGATACGAACATGAACGACCAACCCCAACCCCAGAGACTGCCGCTGATCGGCGAAAAGGCGCCTTCCTTCAAGGCCGAAACCACGCAGGGCCCGCTCAACTTCCCGGACGACTTCAAGGGCAAGTGGGTGGTGTTCTTCTCGCACCCGGCGGACTTCACGCCGGTCTGCACGACCGAGTTCATGACCTTCGCCACCATGCAGCCGGAATTCGATGCGTTGAACTGCAAGCTGCTCGGCCTCTCGATCGACAGCCATTT
>CAZSUH010000084.1:0-13198 GCA_964609905.1 uncultured Verrucomicrobiota bacterium
TTGTACATGGGGCCGCCGCCGGAGCGTTTCTTTTCCAGCATCCACGGAGAGTGGCCGTCGAGGTAGCGCTGGAGCCGGCCGGCCGCGATGCGGCCTTCGCCGCCCACGACCTTGCCGATGACGCCGGAAGCCACGAGCCGCTTGATTTCCAGGGCCACGGGATGGTAGCGCCAGCAGTAGCCGGTGGTGAGCTTGACCCGGTTCCGGCGGGCGGCGGCCACGATGGCGGCCGCGCCTGACGCGGAGGCGGCCACGGGTTTTTCGACCATCAGGTGCGCGCCCGCTTTCGCGCAGGCGGCCGCGGCGGCCGGGCAGTCGGCGTGGGGCAGGAAGATCGCGGCGATGTCCGGCTTCTCCGCGCGGAGCAGGGCGGGCAGGCTGGCGTAGCCCTTGAGCCCGAAGTCGGCGCAGAAGGCGTCGCGCAACGTCGCGTTCGGCTCCATGACCGCGGTGACGCGGCAGGCGGGGACCTGCTTGAACAGGGTCATGTAGGAGCGGGGGTGCAGGTGGCCGAGGCCGACGATGGCCACGTTCAACGGGGTGTTCGTTTTTTTCATGGCAGGCGATTCTCCTCGAACGGTTACAGACGGGGCACGTCGACCTCCGCGCCCTTGCGCTGGGCCGAGACGTAGGCCGCGTAGGTGGCGGCGGTCGTGTCGAGCGCGAGGTCGAGGCCGGACTGGGGTTCCGCGCCGGAGGCGGCGCAGGCGATGAAATCCTGGATTTCGGCCTGGTAGCCCATGGTGAGGTTCTCGTCCGGCGCGGCCGTGGACCAGCCTTCCTGGGTGCTGGTCTTTTCGATGAGGTAGATGTCCTTGTACTGCTCGGCGCGCGGATTGAAGGTGACCGCCAGTTCGGTGGGGCTGATGGCGCAACGCGTGCGGTGGTTGTTGGCGAACACCTCGACGTAGTCGTAAATGCCGCCGAGCACCACCTCGCTGGTCACAATGTCGCCCACGGTGCCGTCCTCGAACACCACGTGGATCATGCCGTAGTCCTCAATGTCCCGATAATCGGTCCGAATGAACCCGGCGTCGCGATAGGCGGGCAGGCGGGTCAGCTCGTGCGTGCGGGCGGAGACGGAGGCGGGGCGGATGGGTTGGCCCCCCGTGGCGAGCCCCTCGACTCGTTTGAGGTAGAGGATGGCGCCGAGCGGATGCACGCCTTTGCCGATGAGCGAGCCGCCGCCGGCGAATTTCCAGATGCCGTAGACGGGCGAGGCGGAGCCGTTATGGGACTCCTCGCCGGTCATCCGGAGAATTTGGGCCTTGGTCTTGGCCACGATCTCGCGCTCCTTCTGCACGCTGGGCGCGTAGACGAAGTTCTCGGCATACCCGAAGAACACCCGGTTTTTGCGCACGGCGGCGGCGATCTCGCGCATGAGCGCGACGACCGACTCCAGCATGGGCTCCTTGGGCGCGCGGTTGCCGTGGAACGAGTCGTCGCCGGCCGGGCCGAAGCAGCCGGTGAGGGGCTTTTCGCAGATGATCCCCTTGCCGGCGTGGGCGGCGGCCAGGATACCCTCGGCGTGCGCGTAGGGCGGGGAGCAGACGTCCAGCACATCGACGTGATCGAGCATGGCCTCGACCGAATCGAAAACCGGGATGCCGTGGGTCTTGCCGAATGCCTGGCGGCTTTCGGCGCGGCGGGAGGTGACTCCGGCAATCTGTACGGCGGGTCCGTAAACGCGGCGCAAACATTCCGTGTGGAAGCGGCCGGCCATGCCGGCGCCGACGATCCCGACTCGGATGGTGTTTTTGGCTTGCACGGACGCGGCCTAGTATTTGCCGTTCTGGGTTTCGAAGTGGGTGGGCTTGCCGAGCAGCTCGCCGCCTTTTTGAAGCCAGTGGGCGACCCAGGTCATGAGCAGGCCGAGCGGGACGGACGGGTTGCCGAACAGGCCGTTGGCCTTGCGGGCGTTGTTCAGGTAGCCGCGGCCGTTTTCCGTGCCCTCGATGATGGCGGGCTTGCCGAACATCGTGCCGAAGGCCTTCGCGACTTCGCGGATGCAGAAGGTCTCGGGGCCGGTGATGTTGATCGCGCAGCCGGGGGAGGAGGCGAGGCCCAGGCACTGGATGATCTGGTTGCAGGCGTCGCCCTGCCAGATGCCGTTCGCGTAGCCGGTGGTCACGTCCACGGGCTGGCCCTGCCAGACCTTGGTGGCGATGTCCACGAGCACGCCGTAGCGAAGTTCGATGGCGTAGTTGAGGCGGCACTGGACCGACCGCAGGCCGGCGGTGTGGGAGTAGAAGTCGAACATCCGCTCGCGGCCCAGGCAGGACATGGTGTATTCGCCGATGGGATCGGGACGGTCCTCCTCGACGGAGCCGCCGGTGGAGAGGTCCACGACGGGGTAGACGCAGCCGGTGGAGAAGGCGGCGATGCGGGACTGGGTGAAGGTCTGGGCGACATTGTGGGCGACCATGACGTTGATGGCCCAGGTCAGGTGCTCCTGACCGTCGGAGCCGAACTTGCGGCCCACGAGGTAGACGATGTTTTCGACCTTGGGCAGACGCCGGACGGCCTCCAGGTCGAGCAGGTCGCAGTTGATCGTCTGGACGCCCTTGGCCTTGAGCGCGGAGAGGTCGGCCTTATCCACGGCGATGACCTGTTTCTTCACGCCGGCTTCATCCACAGCGCGCTTGGCCATGACGGCGAGGGTGGGGCCGACCTTGCCGCCGGCGCCGATGATCATGAGGTCGCCGGAGAGGTTTTTGATGAAGTTCACGAGACCGGACTGGGGGCGCGAGAGCACCTCGTCCAACTGTTCGACAGTATCGATGGTTTTCGGATACGCGGTCATGCAAAGGCTCCTTTGGTTCGGTCCGATCTGAAAGCGTTAAACGATACCATTGTGACACGTGATCGTCAAGGAGCTCCCACAGACTTTTTCCCGGTGATTCGGCCTGGCAAAGCCCAGAACCGTGGCGCGAGGGCCTCTGGTTCTGGATCTCGCACCGCCGCATTGTGCTGCGGCCGGATTTGATTTCCATGAAATCTGGACAAATCTTCCCGAATGGATTAACGAGTTGGATATCGACACTTTTAAGAACGGCACAGAAAGGCCCAAGTCATGATCCGGGACACGCTCAAACTCGTCTCCCCCGACCGCATCCGGACCGATCTCTTCCACCTCTGCAAGGAGCCCCTGCGGTTCCGCAAGGTCAACTACACCCGGCCGGGCCAGGGCATCGACTCGCTGGCCGAGGCCGACACCTACATCCGCGGCCGGCTCGAGGAGGCGGGGTACGCGGTGACCACGACGCCTTTCCGCGTGCAGGCTTTTCGATGCAACAGCAGCAAACCGATCCATCACTGGTACGACACCCCCGATCCAGGCGATCCCTGGTATTTGGCCTCGAACCTCGAGGTGACCCGCGCCGGCCGCGAACGGCCCGGGGAGTTCATCCAGTTGATTTCGCACAAGGACTCCATGAGCTGGATCGATTCGCCCGGCGCCCATGATAATGGCGTCGGCACGGTGGCCAACCTGGAACTGGCCCGGGTCCTGGCAACGCTCGATCTGAAGCGATCGGTGCGCATCCTCTTCTGCAACGAGGAGCACACCCCCTGGACCAGCCGGTTCGCGGCGGAAGCCGCCCGGGCGCGCGGCGACCACATTGTCGCCGTCCTGAACGTGGATTCGCTGGACGGCAAATCGGATGCCGATATGGCCGCCGGCCGGATGAACCACATCGTCGCCTACAGCACCGACGAAGGAAAGGGGCTGGCCGAATATGTGGCCTCCTGCGCAGGCCGGCACGGGATCGATCTCGAAACGCGCGTGGTGTTCAAGGCGCCCATCAACGACGACGACGGCATGTTTATCAACGCGGGGTACCGCACGACGTGCATGAATCTGGGCTCCTGGCCCTACGACGATTCGGAGTATCACCTGCCGGGCGATGGCCCCGAACGGGTCAACATCGAAAACTTGACGCGCAGCATTCAACTGCTGCTGGCGGCTATCCTGGGCCTCGATGCCGGCGAGCGATAAGCCGGTCGAGTCGTTCCCGTCCCGGTTCGGGAACCGGGTCCCCGCATCGAAACGGCTTGCGGTGAGACGACGGAACTAGTAAGGTGCAAAAAATGTCGTGATTTTCAGGGGAGCAGATTGTGTCCGCATTCAACACCTTGGCGCTGAACCGGAAAAAACGGCTGGATGCCGCCGCCGCCCTGGGATTTTCCCGGCAGGTTGATCCCGCGCGAATGGTGTCCCTGCTGGAGACGGTGATCGAGTCGGGCGATATCGTCTGCGTGGAAGGGGACAACCAGAAGCAGGCGGATTTCCTGTCGAAATGCCTGGCCGCCATGGATCCCGGCAAGGTGCGCGGGCTGCACCTGGTGCTGTCCACCATCGCCCTGGCCGACCAGTTGGACCTGTTCGACAAGGGGGTGGCCGAGACGGTGGATTTCTCGTATTGCGGTCCGCAGGGGCTGCGTCTCGCCCGCCTGGCCATGGCCGGCCGCATCAAAATCGGGAACATCCACACCTACCTGGAGCTGTACAGCCGCTATTTCACCGATCTGTGCCCGCGCGTCTGCTGCATTGCCGCGGAGATGGCCGACCGGGACGGCAATCTGTATACGGGCGAAAACACGGAGGACACTCCCGTGGTGGTGGAGTCCACCGCGTTCAAGAGCGGGCTGGTGATCGCCCAGGTCAATCGGGTGGTCGACACGCTGCCGCGGGTGGATATTCCGGCCGGCTGGGTGGATTTTTTCTGCCCCAGCCCCGCGCCCTATTCGCTGCAACCTTTGTTTACGCGTGATCCGGCGCAGATCACCGATCCGATGATCCTCATGGGCATGCTGGCGCTGAAGGGCGTCTACGCCCCCTACCTGCCGGTCTCGCTCAACCACGGGGTCGGGTTCGGCACCGCCGCCATCGAACTCATTCTGCCGACCTACGGGGAAAGCCTGGGGCTCAAAGGCAAGGCCTGTCTGCATTGGCTGCTCAATCCCCATCCCACCCTGATCCCCGCCATCGAGGAAGGCTTCGTCAAAACCATTTACACGGTGGGCAGCGAGCTGGGCATGCGGGATTACGTCCGGGCCCGGCCCGATATTTTTCCGGTGGGCGCGGACGGCAGCATGCGTTCCAATCGCGCCTTCGGCCAGATGTGCGGCCATTACGCCACGGATATGTTCATCGGCGCCAGCCTTCAGATCGATCCACGGGGCAACAGTTCGACCGCCACGGCGGACCGGATTGCCGGGTTCGGCGGGGCGCCCAATTTCGGCTGCGACCCGCGCGGGCGGCGTCATGCCTCGGCCGCCTGGCTCCGGGCCGGCGCGGAAGCCGCCGTTCCCGGCGCGGCGCCGCGCGGTCGACGGCTGGTGGTGCAACTGGTCGAAACGTTCCACGGCCGCATGGAACCCACCTTTGTCGAGCGGCTCGACGCCTGGGAACTGCAGAAGCGGGCGAACCTGGCGCTGCCGCCCATCATGATTTACGGCGACGATGTCACCCACATCGTCACCGAGGAGGGCGTCGCCCATCTGCTGCGCTGCCGGACGCCGGAAGAGCGCGAGCAGGCCATCCGCGGCGTGGCCGGCTACACGCCCGTCGGTCTGGCGCGCGACCGGCGACAGGTGGAAAACCTGCGCGACCGCGGCATTGTTCAACGGCCCGAGGACCTGGGCATCCGGAAACGGGAGGCCACCCGCGATCTGCTGGCCGCCCGGTCGATCAAGGACCTGGTCCGCTGGTCGGACGGTCTGTACGACCCGCCCGCTCAATTTCGGAACTGGTAAGGGACTTTGTCATGGAACATCTGGAATTTGAATGGGTCGCCGACAAACCGGCGCCCGCGCCGCGCCGGGCCCAGACCCTGGTGGGCGTGGTGGCTTCGGGCAATCTGGAGGTGCTGATCGAGCGGCAGCCGCTGGGCGGCGTTTGCCGTTTCGCGATCGACACCTCGGCCGCGGGATTTGGCGACATCTGGAAGGCGGTCCTGGCCGACTTCATGGCGCGCCATAATCCGGCCGATATCCGGATCTCGATTCACGATCATGGCGCCAGTCCGGCGGTGGTCAGCCTGCGGCTTGACCAGGCCATGGAAACGATGGAGTCGGAGCCATGCGGCTGAAACCCAGCCAAAGTTATCTGGAAGCCACCGCCCGCCAGCGGCTGGCCGGCATTCTCGATCCGGGCTCCTTTCACGAGCTGTGTGGGCCCGCCGAAAAAGCGGTCAGCCCGCACCTGGCGACGTTCGATTTGCCGCCGGCCTTCGACGACGGGGTGGCGGTTGGCGACGCGCGCCTGGACGGCCGGCCGGTCGCGGTGGCGGCGCAGGAGGGGCGTTTCATGGGCGGCGCGATCGGCGAAGTGCACAGCGCCAAGATCGCGGGCCTGCTCAAGCGCGCCCGGACGAGGCGGCCGGCGGCGGTCCTGCTGCTGCTGGATTCGGGCGGCGTGCGCCTGCAGGAAGCCAATGCGGGTGAAATCGGCGTGGCGGAAATCGTGCGCGCCCTGTTCGCGGCGCGCGCGGCCGGCATTCCGGTGCTCGGCGCCGTGGGCGGCGTCTGCGGCGCTTTTGGCGGCGCGGGAATCATGGCCGGCGCCTGCGATGCGCTGGTGGTTTCGGAAGAAGCCCGCGTGGGCGTCTCCGGTCCGGAGGTGATCGAAACCACCCAGGGGGTGGAGACGTTTGACGCCCGTGATCGGGCGCTCGTCTGGCGCACGTATGGCGGCCAACAACGCGCCCGGCTGGGCATGGCCACGCGGCTGGTCGAGAATTCCATGACGGCCTTCCGCCAGGCGCTGGTGGAGTTGCTGGACATCAAGCCGGATTGCTCGCTGGAGGCGATGGAAGCGGCCCACGCTGCGTTGCAACGCCGCCGGGCGGAAGGGGCGCCATGAACCTGGAAGCCGTGTTGAGCGCGCTTTTCCCGGCCGGATACCAGACACAGGTTGACGGTCTTGTCTCGGCCGGCGAGGGGCAGACGGCCCGCGGAACGATCGCCTGGATCGGAACCCGTGAGCCGATCGCGCTCGGGATCGACGAAGCGCTGGCCTTGTCGGGCGCGTGGCTGCGCGTGTTGCGGCAGTCACCCGGCCGGCCAATTCTGATGCTGGTGGACAATCGCGGCCAGAAAATGGCGCTGAATGATGAGTTGCGGGGGCTCAATCAATACCTGGCGCACCTGGCGAACTTGCAGGATCTGGCCATGCGGCGCGGGCACGCCGTGCTGGCCCTGGTGCATGGCAATTCCATGGCCGGCGCCTTCATCGCCTGGGGCCTCTGCGCCGGGCGGGTGTACGCCCTGCCGGACAGTCAGACTTCGGTCATGGCCCTGCCGGCCATGGCGCGGGTCACCAAACTGCCGCTCGAACGCCTGGAAGACTTGAGCCGGCAGATCCCGGTGTTCGCGCCCGGCGTCGCCAATTTCATGAAAACGGGCGGCCTGCATGGACTGTGGGAAGGCAATTTAAGCCAGTGCCTGGACCAGGCGCTGGCCGACTACGATAGCGCCGACAACCGGGCGCAACTCGGGAAGCAACGCGGCGGCCGGCTTCTGGCGGCGGAAATCATGGACCGTTGTGAAAGATGATGACGAGCGCCACCATGGCGTGTGACTACCGGCGGCACGATCTGCTCACGCTGGATCCGGCCTGCGAACTTGGCTGTCCGCCGGAAGAACCGTTGACCGACATGGAACGGGACCGGCTCCGGAAGTGGCTGGCCGCTGGATTCCCGGTGGTGGTGCGGCGGCCCGTGTGGGCAGACCGGGGCCGGCGGATCTGCTGTGGCATTCCCCTGCCGCCGGCGGAGGGGAAAAAACGGATGGCCTTTTCCGTTCCCCTGGCGGCCATCACGGGGCGTTCGGACCTGCCGGCGCTGGATGGGTGTTTGGACGATCTGCCCGCCGCCCAACGCGGCATCTACGAGGCGTTCGTTCAAGCCTGCCGGACCGAGGAGTTGACCCCGCGCGTGTTCGGAAGCCTGGCCTGGCAGCATCTGACCGGCCTCCCCTATCGCACGGACGAGTCCGACGTGGATCTGCTTTTCCGCGTGGAGGATCGCGAGGCGTTCAAGCGGTTGGCCGCCCTTCTCGACCGGTGGCCCCCGGCCGGCGATCCCGGCTGCGACATCGAGATCATGCTGGAAGACGGACGGGCCTTTGCCTGGCGCGAGTATGCGTCCGGGGCTTCCCGAATTCTGGTCCGGCAGGCAGATGGCGTCACGCTCATGCCCCGATCCGCCCTGGCCGCGCCGCCCGCCATGCCCGCGGGGGATCGGGCGGAACGCCTGGCCCGGGCGGCGGAACGGGCGTTGTTCGACGAGCTGGCGACGTACCCGAAACCGGGACTCGTGAGCTTCGCGGACAATGGCAGCCATCCGGACATGCGGGCCGGCCACTTTCTGGCCAGCATCGCGGCCTTGCGCGGCTATTTCCGGGCGGTGGCGGAGGCCGGCCGTCAGGGGGAACCCCTGGCCGTTCTGCGGCCGTTGGGGCTTGACGCGGAGCAACGTATGCTGGCGGCCACGGGCGGCGTCAACACCCATCGGGGCGCCATCTTCACCCTGGGCTTGCTGGTCGCCGCCGCCGGCCGCCAGGAGTCGCTGCGAAGCCGGCTGTCGCTCGGGCAAATCGTCCGCGAGCAATGGGGCTCGGCCATCCTGGAGGGTCGCGCCTCGGCCCCCGATTCGCATGGACTGCGCGCATGCCGGTCCTGCGGCGGCACCGGCGCGCGCGAAGAAGCGGCGGCCGGATTTCCCTCCGTGTATCAGGTCGCCCTCCCGGAATACCGGCGCGCGAGCCGGTTGTTCGGCGTCGGGCCGCGCGCCCGGTTGCAGGCTTTTTTCAGTCTGCTGGCGACGGTGCACGACACGAACCTGCTCCATCGCGGAGGCGCCGCCGGCCTGGCGTTTGCCGGGCGGGCGGCCCGCGCTTTTTTGCGGCGCGGCGGAGTGGCAGACGAAGCCTGGCCGACCCGCGCGATGCAGCTTCATCGCGCGTTTATCCGCCGCCGGCTCAGTCCCGGCGGAGCGGCCGATCTGCTGGCGGCGACCTTGTTCGCGGACCGAGTGGACCTGTCGCTTCCGCCGGTCGCGTCAACAACCGGGGAGGGCGCATGAGCGGGCTGGCTATTCTCTGTTCCGGACAGGGCCGGCAGACGGCCGCTTTTTTCCGGGATGGCGCGCGGTCGCCCGAAGCCCGCACTCTGCTCCACGCCGTCATGTCGGAAAGGATTGTGCCGTCCGAGGCGGTCGACTGGTTGACGGATGAAACGCGCGAACCCCCGCCGCTGTTCACCAATGAACTTGCCCAACCCCTGATTTGCCTGGGGCAGTTGATGATCTGGGAAACGATCCGCCACGCGCTGCCGGCGCCGGACCTGGCGGGGGGGTACAGCTTGGGCGAGTTGACCGCGTGCGGCGTGGCCGGCTGCTGGTCGCCGGTGGAACTGGTGAAACTGGCCGCCCGGCGCGGGCAACGGATGAGCGCCGCCGCCGGCGAGGCGCAGACCCTGCTGGCCGTGCTGGGCTTGCCCCGAATCCGGGTCGAGGCGATCTGCCGTGAGCACCAGGCCCACCTGGCCATTGTGAACGGCGCCGATCATGTGGTGGTCGGGCTGAAGGCCGCCGGCCTCGCCAGCTTCGAAGCCGCCTGTCAGGCCGCCGGCGCCGGCCGGGTCGTCCGCCTTCCGGTGAGCGTGGCGGCGCATACCCCGTTGATGGACCCGGCGGCCCGCGCGTTCGAGGACGATCTGAGGCAGCAGCCGCCCCGGGCGCCGGTCATTCCGCTGATCTCCAGCGTGACCGGCGATCGGGTCTTCAGCGGGCCGGATGTGAGCCGGGCGCTCCGCGACCAGATCCGGACCACGGTGGACTGGCAGAGCGAGCTCGATGCGATCGGCGCGCGCGGGTGTCGGGTGCTGTTGGAACTGGGGCCGGGCGACAGCCTGGCGCGGATGGCCCGGCAGTGGCAGCCCGACTGGGAATGCCGGTCCGTCGCGGAATTCAAGGATCCGGCGGCGGTGGCGGGGTGGGTGAGGAGGAAATTATGAGCCAGCTCTATCACAACGAGGATTGCACGGAGTTTTTTTATTCCCGGACGATTCCCGAGGGCAAAGCCGGGGAACTGATCGACCAGTATGTCGATGTCATGGCGGGCGCCGGCGTGTCCGTGTTCCTGGTCAACACCAACAGCCGGCGGACGAATTACCGGAGCGATGTGTGGGAGGCGTTCTGGGATGGCTACGATCCGGATGGCCCGGACGACCAGCCGTTTCTGGCGGCCATCCCCCGCGAGGCGGTTGCGCGGTATCGCGCCGGCGTCGGCAACATGCTCGCCGTCCACCGGCAGGGCGTCGATTATCCGGCCCGTGTCATCCGGCGCTGCCGGGTTCAGGGGGTTTCCCCCTGGATCACGCTGCGGATGAACGACTGCCACTGCAACGATAACATGGCGCATCCGTTCCATGGGAGTTTCTGGAAGAACAATCCCCGGTTCTACCGGCAGAATGCCACGGGCTATTTCGCGCGCTGCCTGGACTACGCGCATCCGGAGGTCCGCGATTATTTCATGGCGCTGATTGACGAAACCCTCGGCCGGTACGATTGCGACGGCCTGGAACTGGATTTCATGCGGGAGCCCTATCTGTTCAGCGCGGGCCAGGAGGCGGAAGGCGCCCCGATCCTGAACGCCTGGCTGCGGGATGTCCGCAAGCGAGTCGCCGATGCCGGCGCGAAGCGGGGGCATCCCGTCCGCCTCGGTGTCCGCGTGCCCTCCCGGCCGGAGGTGGCGGCAGGCTGGGGACTGGATGCCGGGACCTGGATCAAGGAAGGCCTGATCGATCTGTTGGTTCCCACGCCGCGCTGGGAAACGATCGAGTTCGACATGCCGCTGCGGCAGTGGCGGGAGATGGTGGGCGCGGCGAAGGTGACCCTGGCGGGCGGGCTCGAAATTGAGTACAGTTCGGAAAACTACTACAGTCAAACGCTCGTCACGCCCGAACTTGCGGCAGGGGCGGCCAGCCTGGTTCTTTCGCAGGGCGCGGACGCGGTATATCTGTTCAACTATTTTCAGACGTTGCCCTGGGGCCGGGCCGTTTTTCAAAGCACCCTCAAGGCCATGACATCCCTGAAGGCGTTGCGGGAGCGGTCGCGAACGATCGGCATCACGTACCGGGATATCCTGGGGCCGGGCGAGACTTACCGCGCAACCCTGCCCGCGACCGGCACGGAACTCGTGTTCCCCATGACACTTGGCCCCATTCCGGACAAGCGGTCAACCTGCGAGTTGTTGCTCGGGTTTCCTCCTGTCCAGGATGCGCCCATGTCCGTCCCCCGGGTCCTGGTCAACGGCAAGCCCTGCGCCGTGCTCCGCGATATCCCGGCCACCATGGGACGGTGTGCGTATCGCGCCATGACGTTCCAGGTACCCATGGACGCCCTGACGGCCGCGGAAATCCAGACAATCGAGGTTCGCAGCCAGGATCGGCATGACCTGACCGTCAGGCGGGTGGAGGTCGCGTTCCGGACGCCTCCCAACGCCGTTGTGGTATAAACTTTCGAATAAGGGATATTGACACATGAGCAAGACTGCTATTCTGGAACTGGACGGCAAGCGGATCGAACTGCCCATTGTCACGGGCTCCGAGGGGGAGCGGGCGATCGATATATCCAAATTGCGCGGCCAGACCGGCATGATCACGCTGGACGACGGCTACGGCAACACGGGGTCCTGCGTCAGCCGGATCACCTTCATCGACGGCGAAAAGGGCATTTTGCGCTATCGCGGCATTCCCATCGAGGAACTGGCCGCGCAATCCACCTTTGTGGAAACGGCCTACCTGCTCATCTACGGCCGGCTGCCCACCGCCAAGGAACTGCGCAAGCTCTCCGACCTGCTGACGCAGAACGAAAACCTGCACGAGGACATGAAGCATCACTTCGAGGGCTTTCCGTTCAACGCCCACCCGATGGCCATCCTGTCGGCGATGATCAACGCGAGCAGTTGCTTCTATCCGGGGCTGGACATCGGACAACCCACCGCGCCCTTCTTTGACCTGTATGCCGCGCGCCTCATTTCCCAGGTCCGCACGATCGCCGCGTTCTCCTACCGCAAATCGCGCGGCCAGCCGGCCATCTATCCGAAGCCCTCCTACAAATACACGGCCAATTTCCTGCACATGATGTTTTCGGAGCCCACCGAGGATTATGTGCTGAAGCCCGAGGTGGTGCGCGCGCTGGACCTGATCTTCATCCTGCACGCCGACCACGAGCAGAACTGCTCGACCTCCACCGTCCGCCTGGTGGCGTCCAGCCAGGCCAATCTCATGGCGAGCGCCGCCGCCGGCGTGTGTGCCCTCTGGGGCTCCCTGCACGGCGGCGCCAACCAGGCCGTCATCGAGATGCTGGAGGCCATTCACAAGTCCGGTGACGACGGGTCGCGGTTCATCGCGGCCGCCAAGGACAAGGGGAGCGGCAAGCGGCTCATGGGCTTCGGCCACCGGATCTACAAGAACTACGATCCCCGGGCCAAGATCATCAAGCAGGTGTGCGACGAACTCCTGACGGCGCTTCACATCGAAGACCCCCTGCTGGACATTGCCCGGCGCCTGGAAGAGGCGGTCCTGAAGGATTCCTACTTCATCGAGCGCAAGCTCTACCCCAACGTGGATTTCTACAGCGGCATCATCATGCGCGCCATCGGCATCCCGACCGAGATGTTCACGGTTATTTTTGCGATCGGCCGCATGCCGGGCTGGATTGCCAACTTCAAGGAAATGATGGACGAGCCCAAGACGCGGCTTTACCGGCCGCGGCAGATTTACATGGGCTCGCCCTTGAATCACTACGTGCCGATCTCGGAGCGGAAATAAGTCGCGGGCGCGACGATCGGCCTACTGCGCGTCGTACGCTTTGATCGGGCGATACCAGATATTGCGGTACCGGACGAGGTCGCCGTGGTCCTGCAGTTTGAGCGGGCCGGTCGGCGCGTGCGCCTTGTAATCGTAAACGTCGCAGTGGCCGGTCGGCCCCATGAGTTCCACGTGATTGTGGACCGCGATGCCGTTGTGGAACAGCGTCAGGAAGGCCGGCTTGACCAGGGCGGTGCCGCTGAAACGCGGCGCGGTCCAGAGGATGTCATAGGTCTGCCACTCGCCGGGTTTGCGGCAGGCATTGACGAGGGGCGGGAACTGGCCGTAGACCGAGGCGGTGATGCCGTCGGCATAGGTGGG
>CAZSUH010000085.1:0-13036 GCA_964609905.1 uncultured Verrucomicrobiota bacterium
GAATCAGGCGGGCCAGGCCGGCCGCCTCGCCGCGCGCGAGGAGCGCGGCCACCTCGGCCGGCGTGTCCAGCGGCGGCTTGGTGTTGGGCATCACGCCCAGGGTGGTCATCCCCCCGCACGTCGCGGCGCGGCAGCCCGAGTCGACCGTCTCGGCGTCCTCCAACCCCGGCTCGCGCAGATGCACGTGCATGTCAAGCCCGCCCGGCATGACCCAGCAGCCCGCCGCGTCCACCTCCATCACCGGCCCGCGCAGCGCGCCCGGCTCCGCCATCACGCCGTCCGCCAGCGCCAGGTCCGCGATCCCGTCGCGTCCCGACGCGGGATCCAGCACCCGCCCGCCCCGTATCCGCCAGTTGCCCATGCCACAACCTCCAGCTACCCGTTGCCGATGAATGGAAAACGGCCACCCAGTCGGGATGCTCGCTCTTGCCTGATAACGTCGAGTATAAACACCTTAGACAATGTCACAGGCCGGCATGCGCAACAAGACTAAAAACGGTTTCATACCCGCGCTTTTTCCAGAATCGTCTCCGGAACATATTTCGGAACAGGCATTGACTTTCAAGTCCGTTTTCCATAATCTTACATGGTTTTTTTGCCGTCGTTCTTTTGCGACGGTTAACTGTGTGTTTGGAAAGGGTTCGCATGAGCTTCGAACAGTTCTTCAATCCCCGGTCCGTGGCCATTGTCGGCGCGTCCCGGGAAAAAGGCAAGGTCGGCTACGAAATCCTCGTCAGCATGATCAAGGGCGGCTATGCGGGAAAAATCTATCCCGTCAACTCCAAGGCGTCCGAGGTGGAAGGCCTCCCCTGCTTCCCCGCCCTGAAGGCGATCGGGAAACCGGTGGATCTGGCCATCGTCGTGATTCCCGCCAAGTTCGTGGTCGGCGTCATGCGGGAATGCGCCGAACTTGGAATCAAGTCGGTGGTGATCATCACGGCGGGCTTCAAGGAAACCGGCGCGGCCGGAAAGGCCCTCGAACAGGAGGTCGCCGACATCGCCAAAAAGAACGGCATCCGCGTGATCGGGCCCAACTGCCTCGGCGTCATGAGCACCAGTTCCAAGCTGAACGGCAGTTTCGGAGGCGATCTGCCCGTGGAAGGCGGCATCGCCTACATGTCCCAGTCCGGCGCCCTGATGGCCGCCATTCTGGATATGGCCAATGCCCAAAAAATCGGCTTCAGCAAGCTGGTCAGCTTCGGCAACAAGTGTGACGTGAACGAACTCGACACGATCAAGGCCTTCGCCGACGATCCCAAGACCTCCGTGATCGCGGGTTACCTGGAAAACATCATCGACGGGCAGGAATTCGCCCGCATCGCCGAGTCGATCAGCCGCCGCAAACCCATCCTGCTGATGAAATCCGGCGGTACCGCGGCGGGCGCCAAGGCCGCCTCCTCCCACACCGGCAGCCTCGCGGGCGGCGACACCGTGTATAACTGCCTCTTCCAGCGCACCGGCATCGTCCGCTGCCCCTCCATCATGGCCCAGTTCGATTACGCCCAGGCCTTCGCCTTCCAACCCCTGCCCAAGGGGGCCCGCGTGGTCGTGGTCACCAACGCCGGCGGACCCGGCATCATGGCTGCCGACGCCGTGGAACGCGAAGGTCTGTCCTTCGCGAAGCTGACGGATGCCACCATGAAGAAACTGGGCGCCTGCCTGCCGCCCGCCGCGAACATCACGAACCCCGTGGACGTGCTGGGCGACGCGCTGGCGGACCGCTACGAGTTCGCGATCGACACCGTGCTCGACGATCCGGGCGTGGACATCGTGCTCGTGCTGCTCACCCCCCAGGCCATGACCCAGGCCACGGAAACCGCCCAGGCGCTTGTCCGCGTCCGCCAGGCCAAGCCGGAAAAGCCTGTTTTCGCCTGCTTCATGGGCTCGGCCAAGGTGAGCGAGGGGCGCGTGTTCCTCCGCCAGCATGGCATTCCCCAGTACACCTCGCCCGAAAACGCGGTCAAGGCCATCAAGGTGTTCGCCGATTACGCCGCCTGGCGCCGGGAACCGCCGCGAACGATCACGCCGATCACGGCCGATAAGGCCGCCGCCGGCGCGATCCTCAAGGCTCATCTCGACAAGGGCCTGCGTGAAGTGGGTGAAACCGAGGCCAAAAAGGTGCTCGCGGCCTACGGCTTCATCACGCCCAAGGCCGGCCTCGCCGCGTCCGCCACGGAAGCCGTGCGCCTCGCCGAATCGATCGGTTATCCCGTGGTCATGAAGATCCACTCGCCGGACATCTCCCACAAGTCCGATGTCGGCGGCGTGAAGGTCAACCTGGCCAACGCCCAGGCCGTCACAGACGCCTACACCGCCATGATGACCCAGATTCCGCTGAAGCAGCCCAAGGCGCGGCTGGAAGGCGTTTCCATCCAGGAGATGTGCAAGCGCAGCCAGGAGGTTATTCTCGGCGTCACCCGGGACAAAATGGGCGCCATGCTCATGTTCGGGCTCGGCGGCGTCCTGGTGGAAGTGCTGAAGGATGTGACCTTCTCGCTCGCGCCCCTGACGGTGATGGACGCGACGCGCATGATCGAAAGCACCCGCACCTACAAAATCCTGAAGGGGGTGCGCGGCCAGCCTGGCGTGGACATCGAGGCCATTGTTCAGGCTCTGCTGCGGCTCTCCCAGCTCGTGACCGACTTCCCCTCCATCAAGGAACTGGATATCAACCCGTTCACGGTGGGGCTGCCCGGGCAGACCTCCATCGCGGTGGATGCCCGCATCAGTGTGGAAGCGTAGCCAGCGGGCCGTCTCCCGCCGTCAGGCGCGCCGGGGCGCCGTTGTCTCCCTGGCGCACCAGGCGGCGGGCCATGTCCTCCAGCAGCTTCAGCAACAGGTCCGGATCGGTCAGGTTCGCGGGAGGCACGGCGACCACCTCGGCCTCCTCCGATTCCACCACCGCGTCCGCCAGGCGGGGCAGCCCCAGCAGCGCCCCCACTTCCCCGAAGATCTGGCCCGGCCCGGCCACGGATATCGTCTGGCCGTCCCGCACCATCGCTACCCGCCCGCGGGCGACGATAAACAGATCCTTCCCCGCCTCGGCCTGGCGAAACAGCACCTCGTTCCGGACCAGTGTCCGGGTGACGCTCCGGACCAGATGCCGGTAGCGGGGCCTCTCGCCGATCCCGCGCAACAGTTTCATCACATGGTCGCGCATGACCAGTTCCTGGCGCCGATAGAGACAGGACATCACCTCAGCGCCGACCAGGAGCGAGGCGGAGGCAAAATAGATCCAGATGAAGAAAAGGAAAATCGCCTTCAGCGAGCCGTACATGTAGCCGTAATCCGGATTGAACGCGAGCATGAGCGAGAAAATCGGATTCATCAACTTGAGAAACACGGCCGTCACCGTCGTGCCGATCAGGATCGCGCCGGGATGCCGCCGGTCGGGAATAAACAGCAGGAAAAACACATAGAGACAGAGAAACGCCGTCACGTTGGGAATGCCCCAATTCATCAAGGTGCGCAGGAGCGGCACATGGTCGCCGAGCAGGCGGTCGGCCAGGGTATAAACCCAGCCCGTCCCGGTGAGCACCGCCATCAGCCCCACGATCAGGAGCAGAGCGGCCATGTCGTACAGCTTGCCCAGCACAAAGGCCACCGGACCGGGCGCGCGGATCTGAAACACCCGCACCGACGTTTTGAAGATGGTGGCAAACGTGACCCGCAGCACCGTGGCCACCGGAACCATCCACCAGAACAGCACCACGAGGGAGAGCACGCTCCAGGCCTTCTGCTCGGCCAACCCCGTCACCTCGCGCAAGACCAGTTCCTTGCTCTGCGGCAGCAGTTGCCCAACCAGTTGCTCCAGAACCCGCACCGCCGTTTCCGAGGAGATCAGCCGCCCGCCCATCAGCACCAGGGCCAGGAAAAGCGGAATGAAGGACATGAACGTGTAATAGGCCAGCATGCCGGCCTTCTGCAGGCCGTCGTCCCGCTGAAAACCTCGCGCCGGTTCGATCAGCAGCAACAACACGAAATCCTTCAGCAACCGGAGCTCTTGCGCCGCCCGGCGCGCCCAGTTCCCGACCGTACCCGATAGAGCCCCATCCGTCTTGCCGTTGTGCGTCTGGCTGGTCATGTGGATTCCGGAGTTGTCCCGATTGCGTCGCATTCTAGCAACCTGCCGGTCTTGGCGCAAGCAGCACGCGCCGACCGACTGCCAGGGACCGGTCACCCTGCCCGGCGCGCGGAAAGAGCCGTTTTTTTACTCGCTTTCACGCGGACAGTTTTGCTATGTTGAATATTTTAGCATGCAAAACACGTTTCCCAACCGTCGTGCCCCACAGCCCACCCCGCTTGGCGCCTCCCCGAAGCGGGGCCGCGTTCTTTTTCGACTCTTCCTCCTGCTCGCACTCCTGCTGGCCGCCGCCGCCTTCGGCGCCGGAATGCGCCACTGGTTCGCGCCGCCCGCCCCCCTTCCGCCCGCAACCGTCCTGACCAACACCCCCGCCCCGCCCGCCGACAGCGCCACGCCGGAGCCGAAAGACCTCAAGCCCGAACCCATCCACCCGCTCGTGGCCCGAAATATCGCCCGCCGCCTGCCCGCCCGGCACCTGACCCGCCTGCCCTTCGGCGACGAAATCGCCGCGCGCGCCCTCTCGCTCTTTCTCGACCGGCTCGATTACGACCGCTCCGTTTTCCTCGCCTCCGATATCGAAGAATTCCGGGGCGACGCCGATAAACTCGACGACCTGCTCAAAAAGGGCGACCTCGACTTCGCCTTTCGCGTCTTCGCGCTTTTTAAAACCCGCCTGCGGGATCGCACGTCCTTTGCCGAAGCGCTGCTCGCCAAGGAGATGGACCTGTCGGTCGCCGAGTCCTTCTCCTGGAAACGCAAGGACGCGGCCTGGCCCGCCACCATCGAGGAGTGGAACGACCTGTGGCGCCGCAAAATCAAAAACGAAACCCTCGCCCGCAGCGTCTCCCGCAGCCTGCAGGAGGAGGAATCCGCCGCCCGGACCAACGTGCCGCCCGCCGCGGTCGCCACCAACGAAAATGCCGCGTTCAAGGCCTGGGAAAACCTCTCCCCCACCGAGTTCGTCCGCAAACGGTACCAGCAGCAGCTCCTGATCGTGGAAGATCACGACGCCGAATGGGTCGTCCAAAACTACTTCAGCGCCTTCTGCCAGGCATATGATCCCCATACGGATTACCTGTCCCCCGCCGCCGCCGAGGATTTCGACATCGACATGAAACTTTCCCTCAGCGGCATCGGCGCCGTGCTGGCCCCCGAGGACGGCGTTCCCAAAATCATCCGCATCATCCCCGGAGGCCCCGCCGAACGCGACGGCCGCCTCCAGCCCGGCGACAAAATCGTGGCCGTGGCCCAGGAAAACGGCGAGCCCGTCGATGTGCTTCACTGGCCCCTGCCCCGCGCCGTCCGTCTCATTCGCGGCCCCCGCGGCACCAAGGTCACCCTCTCCGTGTCGCCCGTTTCGGACGTCAGCGGGCGCACCGTCAAGATCGAACTGACGCGCGACGAGGTCAAGCTCGAGGAGGAGGCGGCCAAGGCCGAGGTGCGGGAGGCGCCCGGCGCCGGCGGCCGCGTCTGGCGCCTCGGCATCCTGCGGCTTCCCGCCTTCTATGCCGACATGCGCCGCAAAAACGGAACCGAGGAGCTGCGCAGTTGCGCCCAGGATGCCCGGCGCATTCTGAACGACTTCGCCACCAACGGCGTCAGCGGCCTGCTCCTGGATCTGCGCGACAACGGCGGCGGCGCGCTCGGGGATGCCGTGGAATTGACCGGCCTGTTCCTGAAAGGCATGCGCCAGCCCGTGGTCCAGGTCAAGGAAAGCTGGCGCGTGAACGTCCTGACCGATCCCGATCCGGCCATCGTCTTCACCGGCCGGGTCGCCGTGCTCATCAACCGCCAAAGCGCGTCCGCCTCGGAAATTCTGGCCGCCGCCCTCCAGGACTACGGCCGCGCCATCCTGATCGGCGACACCAAGACCCACGGCAAAGGCACGGTTCAGTCGCTCGCTCCCGTGAGCGATTTCGACAACGCCCAAGGCACCCTGAAGGTCACCGATCACAGCTTCCACCGCATCGGCGGCGGCTCGACCCAGCTCAAAGGCGTGAAGGCCGACATCGTGCTGCCCTCGGCCCTCGACACCCTGGAAATCGGGGAGGAATTCCTGCCCTACCCGCTTCCCTGGTCCGTCATCCAGGCCGTCCCCTTCACCCCCGTGGCCGACCTCGCGCCGCAAATCGAGTGGCTCCAGTCCCGCTCCGCGGCCCGCCTCGCCGCCAGCCCCCGCTTCACGGCCCGCATCGAACAGATCCGGCGCCTCGATGCCATGCAGAAATCCGCCGTCATTTCCCTTCGCCTCGCCGACCGCCTCGATCTGGCCCGCGCTGAACGCGCGCTCCTGGAACTCCAGGAGACGGACGAGGCCGGCGGCCTCAAAAAGGAGGGCGCCAGCCTCATCGAGGAGGAGTCCTTGCGCATTCTCGTCGACATGCTCGAATACGAACCCAACCCGGAGTAACCATGCCCAAGCTCGAACCCGAACGAAACGTTTCCCCCGCCATCGCCAAACTGCCGAAAGGCGACACCTCGTGGTTCGTCCGCGACCGGTTCGGCATGTTCATCCACTGGGGCCTCTATGCCCAGGGCGCCCGCCACGAATGGCTGATGAACCACGAGAGCATCCCGGTCGAGGAATACGAACGCCGCTATTTCAAGCGGTTCGATCCCGATCTGTACAACCCCGAGCTCTGGGCCGCCGCCGCCGCCAACGCGGGCATGAAGTATTTCGTCGTCACCTCCAAACACCACGAGGGCTTCTGCCTCTGGGATTCCAAGCACACCGACTACAAGGCTCCCAACACCGCCGCCAAACGCGACCTGCTCAAGCCCATGGTCAAGGCGTTCCGGGAACACGGCGTCCGCGCCGGGTTCTACTACTCCCTCATCGACTGGCACCACCCGGATTTCGTCATCGACAACAAAACCGGCCCCTATCGCGGCAAAACCGACGCCGAACGCGCGGCGCTGAACAAGGGGCGCAAGATGGAGCGGTATGCCGCCTATATGCGCAACCAGGTGACCGAGCTGCTCACGAACTACGGCGACATCGACGTGCTCTGGTTCGACTACTCCTACCCGAACAAGGAGAACCCGGGCGATCACACCCTCGGCAAGAGCCACCTCTCCTGGGAATCGGAAAAACTCTACAAGCTCGTGCGCAAGCTCCGGCCGGGCATCATCGTGGACGACCGGCTGGATCTCCCCGGCGCCTGGGACATCAAGACGCCCGAACAGGTCCAGCCCCGCGAGTGGGTCACGCTGGACGGCAAGAAGGTCGTGTGGGAGGCCTGCCAGACCTTCAGCGGCTCCTGGGGCTATCACCGCGACGAGTCGAGCTGGCGCAGCGTGGACGAGCTCGTGCGCACGCTGATCGACTGCGTAAGCAAGGGCGGCAACCTGCTGCTGAACGTCGGCCCGACCGGCCGCGGGGAATTCGACGCCCGCGCGCTCGAGCGGTTGCAGGGCATCGGCGAGTGGATGAAGCGCCACGGCCGCTCGATCTATGGCTGCACGGCGGCGCCCGCCGATATCCCCGGGCCGGAGAACTGCAAACTGACCTGGAATCCGGAAACCCGGCGGCTCTACGTCCACATCCTCGCCTGGCCGTTCGGCCACATCCACCTGGACAATCTGGCGGACAAGGTCGAGTATGCCCAGTTGCTGAACGACGCCTCGGAACTGCGGCCCATGGTCGGTTGGCACGCCGATCAGATCGGCAAAAAAGCCAGCACCCTCTCGCTCAACCTCCCCGCGCAAAAGCCCAACGTGGCCGTGCCCGTGATTGAGCTGTTCCTGAAATAAGCGGCGAACCGACGCGACGCCAAAAAAGCCGCGGGCAATCCCCGCGGCTTTTTCATGCCTGTTTTTTTGGCTCTCCGATTTCCCTTGCGCAGGACGGCGTGTTGCGGGCGGACACAAGGTTCACGCGCCCAGGACAAACCCCTTCAGATACTCCGACTCGCCAAAGCCCGGTTTGCCGGGATGATCCGGGGATTGAAACAGGTGCTCCAGAATCGCCATGGGTCGGCCCGCATCGCGCGCCGCGCCTTCAATCACCTTGCCATACAGATCCCGGTCCACCAGCCCGCTGCAACAGAAGGTGAAGAGCAGTCCGCCCGGATTGAGCAGCCGGATCGCCTGGAGATTCGCGTCCTTATACGCCCGCAACGACCGCTGCAAATGCGCGCGCGACGGCGTCAACCGCGGCGGGTCCACGATGATCACGTCAAATGTCTCGCGCGCGTTCTTCAACCCCCGCAGCGTCTCGAACGCATCGGCCACGCGGTAGTCGAATCCTTCGCCGCTGTAGTGGTTCAGGGCAATGAGACTTCTCGCCTCCTGTTTCGCGCGAGCCGACGAATCGACCGACAAAACGAACTCCGCGCCCGCCTTGCGGGCGCTCAGTCCGAACCCCCCCGAATAGGCGAAGACATCCAGCACGCGCTTGGCGCCGCTGCACGTGACCCATCGGGCCACCGCCGCTCGGCCGGCGCGCTGATCCAGGTAAAAACCGGTCTTATGGCCGTGCTCCAGGTCTGCCTGGAACCGGATCCCGTTTTCCACGAACTCCACCGGCCCCTCGGGCGCGACTCCGCTCACCAGTCCGGTGCGCGGCTCCATGCCCTCCAACTTCACGGCTTCCGCATCGGACCGCTCCCACACCGTGGCCGGCTTCCAGACCGCCTCGAGCGCCGCCAGCACCGCCTCGCGCCGTTTGGCCATGAACGAGGTCAGAAACTGCACGACCAGCGTCGCGTCATACCGGTCCACGATCAACCCCGGCAACCCGTCGCTCTCGGAAAAGACCACCCGCATGCCCGCCGGTTCCTCCGGCGGACCCAGCCAGGCTTCGCGCCGGGCCCGGGCTGTCTGCACCCGGGTCCGAATACCCGTCTCATCCAGCGTGGCGCCGGCCTGGGTGTCGAAAATCCGCGCGCGAATGTCGGAACTTTCCTGAACCGTGGCCCGCCCCAGAAACACGCCCTTGATGCTCATCACGTCCGCTTCGTCGAGCTTGGTGTCGCCTTCGTCCCGGGCAATGGCGCCGGAGAATATCCAGGGGTGGCCCCGCAAGACGGGCACATCGCGGCCCGGTTTTAACACGAATCGACGGGTCATCGGGTTCCATCCTTTTCATCGGCCTGCCAGCGGGCAAATACCCCCACCGGCAAGACGCTCTTGCACTGCTTGTTGCTCATGGTCATGTTGCCGCTTTCCAGCCGTCCCCCGAAGGAGTCCGGCCATGCCCGCAGCAGGTTCTCCATCAGCGGCGTGGAAAAACCGGGCGTGTGACACGTAAACAAAACGAAGCGCGGCCGGGCCGTCATCAATGCGCGCAGATGCCCCAGCAACGGGCCGATCTGCTCCTCCAAAAACCAGCGTTCGCCGCCCGGCCCCTTGCCGTAGGTGGGTGGATCGAGAATCACGCCCTCGTACTCACGCTTGCGCCGCACCTCGCGGGCCGTGAACTTCATGGCATCGTCGGTGATCCACCGGATCGGTTTGCCGGCCAGCCCGCTGGCCTCCGCGTTCTTCCGCGCCCAGCGGTTGATATCCTCGACCGCGTCCACGTGACAGACCTGCGCACCCGCCTCGGCGGCCACGAGTGTCATGGCGCCCGTGTAGGCGAACAGGTGGAGAATGCGGCACGACTCGCCCGCGGCCCGGATCCGGGATCGCACCCAGTCCCAATGACAGGAGTGCTCCGGAAACAGCCCCATATGCCCGAAGCCGGTGGGCTTGACGATGAAGGTGCAGGGACCGTAGGCCACGGGCCACGTGTCGGGCAGCGCTGTTTTGAAATCCCAATTCCCGCCGCCGGTGCTGGAGCGGATGTAGACGCCGGCCGCCTTCGTCCATTCGGCGGGCCGTTCGGGCGGCCAGATGGCCTGGGGCGATGGCCGGTTCAGGACAAAGGCGCCAAAGCGCTCCAGCCGCGCGCCGTTCCCGGCGTCCAGGTATTCATAGTCCGGAGAGTGTATGCCCGTCAAATTCATGCGGGTGAAAGCGTAGCACGTCCCCTTCCCGCCTGTCGATGCTTTCCCGGCGCCCGCACGGAGGGCGCACGGTGCGGATCGACATGCGACGGATTTTATGCAAAACTGGAATTCAATCAACTGGCATCCCGAAGAAGGATCGAATATGCATCGGAGCGTCATCGCGCGAATCGGATTTGTCCTCGTCGTTCTCGCCGACTGCTTGTTGTTACCCGCGGATGGTCAGGCTAAAGGAGTCTTCTATCCCTGCCACCGCATCGGCGTGGCGCCGAAAATCGACGGCGTGCCCGACGAACCGGCCTGGGAGGCCGCGGAGCCGATCCCGTTCGCCGACATAGTCAGCGGAGCGCCCGCTCCCCTGCCTTCCACCGCCAAAATGGTGTGGGATGACCAATGCCTGTATGTGGCCTTCACGATGGAGGACTCGAACGTCTGGGCCGGAGCCGTCGTGAGGGACGCGCCGGCGCAGCCGGGCTTCACGGGTTACACGGAGAATTTCGCGAAGTTGTTTTTCGATCCCGACGGCGACGGACGCCGTTACACGGAAATGCACGTCACGCCGGCGGGGGCCATCGACGACAAATGGCAGGCGCTTCCCTGGCAGGCCAGGGCGCGGGAGGCGCTCGGGCTTCCCCTCGACGAGCCGAACCGATCGCATTGGGAATGGACCTGTGAGGGGCTGCGCAGCGCGGTCTCAATCCAGGGCACCTTGAACGATCCGACCGATGTCGATCAAGGCTGGACGCTCGAACTGGCCATACCGTTCACAGCCCTGAAACAGTTTGCCGGAACGCAGGCGTGCCCGCCAAAAGAGGACGATCTATGGCGGCTCCACCTCGGCCGCCGTTACGCCGGACAGGGCGCCACCAACACCTTCTACTGGACGTGGCCGATTGTGGGCGAAGAGGACTGTCATCGCGTCGATACCTGGGCCTATCTCGTCTTCCGCGGCCTGGCGCCGGAGCCGGCGATTGCCGCCTTCGACACCCTCCCGAAGGCGGTGTTTGCCTCCAAAATGCTCTGGGTCCGAAACGGCGACATGAAAGCGGGCGGCGGACCTGAAAAAACGGCCGCGCACGCCCGGCGCATGGGGTTCACGGCCATCGCGGCCCCCCCGGACACCAACCTGGCCGTCGCGGCGCACCGGGAGGGCCTCGAGTTCTACGCCTGGATGGTGAACCTCACGAGCCCCGAGTGCCGGGCATTTCTGAAACTTCATCCGGAATTCGCGCAAGCGGTCACGCCGCTGGAAAACGCCCTGGCGGGCCAGGCGCGGATCGACCCGGATCGGGAGAACGTCCATCCGTCCAACTGGCTCTGCCCGGATCGCGGTCTCACGGATACGGAGCGGGACTGGATCGCGCGCACCCTCCAGGCGTGTCCCGTGGACGGAATCGCGCTGGACTATATCGGCTACCGGAACTATTACGCGTGTTTCTGCCCCCATTCGGTCAGCAACCGGGCCGCCTATGTCGTCCAACATCCCGGTCTCTCGCGCGCGCAAGCCCTTGGAACTTACTCAGAGGACTCGCTTGTGCGTTACACGGGCGAGATTCGGGATTGCGTCCGGCGCCTGGACCCGCGGCTGAAACTGGCCATTCACATCTATCCGGATTTCGATCCGAATCCCCTCTATGCCGCCCGCCTGCCCGTGGAGTGGTGCGGCCAGACCGTGGCCTGGTTTTTCAAGCCGTTCTGGTCCTACCCGCACCAGGCCCGGCTGGTGCGCCGCTATTCGAATTCCGGACGGAACCGCGCTCCGACGAACCGGTTCGTGCCGTTCGTCGGTGCGTATGGCGGAGAACGGATGAAGACGCCGGATCGGCTTCGGACCGAAATCCGGATCGCGGGAACGGCGGGAACACGCGCCATCATGTTCGCCTTTTACGGGGTCCTTCTCGAAAATCCCGCCCTTGCATCGGTCCTCGAAGAGGAGTTCCGCTGAGGGGCGGGACGCCGGTTTATCGCCCGGCGCGTCGAGCGCCGTCGCCCGATCAGTCCCGGGGCAGCGGCAGGCGATACGGCACCCCCCCGGGCGTAGTGCCGGAGGCGGAAGCGGCGGGAGGCGGGAAAACGAGCGGCTCCCCGGGCGCAACCGTCTCCGTTTCGGGGACGGTCTCCGGGGGGGGCGGCGGCGCAGCGCGCCACAGCGGTTCCGCGCGCGGGGGCGGCGCGGCAAGCGTCACACGGGCTTCGGGTCCGGGCAAGGGCGGTTCCGGTTCCTCCCGGGGTTCCAGTTCCGGCATGTCCGGCGGGGGCGGCCGGGGTTGGTCCAATTTACGCAGGGCGCGTTGCATCATCGAGTTTTGGATTTCGAGCGTCGTGATGGTATCGAGCAGTTTGGACAACGCGTCGTTCTGCGCGGTCACCCGTTCCTGCAGGATCCGGGACGTGTAGCGGGCGTCCCGCACATCCTGGCCGAGGGCGCTGGCCGCCCGGGCCACGCCTTGCAGGTTGGACACGGCGGCCAGGCGAAACTCCTCGTTCCGGACCTTGTCCGCCTCGGCATCGTTTTTCACGCGGATCAGCGCGGTCCGCAGGTACCACACCCCGCCCCCGGCCAAGGCGATCATCGCCAGGAGGCAGGCGGCGATCAGAGCCGCCATCTGGCGCCGGGCGCGCCGGCGTTCCGCTTCCAGGAACTGCCGGAAGGCGGTGAGCACGGGAAGCGACTCCTCGTCCGGAACCTCGTCCCCGGCCCGGATGATGGAGCCGGCCGGATCGGCAAACAGCACCACGGCCCGTTCACGGCGGGCGTGCGGCCGGCGGCTGTCGCCGGCATCCGTTTGATCGGTGTCGATACTCATGTTCGTTTCCAGGGCATCCAGGTTTTCGATTTCGCCGGCTCGACCTCGGACGGAGCCGCGGCCTGGTTCTGTTCCCGCCAGGCCCTCAATTCCGCCTGGGCGCGGGCCTCCAACCCGGCCAGCACGCCGGGCTGGCGCGGCGGCGGGACGGGGCCCGGCGCAGGTTTGGCGTCCCCGGCCTCCCGGCGCGCGGCATG
>CAZSUH010000086.1:0-12948 GCA_964609905.1 uncultured Verrucomicrobiota bacterium
ACGGGCAAAGAAATCGTTGGATAAGTGCGCATCTGTATGAAACACTACACTAGCAGATGAACTGGCTTTGTCGATTAATCGTAATTTTCATGATTCGATAGGCCTTCATTCTAACCGTGACGGACAAGCTTGAACGGGCGGCCGGGCTGCGGCATGCCGGGGAATTCACCTTGGAAGTCGGTGACGCGGAACTCGCCGTTCTTCACTTCGAAAGAGGTGAGGCAGCCCTTGCCTTCGAGATACCCGAGCGTCTCGCCGTCGTCCTCGTAGAGCTCGCCCTTGCCGTCGCCCGGCCAGAGGTGGATTTCGACGTCCTGGTCCCAGCCCTTCTCGACGCAAAGCTTCTTCGGCCACATCGGAATGATCGCGCCGGCACGGACGAAGAGTCCGCCGCCGCGCGTCGCGGTCTTCTCGAATTTGACGCGGGTCGGGCCCGTCACCTTCGTGCCGGTGAAGTAGTCGTACCAGTCGCCGGGCGGGATGACCGTCTCATCCGCGAAGGCGGAGACGAGCAGGTCGGGTCCGAACATGTACGTCGTCGAGATGTCGTTGTAGGCCTCGATCTCCGGATACGCGTAGGGGAGCGGCACCATGATCGGCCAGCCCGTTTTCGACGAATTGTACGCGGCGGTGTAGATATACGGCAGGAGCCGGTAGCGGAGTTGCACGTAATCGCGGATCGCCTCGAATTCGGCCTTCGGACGATACCAGGCCTGCTGATGGTAATCCCAGTTGTTGTGCATCATCCACGGCGAGAATACGCCGTAATGCACCGAGGTGATATCATCGAGCGTCGTGTCGCAGCTCTGGAACGGATATCCCGACGAGCCAAGCGTCAGCGCCGACAGGAGCGGCTTCGAACTGCCGCCCGTATCGCCCGCCCAGCTGAGCGTGTATCGCTGACTGCCAACGTAACCCGCGGCGGAGAAGACGAAGGGCCGGAGCCCGCGGTAGTACGAAAAACCCTCGCTGAGCTGTTTGCCGTTCAGATAGGCGTAGAGGTTATGGACAAGCGTATCGTCGTACTTGCCCGCCCATTTGCGCTTCGGAAAGGTGCATGTCTGCCACGCGCCGTCGAGCTTGAATCCGCGCGCGCCGACATCCACGAATTTGCGGAGGTGGTTGAACCACGGTTCCTCGCCGGACTGCTTGCGGCCGGTGAGCTTGTCGGGGCGACGCATCATCTGGCGACGGGCGTTTCCGATTTCGGCTTGCGACACCGCGGCGGCGTCGGTATCGGGGAGAAGTCCGACTTTCTCGTTATCGGAATCGCGGGTGCGCGTATCGAGAAAACCCGTGTTGGACATATCGATCGCCGGCGAATACCGGCGGCCCTTCCCGGCCTTGCCTTCGGCGCACGCCTCCTCGTAAACGAAAAGATCGTAGTCCATGCAGAGCCAGAGGCAGAGTTTCATCTTCATGCGGTTCAAAGCGCCGACCCAGCTCGTCGTGCCGAAGCAGCCCTCATCGAGCTGCCACTTCTGGAATTCGAAGCGCTTGTTCCAGTCCTTCTGCGTCGAAGAGTCGTAGAAATACTCCATCCACCCGGGCTCGAGCGAATAGATGTCGCACGGATACTCCTTGTCGCGGAAACGGAACACCTCTTCGGTCACCTGATACTGATCGACCCACTGGTTGGCGCAGAAGGTGTGACCGAGCGCGAACACGGGCGGCAACTGGGGACGTCCCGTAAGCCGGGTATAGCGCTCCAGGAGTTCGCGATATCCGTTGCCGGTAAAGAGATAGAAGTCCACGTCGCCGAGCGCCGAGGAGACGACCAGTTTCGACGGATCGGAATGACCGCAATCCCAACAGCTCTCCGCGGAGCAGTTGACGAGCACGCCCCAGCCGCGCGAAGAAAGCAGCATCGGGAACGGCATCGGGCTCGTATTCGCGACCACGGTGAGATTGTACGTGTGGCAACGGCGGTTCAGATGATCGCGCGTCACGTCGCCGAGGCCGTAAAGACGTTCGCCCTCATCAAGCGTGAACGCGAGCTCGAAGCCCGCCTCGGTCTGCTTCATTTCGGGCAGCGCGAGACCTTCGGGAAGCGCCGCGATCGTTTCGGGATTAAGCGTCTCGATCGCCCCGTAGCGGTTCATCAGCGATTCCGGGCAGACGCCGGCGCGATCCATCCGCACACGGTAGATATCGCGATCGAGTTTCTCGATCTTTACGTTGGCCTTGTTCATGAGAAAGAGGATGCTGGAACAGAGCCAAAACCACAAGAACGATTTAGAAGTGTGCGTTCAGGCATCCGAAATACCCAGCGGGTGTTCCGGTCGATCCTAACGCCCCTCTCCCCTCTTTCCTATCCCCTTATCTCCTGCAGCATAGCCACATAGGCATCGGCGACTTTCTCGCCGGTGCCGGCAACGAACCAGGTGATGTCGGTCTCGTAGCTGGTGTACTTATAGGCCGCGGCGGAGGGCAGGTAGCCGACGCTGTGGTCGCAGTAGCCGAGCATCAGCGTGGTTTTATAGGGGGAATTCTCTTCCATTCGAACGGAGACAGAGTCGAACATCTCGCCGGGGAAGGTGACAAATGCCAGGGCATCACCCAGGGAAACGGCGTTGAGGATGATCCTGCCGTCCTTGCCCGTGGTTTTTTGGGCATTCTTGATGATCGCACGCGCATGGTACGGGCTGCGGATGCCGAAAGGCTCGCCAATTTTCCCGCAGTGCTCCAGATCGAAGGTGGCCTCCCAAACACGCCAAATCTCAGAGGCAGGCTCGATCAGATGATTCATGGTGTGATTGATCGCCCCGAAGACAGGCATTTGCCGGGTCTTGATCCTGCCCGGCTCGACCTTCGTCATGTGCTGGGCAAGGCCTTCTGCAGCAAAGGCAGCCAGGGCGCAACCGAAGGAGCGCTGGTTGGTGAACAGCCGCTCCTTGGGAAAGCGGGAGCGGTGGTTGACATTGCCGCAGGCGCCCTGGAAATAGACGCTTCGGCAGCCGCACAGGGCGTCCAGCGCGTCACGGAATACGCCGATGTAGTCCGAGGACAGGTCATAGCGTTTGTAGCCGCCTGCGAAATGGGGATGGGCGCGCCAATTCACGATGACCACATCCGGGCCGCCCTGTCGGGTGAACTTGACCAGGTGCATGGTGGGGTCCACCTGCGTGGCGTGCTCCAGCAGGTCCTTGCCTTCTTCCGTGCCGAACTGGTCGCCGATGTAGGAGATCTCGCCGGTCGTGAAGGAGCGCGCTTTGTAGTGCTTGACGAAGTTCATGCACCGGGTTTCGATGGAGCCGGTGTACATCCCGTCGGCAGCCTTGCGATCGGCCAGCGCTTCCGCCGCGGCGGCGACGATCTTTTCATCCACGACCTTCAGGTAGTTCCGGATCGACGGCACATCGCTGCAGTACAAGGCAGGAGCGGCGTGGGAATGCGTGGACGAGAGATAGATGCGCTCCTGGGGGACACCGGTTTTTTGACTGATCAGATTCCGGAATCTGTCGCCCAGCTCGTCATTGAGACTGCAGAAGTCCACCCCGATCATCAGCACCGTGGTGCCGTCGCTGTCGGTGATGGCGATACAGGTCGCACAGATATCCTCCGTGATCCGCTTATGATACCGTTCGGGCTCATTGCCGTAGCCGGCCAGGGGGACCGGCTCCGCGGGGTGCATGATCTGACGGCCGAAACCAACGCGAAACGTCTGTTCATTCAGGAATTTCCGGGAAACCGCCGATTTCAGATCTGTTTTCATAGGGGTGCGGACCTTCCGACCGATTCGGCGCGGTCATGGAACTCCGCCGTCAGCCGGCCGACCTCGGTATCGAGGCGGACCGCCTTGATGACGGCCGCGATCCTTTTCGCCTGCATATCCATGAGCATGGCGCCGGCCTTGCGGTCATACTTGCGGCCGTCCCCCGCATAGTGGTCGGGGTAGTCCGCATACCAGTCCATGGCCGTGCAAACCGGCGGCAGATGCGCCAGCCGCTTCAGCGGCAATCCCGGCTCTCCGGCCGCCTCCAGGCGCACGGTGTCGGGCCGTATGTTCATCATCTCGCTCGTTTCGTGTCCGCCGGCATGGCCGCCCTCATCGACGTCCGGGAACTGTTTCTTGCATAGCGCCCCATCCGCGGCGGAACAGTAGTGATGCAGGCCGAGCAGGTAGAGGACATAGGGCTTGCGCTGCTCCAACATCAGGGTGCGCGTGAAATGGGGGAGCCAATGATCGTTGCCGCCATGTCCGTTGACGAGGATGATCTTGGTCAATCCGTTCCGGCCGATCTCGTCGCAGGCATTCTCCAGCAGGTCGTACATGAGCCGGTCCTTGATGGCAATGGTTCCGGGACAATGTCTGGCCTCGGGGATTTGCGTGAAGTAGTAGGGCGGAAAGATCACCGCGGGCTCGCGCTCGGCCGCCAGTTCCGCCACCCGGTGGGTGCAGAACATATCCGTTCCAAGCGGCAGGTGGTTGCCGTGTTTCTCGATGACGCCCAGCGGCACGAGGCAGACACCCCCGCATGTTTCAACCGCCCGGGCGAAATCCGGCGCCGTCATCTCTTCCCATCTCCATGTCATATTCGGCACTCCTCTATATGGTCTTTCTGTCAGAATCACCCGGCGTTGTCAAGCGCGCCGGGTGAAGTGGAATGGGGGGATCCCGGAGACTCTCCGGAATTGGAAGGGGAGTAGGGGTTGTTCTTTGGACTGGGCGGTTGATTTGAATGAACTATTCGTGGTCAATGGCGAGCACAGTCTTTATACTGTCACCCCATGGAAACACAATACCGTCAACTGCTTCGTAAAACCCTGTATGCCGGCAAGGCCCTTCCCGCGCCAGCCAACTGCGCCGCCGCCCCGCGCTGGCTGGCCAAACCCGTGTCCGCGCGGCGGGTCCTGAACGACGGCCGCACACTGGACAATGTTGTAAAAGGCAGCGATGGGACGATGGACCTGTGCGAATGCGACGGACGGCCGGCCATTCGGCGGGAATACCCGGCCGCCGTACTGAACGACAACGACGGATGGAGCGGGCTTTCCCTTAAGCTCAACGGCCTGGATGGCCGCGCCTTCAACCGCATCAGCCTCTGGGTGCGGGCCGAATGCGTAGGCACGCGCTATTTTTACATCCACGTGACGATCTGCAACGGCGGCACCCACCGCAATGAGGACTCGGAAGGCCTTCACACCGCGACCATCCGGTCCGGCGAGTGGACGCGGATGGTGTACGAGATCCCTTTCGTGCAACGCGACGCCCTCAAGCGGATCGATCTCTTCTGCGTTCGGTCCGGCGCCCCGGAGGGGTTGGGGGACGAGAAAATTCGCTTTTATGTGGGCGAGACGACCCTGGAAGCGGTGGAACCCGACGCCTGCCGCGGCTGGGACACGGACAACCGGATCGCCTATTGCCATAGCGGCTACGCCACGCGCGGTCAGAAATCCGCGCTGACGCAGGTGAAAGCGAAGACGTTCCGCCTCGAAGACGCGACGACCGGCGCGGTGGTGTTCGAGGCGCCGGCCAAAGAGACGGTCGATCCCATCGGAACGTTTACGCGCATGGATTTCACGGCGTTCCAGAAAGAGGGCGTTTTCCGCCTGCGGATCGGCAACACGGCGACGGACCCGTTCCGGATCGACACGCATCCGTTTGATACCGTGTTCACCAAGGTGGTGAACTACCTGGCCCAGGAACGGTGCGGCACGCCGGTGGACGGCGTGCACGAGACGTGCCACCTGAACGTCTTCTCGCGGCATCCCGACGGCCGGCGGGTCAGCGTCGCCGGCGGCTGGCACGACGCGGGCGACCTGTCGCAGAGCGCCGTCAATTCCGCGGAGGTCACGCTCTCGCTGTTGGATGCCGCGGCGGCGGTCCGCGGCCGGGAGCCCGAGCTGGCCGACCGCCTGCTGGCCGAGGCGCGCTGGGGCCTGCAGTGGCTGCTCCGCACGGCGTTCGGCGACGGTTACCGGTCTTGCTGGTACAAGCTGGGCATCTGGACCCGCAATATCGAGGGCGCGCCGGACGATATGTTCCGGGATGCGGCGCGCGAGTCGTTCGCCAACCTGCTGGCGGCGGCGGCCGAGGCGGAAGGCGCGGTGGCGTTCCGGGAGGAGGATCCGTATTTTGCGGACTGGTGCCGGCGTTCGGCCGCGCGGGATTTCGGCTTCGGCCTGGATGCGCGGGCCAATACGATCGGGTGCGAGTCCGAGTACTTCGGCGCGGTGCTGCTGGCGGCCTCGGCGCTCTATGACGCGTCGGGCGACGGCGAGTATTTGCGCCAGGCAGAGCCGTTCGCGAAGCGTCTGCTGGCCTGTCAGCAGGTGACCCCGGTGGGCGAGGCGTTTCAGCTCAGCGGCTATTTCAACAAGGATGAGACAAGCGGGCGGCCGCTGGCTTTCCCTGACGAGCATGAGGAAATCCTGGGGCTCGGACTGATCCGCTTTGCGCAGCGAACGAAGGACGACGCCCTGCGGACCGACTGCACGGCGGCGATCCGGCGGTACGGCGATTACCTGCGGGCGATCGCCACGGTGAACGCGCCCTACGGCCTGCTGCCGTCCTATATCTACGATCTCCACGAGTTCCGGGATCACCGGCCCCCGAAGATGACGGACGAGCAAGTCGCGGAGCAAATCGCGCATTGGCACGCGCAGCTCAAAAACGGCATCCGGATGGATGAGCGGCGTTATCTGCGCCGGATGCCCGCGCCCCAGTGCGGCATCGGGTACTTCATGCCTCCGCTTGCCCGCGCGAATATCGCGGCGGAGGCGGCCCGATGGCTCGGCGAGGACGACCTGCGGGAACTGGCCGTCCGTCAGCTCGAGTGGATCCTCGGGCTGAATCCGTTCGCCGCCTCCGGCGTGTACGGGGAGGGCTACAACTGCCATCCGCTGTACGTGGGCGGCTCCGGCCAGTTCACCGGCGCCGTGCCCTGCGGCATCAAGTCGTTCGGCGACGATGATGCGCCGTACTGGCCGACGGCCACCTTTTGCATCTACAAGGAAGTCTGCGTGCGTCCGGCGGCGATGTTCCTGTGGATCATGGGGAAATTGGAATGAGCCGGGCAATGGTGTGCCATGCCAACATGTGCCGGGCTACAAAAAAGGGGTCTCCTCACAAATAGAAGAATGTTATAACAGCGGCAGTTAAGTATATATCCAAAGTCAGGAATACGAATTGAAACGGCAGGAAATTGCGTCCATCCTGGAGCAGGCAGAGCAAATTAAAGATGATATAATCGCTTATCGCCGAAAGCTGCATGCCATGCCGGAGCTTAAAATGGACGTACCCGAAACCGAATCACAGATAGTAAGGTATCTGCGCGAAATCGGCGTTGATGAGATTTACCGCGGTGTCGGCGGACAGGGTGTCTGCGTCGTAATAGTGGGTCAATATCCGGGAAGGTGTCTCGGGATCCGCGCTGACTGTGACGGACTGCCGATAAAGGAAGAAACAGAACTTCCGTTTGCTTCAACCAACGGCAATATGCACGCCTGCGGTCACGACGCTCACACCGCCATTGCGCTCGGAGCAGGGCGTATTTTAGCGAATAACCGAAGCCTTCTGCGCGGAAAGGTCAAGCTGATATTCCAACCTTATGAGGAGGGCGACGGAGGCGCCAAGGCAATGATAAACGCCGGCGTTCTGGAGTCACCCCATGTGGACGCCTTAATCGCGCTTCATACTTATCCCGATGTTGAAAAAAGATACAAGCCTGGCGATGTTCTTGTGACACGAGATCCGACGTCCGCCAACATATTTGCGTATAAAGCGGTTTTCTGCGGAACGGGCGGACACGTCTGCCTTTCCAGAACTCGTGTGAACCCGGTGTATATTGCCTGTGACGCCGTTACCCGAATTGCGGAAGCGGCAAAGACATCGGACAATATCGTCAACGCCGTTACCGTGATAGGTGGCGGAGTCAGAAGCAATATTATTCCAGAATCCTGCTGTATGGAAGGGTCAATACGGTCTTTTGACAGAAAGGCGCATTTAGCGGCTATTGAAACGGTAAAGGAGATCATTCATTCATGCGCCGAAAAATGGGGAGGCTCTGCCGAAATAACGGTAAATATCGACCTTATGGGTACGGAAATAAACCCGCAATTATTTGCTGAATTTCGTCGGGTGACCGACACCATGTTCCCGAATCAACCGGCCGTTTTAATGGAGCAGCGAGATATGATAGGGGAAGATTTCGCCCGGTATGCGGCTTTGGTGCCCGCGATGTATTTCTTCTTATGCACCTCCGTTGACGGAATGCGATACCCGCTTCACAACCCGAAATTCATGCTCGATGAGCGAAAGCTTTACAAGGGCAGCGCTCTTCTTGCCGCTTTTGCCTTAGATCTGCCGGACTCACCCTCTTTTAAGTAGGAAAAAGAAAATGTCAGTATTTACAGTGAATTTGAATCAGAAAGAAGCCAAAGGGAATATTCGCAATATTCTCGGAATATGCAATTCCCCAAGGATAAGTTCGGTCAACCGGATGGAGTATGAAAAACCATTCTTCAGGAAGCTCAATCCGGCACGGGTTCGGCATCATGATGCTGCGATTGAAAATCCCGGCTATCAACTGGTGGATGTTTCCCGCATTTTCCCGCTTTTTAATGCGGATGAAAATAATCCGGAGAATTATGATTTTGCGCCTACGGATTTATATTTCAAACAAGTCGTAGATTGTGGTTTCTCTATTGAATTGCGTCTCGGAGAACAGATCGAACACTCCCAAGAAAAATTCAAAGTGATTCCCCCCGATGATTTTGATAAATGGGCTCGGATCTGCGTTAATATCATCCGGCATTTCAATGATGGGTGGGCAAATGGCATGCATCTTGGCATTGAATACTGTTCCGTTTGGGAAGAACCGGATAATCCGCTGCTTTTTGCCGGCCCCTTTGAAAAATATCTTGAATTATTCAAGACCGTGGCCGCCAAGGTCAAAGCGGTATTTCCAAAGATGAAGATCGGTGGACCTAACACAATGGGTGCCAGCGAAAAATATGAACAATTTTTGAAATATTGCGCAGAGAACCAAGTCCCACTGGATGTCGCAGAGTTTACCTGTTACTCCCGAGACCCCGGTTTTTTTGCCGGTTGTGCTAAAGCGGCGTCGGTGTTGCAGAAAAAATATGGCTTTAATAGATTAGAAAATTTTATATCGGAATGGCATTATTGGCCAAAAGATTTTATGGGGATCTACACTGGAGAAATGGACCATGCGGAAAATGCGGCATTCTCCATATGCGCCCTCATCAGGATGCTGGACGCTGGTGTGGATATGGCCTACTATTACGCTTGGAGTATAGGACGCACCTTCTCGCTGCTTCCGCAGGAATTCAATCCGCTCCCCGTTTATTATGCGCTTTGTTATTTTACAGAAATGGCCGCATGCAAATCCCGGCTGATTCCTGAAATTACAGGTTCCAAACATGAGGACATTGATCTGTTGGCAGGGGTTTGCGAGGATGGGTCGGTTAAACTTCTGGTTTCTGGATTCAAGGCCCCGCGTAGTACGGCCATCGTGAAAATCCCCGGATATTCACACTGTCACATGAAAAAGATTACCGACAGCAATTTGAATTATGAAGTGTTCTGCGAAGTCTCCAGCCATCAGGAGGAATCAGGATTCTGTCTGGACGCTGAAGACGGTGGATCTGCGGTTTATCTGATGAAGTTCACGAGGTAATATTCTTTTCGGCAAAAAGTGAAGATCGGGGATGTTTTTGGGTGTGCCGGCATTAATCATCGTGGGACTAACTTGGACTCTACACCTTGCGGCACTATTTCATTTCCCAATGCATAATGAGCGGACGGACCCCTGCAGGCAGAGGAACTGTCATTGAGTGGACTGGCGGAACCCGGAGGCGCCGGCGTTATGGCCGTCCTGAACTTCTGAAGTCCTGAAGGTCAAAATCGACGATGGCAAAGCCTTTTCGCGGTTGTGTGCCGTTCGGATTGCCCGTGAATGAAAGAATGCCCTTCTCCCGCAACAAACGGCGGTCGTGCTTGGAGGCATCCGAGCAGGTGAAATTCGGATCGCCCATGGCATATGTCGACCAGGTTTGCCATTGATCCACCGCTTTGGCGACGTAACCGTGAAAGCCTTGATCGGAGGCCCAATAGAGAACAAGCGTGTCTTCACGGTCGAATACAAGGTTAGGCCGTCCGATCTTCAGGCCGGCGGGCATCGGCAAAGGGCCGCTGCTGTGCCAGGTCCCGTCCACGGTCCGCCAGTAGTGAAAGAAACGCAGTTGCGCCATCACATCGGGCGAGGGATCATGCGAAAGCGCTTCCGGTTTATACGGATTCGGCAGCTTGTACAGCGCCACGTGGGGTTGGTTGTGTGAATCAAGCGCCATGGCGCACTGGTTCATGACCCATGAGTAGACAGGGATTTTTTGGACAACAATGCCGGGATCGTCGATCGTAATGGCGTCGTTCCTGGACAAGTCCGCGATCTGTTCCCCCGTGTTATTCATCCACGTGACGCCGAAATCGTCACTGTATGCGTAGTGAAGATCGTGGTTGCTGGCCCAACTGCCCGCGATCTCCCGGTAAAGCCACGTCGCGTGAAGCCGGTTCTTCGTATCAAACAACACATCGTGAAGATACGCATTTCTCGATCGGCTGTTGTGCCAGGCCTCGTAAGAACCCTCCGATCCGAACAGAAGGCCGGAGGAAACGCTCCATTTCCCGTCTTTCGCCTCGTAGCGGGCAATGACCGTCCGGCCGTCGCCACTTCCCCCGGAACGATAAACAAAATAGAGCCGGCCGTTCCCGTCATTGACAAACCGGGGGTAGGTCACGCCTTGTGGCGCCCCGGGCGCCAGGGACTGGGCAGGCTCAAAATCCTCTTCGGACATCGTGCCGGGTGGGTTTGTCAAAAAGTCTTTCCGCGTCCTGGTATACCGCAGGTCGTTGACGTGGTGATCCCAGGACACGTGCAGCCGCCCGTCGGCGGGACTGATGCCCAGCACGGCGTTTCGATGTCCGTCCTTGGGCTCGATGGTCAGCGTGTAATGGGGAAGGCGCAACGCCTGGATCTGGTGGGTTTGCAGATCGCGTCGAACCACGACCAGCGCCTTGTCGGCATCCCAATAGACCGTATACTGATATTGGGCATAACTCAGGATTTTGTCTTGGTCAAATGACGCCCAGTTGAAATAAGGCCAGGCCTCATCCGCAACCCGAATAGTCCGGATCGGCCTGATGAGGTTTTCGGTGCCGCAGGCGATCGAGCTGGCTAGTCCGACAAGGCACGCAGAAACAGGTCGCTTCAACATGGATTCTCCAGTATCTTTGTATTCGTCGATTTTCACCTGTCACGCCAAGATAACACGGCTTGAGGGGGACGTGTAAAGGAGATCCATGAGTGCAAGAGGGAAGAATGATGCGGCTTCGGCGCAGCCTGGCGTGTTGGGGATAGGCATGCTCCTCAACGACGCGATCTTCCGCCCCGCGAACTGAGAGGAAATTGACTTGTGAAAAGTTCGAGATCAGAAGACAGGCGAGGCGAACAAAATTCAGTTTTCCGGACGCTGAACTATGCGGCCATGCGGCGCGGCGGCGATGCGTATGCCCTTGCCGGCGGGAAACGCTTCCAGGCACACGAGGCCTGTGACGGCAATTGGCTGAAGGGCTGGACGGCGATGGAGCCGGAATACCCCGTCGTCGTTCATCGCGATTTCGGCAAGGTTGTACGGGCGAATCGCCTGCGCATGGCCCTTGGCCCGGAGGTTCTTGCCTGCCCGATCGTATACACCCACAATGTCAATGAAGAGGGCATGGGCAGAGGGCTCAGCATGAAGGTTGAGAACCTGGCTGTCATGCTGGACTGGATGGTCGCGCAAGGCTACCAGCCCGTCTTCTTTTCAGACGCGTTACGCTTTATCCGGACCAACCGGTTGCCGCCCGGCATCACGAAGCCGATTGTGATCATGTTCTGCACGGGGCAGAGGGGCGTCTATGAGCATGCCTTCAGGCTTTTGAAAGACCGGCAGATGAAGTTCGTCGCGACCTGCTGGGAACTGAAGGGCGCCGACGACGAGTTTCTGTCTCCGCCCCAGATTCGGGAGATGATGGAGTCTGGTTTATTCGAACCGGGTATTTACACGAAGTGGGACACGCACAGGTTTGGCGTGGACCAGGGGCCTGTCGGGCCCACCACCACGGTCGCTTTTCCGAAGTTTAATGCCGAGCGCAACGAGTTTGAGCCGTTTGCGATGTACGAGGATCGCATCTTCAGGCAGGCCGAGGATTTGGTTGACACCCTGCGTGAGGACTTTGGCTTCCAAGGTGAGGTGGTCTGGGAGTCCCCGGCCACCTTCTACAGCCTGACCATGCTGCGTGTCGCACGAAGGCTCGGAATTTCCATGCTGATCAATGCCGGGACAAGAAGTCTGAATATTTACGGCGCCATGCTCATGCCGAATCTTTCCATGGTCACCATGTCCGATGTTCCCGGTGTCACGATGGAGTCCCATCAACAGGGCCTTGTTGCCGTGAGCGGCCAGCCGGTGGTGCGGGAGTACCGTTATGAGGTGTATGTCTCGGCGGCGGATCATCCGACGGTGGCCGACGGCTGGGAGAAGACCCCGGATTGGCACCAAGTTGTGTTTGAGCGCCGGGGCGCCGGGGTTACGATCGATCCGCTTTACCCGCGCGCGACGGAACTCGGCACCTTCGTGGGGGTGGTCGATGGCCGCAATGCAAGCTACCTGAAATTCCGGCATCTGCGGCTGAAGATCCTGGGCGAGCAGGAAAGCCGTCCGGCTGCCGTCAATGAGATCGACGTCTATTTCGAGACGGCAAACGAAATGGAACTTCAGGAAATGCGCTTGCGCAATCTCGAGAACGAGGGAGAGTGACCGCATGTTTTATTTCTTCTGGATTAAAGACAACGTTATTTCAACGACTTACAAATATTCCCCTTCAAAAACCGGGGAATGTCCTGTTTCGCGATTTTCCCGCGCTAGGCAAACGGCGTCGCG
>CAZSUH010000087.1:0-12780 GCA_964609905.1 uncultured Verrucomicrobiota bacterium
TAAACTTGATGGCGTTGTTGAGGAGGTTTAACAGCACCTGTTCGACGCGGCGCGGGTCGCTTTCCCATACGCCGATTTCCGGCGCCAGTTCCACCCGCAAGACCAGGCCTTTCTTTTCCGCCATCGGCCTCACGAGGTCCGCGACCTTCCCGATCGAGGCGCGCGCATCGAACGGTTGGCGATGGATCTCCAACTGCCCGGCCTCGATCTTGGAGATGTCGAGCACGTCGTTGATCAGCGCCAGCAGGTGCCGCGCGCTGTTGCGCACCATGTCGAGCTGTTTGCGCTGTTCCTCGTTCATCGGCCCGGCCAGTCCCTGGAGAAGGATGCCGGTGAAGCCGATGATCGAGTTGAGCGGCGTGCGCAACTCGTGCGACATGGTGGACAAAAAGGCGGACTTCAAGCGATCGGCCGCTTCGGCGTGGTCCTTGGCTACCGCCAGTTCGGCGGTGCGCTCGGTCACGCGCTGCTCCAGGCGGGCGTTCAGTTCCCGGATCTCCCGGGTTCGGGCCGTAACCTTGTGGTTCAGCGCCGCGTTCCAGAGGAAACTGAGCAGCAACAGCGCCGCGGCGGCGATTCCCGCGCCTTTGAGCCACGCTGGGAAGGGGGATATCATCTCCTCGGAGGTCCAGTGTTGCAGGGATCGATAGTAGAGGGACGCGGGATCTTTTTTCATGCGGGCCAGGTGGTTGTCGATGGCCTCGAGCAGGGCGGGGTTGCCCGCCTTGGGCGCCGCGAAGAAAAGCCGCGTCGGGTTGAAGATGATCTCCGTGTCTTCGAGCTGATGGGCGCGGCTGTGCGAGGCGCCATAAAAGCGATTGGCGATCACCGCGTCCGCGTCGCCGCTCGCCACGGCGGCGAACGCGGCGTTGATGTCCGGCATCGATACCAGGGTCACGTTCAGATCGTATCCGAAAACGGCCTTTCCGAAAGCATCCTCCTGGATCGAACGCTCGAGCAGCGACACCCGCTTGCCGTTCAGGTCCAGCACGGACCGGATTCCGCTTCCGCGCCGCGTGTAAACCTGGAACCAGTCCGACAGAGCCGGTTCGCGATGGAAGGCATAGAGGGCCTCGCGCGCCTGGGTAAGCGCGACGTCGGGCATGAGATCGATCTCCGCGGCTGCCAGCCGGTCCAGGCCCTGCGCCCATGTCCCCGGCACGTATTCGAGCGACCATCCTTCGTCCGCCGCAATGGCTTCGATCAGGTCGACGAAAATGCCCTCGGGCCGCCCCGAATCGGGCATGGCCACCTTCGGGCTGTTCTGGTAAATCCCCACGCGCACCCGTTGCGCGGCCCAGCCTGCGGGAGGTGCCCATAATGCGACGAGAAGGAAGGCTCGTGCCGGCCAGGTGGCGCAATGCGTCATGTCCCTCTTCCTTGTGACGGCGCCAAGGCGTTTCGTCCTTGGCGGGTGAGTCCGACTCGGATTCGGTTGCCGATCACAATAGTATTGTCATTTTCGGCATCGCGTGCAAGGAAGGAAATCCCGGAGGTCGTTATTTCCGCAACCAAACTGCGGGCGCCAGCAAGGCCCATGCCGCGCAGGCGGTGACGCACAGGGTCTGGTTGGTCGGAAGGTCGCCCACGAACGAGATGCCGAGGCCGGCCAGGGTGATCAGCGCGGCGATCGCGGCGGCGAGAAGCAGGACGGCGTTCAACTGCCGGGCCAACAGCAGCGCGATGGTGGGCGGAACGATGAGATAGCCGAACACCAACAAAGCGCCGGCCACTTTCGAGGCCGCCGCCACCACCAGTCCGAGCAGCAGGAAGAACATCAGTTCCCACCGGGCGGGTTGGACGCGCAGCACCGTGGCGGCTTCGCGGTCCAGAAAGCTGTACAACATCGGGCGCCGAAAGCCCAGAAGGCAGGCCAAGGCGGGAATCAGAATGGCGCCGAGCACGAGGAAGTCCCGCTTGGACGCCAGAATGAGGTCGCCATAGAGGAGCGACTTGACTTCATGCAGTCCCAAGCCGCTGCGCGACACCAACAGGACGCTGAGGCTCGATGCGGCGACGAACAGCACGCCCAGGAGCGCATCGCGCGGCATGCGGCGGCTTTCGAAGGGCATCGCCAGGAGGGTCACGACGGACAAGGTCAGCAGGAGCGCTCCCGGGAGGGGGGGTAACCCCGCCAGCAGCGCGCCGGCAATCCCGCAGGCGGCGATTTCCGAAAGCGCCATGCCGATGAAAACGACCCGTTTCAGGATCACAAAAACGCCCAGCAACGCGCAGGCGACTCCGACGAGCAATCCGGTTGCGACGGCATAGGGGAATGAACCGATCAACGTTCCAATGGTTTCAACCATGACGAGCGCCCTCCGCACCGGGCGCCGCGCTTAACAGGGCGCGGGCCTCCCGGACCGACGCCAGACGAACGCGGCCGTGACACACCACGCACACCTGTTCCGCCAGCGTTCCGGCCTGATCCAGGCCGTGATGGGCCAGCAACACCGTCTTCCCTTCGTGACGCGCCAGGTCGGCCAGATGGGACAGGACTTCCCGTTCGGATGCTTCATCCAGTTCCGAGGTGGGTTCGTCCATGATGAAGATATCCGCCTGGCTGACCAGCGCGCGCCCCAACAGCGCTTTTTGTTTCATGCCGCCGGAAAGCTCGCTGAAGGTTTTGTCCTGATGATCGGCCAATCCGAACCGTTCCAACACGGCTGCAACCCGGTGCCGTTGTTCCGTTCCGGGCCGTTTCCACCAGCCCAGCTCCGGATAGAGGCCCATTTCCACGATCTGCCGCGTCGTCACCGGATACAGCGGATCGATCGACTTCTGCTGGGGCACATAGCCAGCCGGTTTCTCGGCGAACGGGGTTCGGATCGTGCCGCGCACCGGGGTCAACAGGCCCAGAATGGCGCGGAGCAGGGTGGTCTTGCCCGCGCCATTGGGTCCGACGAACGGGAGTAAAACTCCCGCCGGAATGCGGAGGCAGGCGTCATGCACGACCTCTTGTTTTCCGTACGCGATGGCTACATGTTCGCAAACGACGGTCGATTCTTCGGGGGTGTCAAACATGACGCGCATCCTTACTTCACGCCGCACAACCGACCGACGATCAGATCCATCAGCGCCAGGTAATCGGACGCCTCCGGCTGGCCGCCGACCGAATTGGCCGCCACAACGACGCGCGCGCCGATTTGCGATGCGATCCGGTTCGCCGCCTTGGCGCTGTAGAAAGGCTCCTGGAGGATGATCGTGACCGCCTTCGCCTTCGCCGTTGCCGCGACCTCCGCCAGGTGCGCCGCCGTGGGGGGGACCCCCGGTTTGGGTTCCAGTTCGGCCGCGATTCCCAGCCCGAACCGGTGGGCGAAATAGATCCAGCTCCGGTGGTAGGTCACGAGCTTCCGGCCGCGCAATGGCTTCATGGCGGCGATCCAACCGCCCGCCTTGGCCGTGTTGGCGGGTTCCTCCAGGAAGGCGTCCAGCGTGCCGTCCTGCGACTTTGCCCAGAGCGCCTCCGCGCCCACGGCTTGGATCAGTTCCGCGCCGAACATGCGTTCGTCGAGCGCGTTCTGAAAAGCCGCCGCGTTCGTTCGGAATGCGCCGGCTTCGTCGGGGCGAAGCAGCGCCAACCGATCGGCGATCGCGCCGGCGATGCGCCGTCCGTTCAACGGGTCGAGCCAGTAATGGGGGTTGCCCATCGGGTGCACGTCGCCCATGGCCCGGGTGATGGCCGTTCGCGGAACGTCCAGGATCAACGCCCCCTCGGACGCGTCCAGATGGCCCGGCGTGCCGACGCGGATCCGGTTGTTCCGCGAACCGTCCAGGATGGGCGGCTCCCAGCCGATTTCGAGTTCCAGCCCGACGCGAATCCACAGGTCCGCGTCGCGGGCCCGCAGAATGACGCTCGGTTTGGCCGTCAGCATGTGCGGGTCTTCCCGGCCCGTGCAGATGCCGTGAACCTCGGCTGTTTCGCCCGCCACCGCCCGGGCGATGGCCGCGAGGTCGGAGGTGGTGGTGACGATTTTCAATTTCGCCGCCTGTGTCCGGGGGACGGCGAACAGGGCCAGCGCGCCGACAAGCAAAAAATGGATTTTCATGGGGTTGATTTCTTTCGGGTTAAAACTTGTGCGCGCCATGCGCGCCAAGGGAGATCATCCACTGGAGGTAAAATTCGGTGACGTCCTCGGTGCCCTCCTCCGTTTCGTAGGAACCCTGGTTGACTTGAAGGCGAATCCGCGAGAACTCGGAAGGCGTGAAGTCCGCCATGGCGCAAAGACGGTCGCTGGAGCCGAACGACTCGGAACCGCCGTCGGGCAGGTCGGAGTCGTTGGTCAGTCCGACCTGTTCCCAGCGCAATCCCGCTCGCCAACGGGGGAGAAATCCGTAGACCGCCTGCGCGTAGTAACCGTCCTGGTTGTCCACGCGGCTGTTCCCGACCAGGTGAGGCGCCAGGTCGTGCCCGACCAACTCCAGATCCTTGCGGCGGCTGCAATATTCGCCCTGCACAATCCAGTCGCCCTGTCCGTGCGCCAGGGGGGCGTTGTATTTATAGACGATATCGCAGCCCCAGAAGGAACTGTCGCCATCCAGCCAGTGGTCTTCTTCGCCGTCCGCGTCGCCGTCGTGGGCTTCCTGGTGTTTGCCGGTGGCGCCGAAAGCGCCGAATTGCAAGGCGTGATGGCCCGGGAGATTCGGGCCGGCCTTCAACCAGCCCACGCCCACGCGGGGGCCGTCATGGGTCGGCAAGGCCTCCTCGCCGTGATAGTCAAACAGAACTTCGTTTTCGCCTTGAAACGCCTCCACGCCGGCCAAGAGATAAAACGGTGTTGGCGCCAGCCAGGAGAACTGGATGCCTTTGTCGTTCAAGCCGTGGTCCCCCAGGCAGAGCTTGTAGATCAACGGCTGATCGGTGAAGTCCCACTGGTGGGAATGCTGGGCGTTGATATAGCCGAAATCGCTGAAGAACTTGCCGCCCTTGAGTTTGAGGCCCCAAGGCAGACAGGTGGTTTCGATCACGGCTTCCTCCATTTCCGCGCTTTCGAGGTCGATGGCCGCGATGGCCCAGGCCTTGAAATACGGGTCCACGTCCGCGGAGAACTGGAGTTCCAGGTGGCGGAGGTTGAAGCCTTCGTCCGGCCCGTGGTGATGATGCTCCTCGCCACTGTGGACATGGCTGAAACCGGACAGTTCCGACAGCAGGTGGCTGATGCCTTCCTTCGAATCGTCCGCGTGATAAAACATATCCACGATAGCGGACACATCGGGGTTGAAGGATTGGAAACCGCGGGCTGCGCCCGAAAGGCCTGGGCCGGACGAGGCGGATTGAGCGGCGCCTGGGGACGCCGCCCAAAAGGCAGCGAGAAGCGGCAACGCGAATGACGCGCTGAAAAAACGCATGAGAATTCTCCTCTGAATGTTGGGGTGAGTCGCAAAACGCGGGCGGACAGGCCCGGTCGGTTCGTGACGAGGTCACGACAAGGATAAGGGGCGACTCAAGCCGGCGGCGCGCGCGCCTGGGTGGCGGTGCGGGGGGAGAATGGCGGAACAAGCGAAACCGCGGGAACGAGCGTTTCGGCCTGGCGCACGGTTTCCACGGGGGTCAGACAGACGGCCGAAAGCTGAATCGGGGTGTGGGCGATTTGGCAGATGGCACAGGTGTCGGCATCGTGAGCAGACGGTTCGTCCGCGCAATGAGCGCGATGAATGGACGGAATAATCAGCGAGGCGGTGACGAATAAAACCGAGAGAAAAATGGTGTGCAGGCGCTTCATGGTTTATAAACTGCTTTAACAGTCTCACTTGCGATGCGTGCCGTCAATAAGAAATAGAGGTGGGATCGGCGGAGGGGCAACCGCCTCGGCAAAGAACTCGGCCTCGTCGTCGATCACCGTGACGACCCGATAACCGGCATCCTCCAGCAGGCGCCGTACGCCGGGCGCGTCGGGCATCCGGTGATGTCGAACCGGGGCCGAAAAGCCGGCGTGCTTCTGGTCGAGTTGGGCGCTTCCCTCCAGGTTGGCGATCACCAGCCGTCCGCCGCGGGAGAGTCCGGCGCGGTAGCGCCGCAAAATCGCGTTCTTGTCTTCGAAATGCGGAAACACGCGAAAGAAAATCACGAGATCCCAGGCCGCGGGCTGAAGGGCGAGGGTTTCGGCTTCGGCGCAAACGAGTTCGACGTTGGCCCGATTCGCAAGCCGGCTCCGGCCTTCTCGCGCCATGCCCGGGCTGCAATCGAATGCGAGCACACGGCCCAAAGGCCCCACCCAATCGGACAGGTACTCCGTCAACGGTCCCGCTCCGCAACCGGGTTCGAGCACGCGCCGCCCGGCCAACGCCCCAAGCCGTTCTTTCAAACGCAGAATTTTTTCGCGCTCGACGTCCGAAAACAACAACGGATTGCCGCCGACCGCGAGGCGGTCGAAATAGTCGTTCTGGTTCATCACCAACTCCGGTTCGTTTCCACGGCGTCCCGTCCTTTGCACGCGCGCCAGACCAGGGAAACCGCATAGACCAACGCCGAGACCAGCACAATGCTGGCGCCGGCCGGCCAGTTCAGGCCGAACGACAGCAGGAGCCCTCCAACGGCGCAGAGCGCCCCCAGCGCCATGGACCCGATCACGGCGGTCCGATACGTCTGCGTGATCTGCATGGCCGCGACCGCCGGATTGGTCAACAGACTGTACAACATCAAGCCGCCGACAATGTTGAGGTTGACGGTGACGGTGAACCCGCACAACGCGATGATGGCGTAGTAGATCGCCGCGGCATGAATGCCGGATGCCCGCGCAATCTCGCGGTCGAACAGCACGGCCTTGGTCTCCTTGGCGAAGACGACCAGCAGGATCAGCGGCAACAGCCACGCCAAGGCCAGCGGAGGGATGTCCGCCCAGCGCACCAGCAACAGGTTGCCCCACATCAGCCCGAGCAGTTCCGAGCGCCGGTCCTGCATGAGGCCAATTCCCAAAAAGGCCAGTCCGAGCGTCAGCGAAAACAGGATGCTCATGACCGTATTGGCATGCGTTCGCGTCTTGTCGGCAAGCGGTCCCACAAGCGCGGCGACGCCCAGCGAGGCCAGAAGGGCGGTGCCCAGAACGGGTGTTCCGAGATAGTAGGCCAGCACAGCGCCCGCCAGGGCGGCATGCGCCAGGCAGACCCCCATGAACGGCAGGTTCAACGCGATCAGAAGAAAACCGGCCAACCCGCAACCGGCGCCGCCGATCAGCGCGGTCAGCAGCCACTTGATTTGGAGCGCCGTCATCGCAAGGCCTCCGGCAAAACGACATACCGTCCGTCCGTTTCGAGAATGCGCAGCGGCAACCCGTAGAGTTCCGACAAAAGCGCGGCGTCCATGGCTTCGGCCAGAGTGCCCATGCGGATCAAACGGCCGCCGCTCAGGATGGCCGCATGCGTGATTCCGGCCGGCAGGTGCCGCGGGTCGTGGGTGACCATCATGACCGTCAGCCCCAGGGTCCGCCACAGCCGCCCGACGAGTTGCGTAATGGCTTCCTGCCAGCGAAAATCGAGATGCCCGGCGGGTTCGTCAAGAAGCAGAAGTTCCGGTTGCTGCGCCAGGGCGCGCGCCAAATGGACTTTCCGTTGCTCGCCGCCGGAAAGCACGCCGAACGCGCGGTCGGCAATGCGATCCAGTTCCACCTGCCGCATAGCGTCGTCGCAGAGGCGCCGGTCCTCCGGAGTCAAAGCGCGGCCGGCCCCCCGGACTCCGGCGCGACCCATTTCAACCACCTCACGAACGGAGAGCGGCATGACCGAAGCGCCCCGCGAGTGCAACTGCGGCACATAGCCGATGCGCCTTCGCAGGCGCCCGCGCGCAAACGGCGAGAGCCGGGATACCTCCGCGTCCAGCACCTTCAAATAACCCGAGAATGGGGCAAGGGCGGGAATCACGTTCAGCAGGGTGGTCTTGCCGGCGCCGTTCGGGCCCAGGACGGCCAGAAAAGCGCCTTGGGGCAGCGCCAGGGACACCTGGTCCAAGATCACCGTCCGGCGATGCCGCACGGTCAATTCGCGCATCTCGACCGCCGCCGTCACGGCAACCCTTTCAGGAGGGCGTTGACGTTAGCGTCAAACAACCTCCAATTCGCCCCCGCTTCCCCGCTCTCCGGAAAGTTTCCGAGCATGATGCCCGGCAAGCCGGCTGCTTCGGTCAGCGCCTCCAGGTGGCGCGGCCCCCACTGCCGGTTGCCGATCACCGCTTCGGCGCCCCCCATCCGCGCCCTATCCGCGGCATGGCTGAGTTGCCATGCAGACTCATCCGTTCCAGCCTGGAAGGTCGATGCCACGTTCAGGCCCAGCCATTGGCAGAAATCGCGCTGGTAACAGGCGCAGAACACCTTCCGGCCCCGCAACCGTCGTGCGCGATCGGCAAGCGCCTGTTCCGCCTCCGCGGCCTTGCGCTTGACCTCGGCCAACCCAGACTCGATGGCGACGGTCTTATCCGGCCGCGTTTGCGCCAGACAATCCGCCAGTTCCTCGCACACGGCCACATAGTTGCTGGGAATGGTGAACGCGGAACGCGAGGCGAGGCTGACGATGCGATTGGTCCCCAAACCCGACTTCGCGACACCGGCGTCAAGTCCGGCTTGAAAGTCGTGTCGGATAAAGAGCGCGGCGGACGAGAGGCGGTTGACCTGGCCGGGGTCGATATCGAAATGGCCGGGACAGGAGCCGGGCGGCATCAGGCGAAGAATCGGAATGCCGGGCCCCATGAGGTCGCGCACGGCCGTCTCGATCAGGGTCGTGGTCACGACGACGGTCTGGCCGTCGGTCTGGCGCTCCATGCAGGCCGTGAACGTCAGGCCGGCCAGAAGGAGCAACAAGTGGGAAAGGGTTCGTCGGTTCATGCGGTTTGGAAAGCGCTCCTTTAGAACTTGAGTCGCAGCCCGGTGAAGTAGGTCGTCCCGGGCATGGGATATCCGGGCAGGAATTCGTAGTTCTCGTCCGTCACGTTCTCGGCGGCCACATAGAATTCACCCTGGAGACCGGAAACGGCCGCGAGATTCAAGGAAACTTTGGCGTTGACCACCAGATGCCGGCCCACCTTCTCCAGGTCTTGGGCGGACGGCATTCCGGATCGGCCGTTGTATGCGTACTGGTCGCCCACGTATTCCGCGTCCAGATCGAGTTTCGCCGCGCGCAAGACCGTGAACGAGGCGCCCGCGCTGAAGCTGAAGTCCGGCATGCGGGGCGTCGTGCCGGAATCCGGGTCAAGATAGGTCAGGCCCGTGAACAGGGCCACGTCGTCGCGCGGGCAGACATGGACGGCCAACTCCGCCCCATCGGCCCTGATCTCCCCCACATTCAGCAGGCCGTTGGGCGTGTATTGGAGGCGGTTGTCGCCCTCGAAATGAAACACCGACGCCTGCACGGCAGCCCGTTGAGGAAGCTCCCAGCGCACGCCCGCTTCCGTGTTATCCATCACCTCCGCCTCCAACCGGTCCAGGGTCGAAGCGGCTACGCCCTTCACGAACACGCCGGGGTAATGAACCCCGCGGGCGTGCGTCACGAAGAGTTGCACATCGTGCTTCTCCACCGTCAGCGCCGCGCAGGGCGCCGTTTCGGAATCGAATTCGCTGTTGTGGTAGTACCGGGCTCCGGCGGAGGGCGTCACCGTGAAGCCGCCGGCGTCCCAGGCATATCGTGCGCCCAGGTAGGGCGCAACCGTCGTGAAGCGGTCCCGGAAGCGGAATGGCACCGCCCCGGTCGTCGTCGTGTTTTTCGATTGCCCGCCGGACGATTCCAGATCGAGGCTTCCGGTCAGCGTGAACGCGTCGATCGGCGCCTCGTAGGACGAGCGGAAACCGTAATTGTCCCAATCGGTGTCCGAACTACCCGCCGGCGTTTCGGCGCCGTTCAGATGATCCTTGGCCCAGCGGATCTCCCCCGCGTCATAATAGAAAAGGGAAAATCCTTCCCCGCAGTCGTGCCGGTTGTCCAGCCGCAGGACATGGGTCAAGGTTTTGGTGGCAAACCGGTCGCGGAGGGGAGTCGGCTGGTCGACGGGTCCGGGATCGCGGCTCCAGTTGTCCGTTCTTTGCAGGATATAGGAAAGACGGTCGGACTCCGAGAGGGCCGCGCCGAGCCGGACGAATTGATTATCCAAGCGCGCGTCGCCATGCGGGCGATGCCCGTCCGATTCCTTGTGCGCGGCCCCCGCATAATAGTCGAACCCATCGAGCTTTCCGCCGTGAGCGAACGACCCCAGGAGCGTGTCGTCGCTTCCGCCGCCGATATGAAGTTCGCTTTCGGCGCCGGGCGCGCGCCGTTTCAGGGTTTCGATGTTAACGGCCCCAAAGGTTCCCGGATAGGCCTGCGGCTGCGGCCCCTTGAAAACCGAAATGGACTCGGCGAAATCCACGGGCGCCATGTCCATGATGGGATGCGACCAGACTCCCGATTCCCGGGGCGCGCCGTCGGAATAGATTTTGATTTCGCTGCCCGGCCGGCCCGCCCCTTGGCCGCGTATATAGACCGAGCCGCCATGTTCGCCGCCGTAGGAACCGAGCGGATTGTAGCGCGAGATGGCGACGCCCGGGACCTGACGCAACGCCGTCGTGAGTTCCTGGGCGTTCAACCGTTCCAGTTGCGCGCGCCCGATCACCGACACAGGGCCGCCATCCGGACCGACTTTTTCGTGTTGGGTAATGGGCGACGCCGTCACCAGGATTTCGGTTGGCGCGTTCGTGGCGCCCTGCGCCCCCATCGAGCCGCCCAAAAGCAACGAGCCCGCGACCCGCCATGCGCTCCACACAACCGGCGACCCCGTTCCTTTCGCCATGGCGCCCGTCTCCTTATCCTGACAGTTGCTTCCCATTTGAATAGGAGTAATACTTATCATGGTTTCGTAACACGTGACAAGCAAAATCAAGTTTGTGATCGATCTTTCGAAAGGGAAGATCAGGGCATGCGCGAGCCGGTGGTGCCGGCCGCGAGCGAGACGTGTTTCAGCCCCTTGACCGATTTCAGCCGCGTGACGAGGGCCTCGATTCCGGCCGGCGTGCCCCTCACGGCAACGATTTCCAGGCAGTTGTCGTGGTCCAGGTGGACGTGCTGGGTCGAGATGATGGCGTCATGGCAATCGTGCTGCGCGTCCGTCAGCCGCTTCAGCACATCCCGCTTGTGATGATCGTAAACCAGCACGATGGCGCCGGCAACTTCCGCGCCCGCCTGCCATTCCGTTTGAACCAGTGTCGCACGGATCAGATCGCCCACGGCCTTGGATCGGGTCGGACAACGCTCGGCCTTGATCTTCCGGTCGAATTTCTCCACCAGCTTCTGCTCGAGCGAAACGCTGAATCGGACTATCGACATATCTTCCTCGTCTGTGTATAGGGAAGAACGATACCAGCGTTTTGTCTCGCCCGCAAGGCTGGACCGGTCAAAACTCCATTCGCATGCCGGCGGCGCAGGGCCGGCAGCGGTCGCCGAAGGCGGTCATCAGGCGTGCCGTTGCCGCGGCGCCGGTGCAGTGGCAGGGGCGCAGTTCCTGGACTTCCAGGCGGCGAAACGCATCGATGGTCCGCGTCACACGATCGTCCGAGGCGGATCCCAGGTGCATGCCGCCCAGAACCGCAAGAATTGGTTTTCTTCCGATTTGTTCGCGAATGAAATCGAGGGTATTGACGACCCCGGAATGGGCGCAACCCAGCGCCACCACCACACCGGCTGGCAATTCGACCCAGAGGGACTGGTCGTCCTCGATCGGATCGGGCACGAGCCCCTCGGCATCGAGATAAAAAGGCCCGCCCGTATCCTCGAAATCGTTCCGACGGGGAATCGGACCCGTCACGAACAGGCCGGGCGCAACCTCCGTGGGCGCCCGAGTCCACGGTACGGAAGCGCCGTGCGCCTGGATGGCTTCGCGCGCATGGGCCGGCATGCCGATCTCGCGGGCTTGACCGTCGCGCCGGCTGTACCGGGGCGCAAGCGCGGCCGGATGAAGGAACAGACGCGCCTTGGGCGCCTGGCGGAGGGCATGACATAAACCGCCGGTGTGGTCATAATGGCCGTGGCTGAGGACAATGGCATCGGCGCCATCCAGGCCGATCTCCATCTGTTTGGCGTTGTGGGGCAGAACCAAGCCCTGGCCCGTGTCGAAGAGCACGCAACCGTCGAGCGTCTCGATCCAGAGACTCAACCCATGCTCGCCAAGCAAGCCCGCTCCGCGGGCCGTATTCTCCGCCAGCACGGCGATCGAAAGGTCGGTGTTGTTCATGGCGGCAAACCGGCCGGCACGGGAATCGTGCCGGCCGGCCGATGATCAGGATCGCTTTACTTGTGCGGGCACTTCTTGAGGCACAGGAACCAGTCCAGGCACTTCACGGACGGGTCGGGCTTGGTCATGCGGTCCTTGGCCACGCCGCAGGAGCCCGGCGGCGGCACGATCACATCGTCACCAAGCTGCCAGTTGGCCGGCGTGGCGATTTTATACTGGTCCGAGTGCTGCATGGCGATCAGCAACCGTTTGACTTCCTCCATGTTCCGCCCGTTCGAGAGCGGGTAGTACAGGATCGCCCGGACCTTGGCCTCCGGATCGATGATGAACACCGCGCGTACGGCCTGCGTGTTGCTGGCGCCGGGCTGGAGCATGCCGAACGCCTTGGAGACTTCCATGGTCAGGTCGCTGATGACCGGGAAGTTGACCTCGATGTTCTTCATGCCTTTGTATTCGATCTTTTCCTTGATGGTCCGCAGCCAGGCGATGTGGCTGTAGGTGCTGTCGATCGAGAGCCCGAGCAGTTTGCAGTTCAACGCCGTGAACTCCGGCTCCATCGAAGCGAAGGTCATGAATTCCGTCGTGCACACCGGGGT
>CAZSUH010000088.1:0-12704 GCA_964609905.1 uncultured Verrucomicrobiota bacterium
TATCCGTGGGAAGCATGCAATAGCGGGGTTAGGCGATGGATTGGCGAATCAGACGCATTATTGACAATCTTTGGGGACCGACCGGAACCTTTTTAATTCACGCGCTCGTGTTGCTGGCGTTGTTCACGTTTGTGAGCATCGACAAAAAGGAGGTGGACCGGGGCGTGGAGGCCGTCGTGATCGAGCCCATTCCGCCCGAACAGCTCGAAGAGTTGACCAAGGATTTGCAGAAGTTGGAGGATCTACCTCAATTGGTCGAGGCGGTGGCGCCGCCTCAGGTGAGCATCGACCAGGAACCTCCCGCGGTCGATGCGGTGAGTTCCTCTTCCCAGAACGATGCGATCGATCTTTCCGATCTCAACATGATGGAGTCGGCCTCTCCGGTGGTGTTCAAGGGGTTGTGGGTGGGGCGAAGCGCGGGCGGACGGGGCGAGGCGCTCGGGAAATACGGCGGCGGGCTCGGCGATCGCACGGAAATCGCCGTGTTGAAAGCGCTCAAGTGGTTGAAGGATCATCAATATCGGGATGGGTCCTGGGGACCGAATTACCGGGCCAGCATGACGGGCCTGGCGTTGCTCTGTTTCCTGGCCCATGGCGAGACCACGGCTTCCGTGGAATACGGGGACGCCATCCGGCGGGGTTTGCGCTACATGCTCCGTTGCCAGAAGGACGGCATGTTTCGGGCGGGCGGGCCCCACTGGGGCGGCGCGATGCACCCCACCCAGATCGCCTGTTATGAACATGCCATTGCCACATATGCGATCAGCGAGGCCTACGGACTCACCAGCATTCCCTACCTGCGCATTGCCATGGAGGATGCCGTGCAGGTGATCATCGATGGACAGCACGAGGGCGGGAGTTGGGATTACGGCTACGTCAAAGGGCCCGAGGCGAACATGGACGTGTCGCTCGCGGGCTGGCATCTTCAGGCGCTCGAAGCGGCGCTGAACGCGGGCGCGGAAAACCGGGGCTTGCGCACCACCATCGAAACGGGCGTGCGCGGATTGACGGTGATGACGGACAACACCTCCGGCATGTTCCGATACAGCACCCGCATGAAAAACGAGGCCGCGAACATGCCCATGACCGGGGTTGCCGTGCTGTGCATGCAACTGACGGGCCACGCCATGGATGCGGAGGCGCGCGCCGGCATCAAGGCGTTGGGCAATTTGAACTTTCGATGGACGAAGAGCGATGCCAACCTGCCGAACCAGGACTTGCGCCAGGTCAACACGTGGCCGCTCTACGCCTGGTATTATATCACGCAGGCCCGCTTTCAGCAGGGCGGCAAGGACTGGATCTTGTGGAACAAACAGTTCGCGCCCGCGCTGTGCGCCATGCAGAATCCGGACGGAAGCTGGTGCCCGGCTCCGGCCTCGCAGGAAGCCCCGTTCGGCCCGGTCTATTCGACCGCGCTCTCCTGCCTGATGCTGGAAGTCTATTACCGGATTTTGCCGACCTATGCCCCGATCCAGGTGGACAAGCCCGCCGTGGACGAGAAGGACAAGGGCGAAGAGATCGTCATCAAGTTCGGCTAACGTTTTTCCTTGAAGAACCCCTGGAGCAGGGCCCGGCATTCGTCCGCCAGTATCCCCTGCGTCACCTTGACCCGATGATTCAGCGAGGGGCAGTCCACGATCGAAAACACCGACACGGCCCCGCCTCGTTTGGGATCCGGCAGCGCGAAAACCAGTTCGGGAATGCGGGCCAGCACGATCGCGCCGGCGCACATGGGGCAGGGTTCCTTGGTCACGTAGAGCGTGCAGTCCGTCAGCCGCCAGTCTCCCACGGCGGCCGCGGCCTGTGTGATGGCCAGGATTTCCGCATGGGCGGTCGGATCCCGAAGCTGCTCGACCTGGTTGTGGGCGCGACCGACAATGGCGCCCTCCCGCACAATCACGCAGCCGCAGGGAACTTCCCCCTCGGTCGCGGCGATTTCCGCTTCCCGCAACGCCAGCGACATGAAGCGGAGATGCGGGTCGCCCAGATGCGGCGGCTGTCCGGATTCTTTCATCAGCCGCATCATAAACGGTAACGAAGCCTGGCGCAACCCGCCAGTGCTTCTCTTTTTTCCGGTCTTCGCTTGATTGCCGGTTCAAGAGGGGCTAGAGTATTCACCGTCGTGCATGCGGCCTCAGGGTCGATGCGCGGCCGGGCGGAAACCTGTTCCGGGTTCGCCCCGATGCCCGGGGCTCACGGGCCGGCCTGCCGGTGAAATCCCGCCAGGACCGGAAGGAAGCAACGGCAAACCGGTGGGGTCAGCGCCGGGGGACTCCTGGGCATCGGGTCGAGTCCGGAACGGAAAGACGGGGACACACATGGCATACGAAGTTCTGGCGCGCAAATGGCGCCCCCAGCAATTTGACGACGTCGTGGGCCAGCAGCATGTCACCCGGACCCTGAAGAATGCGCTTTCCACGGGCCGGGTGGCGCATGCCTACCTCTTCGTGGGACCCCGGGGCATCGGCAAAACCTCCCTTTCCCGCATTCTGGCCAAGGCGTTGAACTGCGAAAAGGGCCCGACCGTCACGCCCTGCGGGGTCTGCGACGCCTGCCGGGAGATCGCCTCGGGCGCCTGCCTGGACGTGGTCGAGTTCGATGCCGCCTCGAACACCCAGGTGGACAAGGTGCGCGAGATCATCATCGGCAATGTGCAATATGCCCCCGCTCGTTGCCGCACCAAGGTGTACATCGTGGACGAAGTCCACATGCTGTCGGCCGGTTCCTTCAACGCCCTGCTGAAGACGCTGGAGGAACCGCCACCCCACGTGAAGTTCATTTTCGCCACCACGGAGGCGCATAAAGTTCCCGCCACGATTGTTTCCCGATGCCAGCGTTTCGACCTGCGCCGCATCTTGGCTCGCGACATTGTGAACCACCTGGCGAAGATCGCGAAGGCCGAATCCGTGGAGGTTTCGCCGGACGCCCTGCTGGCCATCGCCCGTGGCGCGGAGGGGGGCATGCGGGACGCGGAGTCCGCGCTCGATCAGTTGATCGCGTTCCGGGGCGCGTCGATCGCGGAGGAGGACGTGCTGTCGGTGTTCGGCCTGGTTTCGCGCCAGACCCTGGAGGAGTTAACCGCCGCGATCCTCGCCGGGAATCTGGGGGCGCTGATCCGGCAGATCGATGTCCTGGACCGCGCTGGAAAAGATATGCAGCGGGTGGTCGTGGAACTGCTGGAAGTGTTCCGCAACCTGCTGGTGATCGCCTGTGCGCCTGAGGCCGCCGAGTCGCTCGACATCGTGGAGGAACAGGCGGCTGCGCTGAAGGCGCAGGCCGGGAAAACGAGTTCCGACAACCTGTTGCGAATCGCCGAGTTGCTGGTGCAGGCGGAAAGCCGGATCAAATACGCCCTGTCGCGCAAGACGCTGTTGGAAACCTCGCTGATCCGGTGCGCGCGCGCCGCCTCGTCGGTCACGATTGATGACCTGCTGGCGCAGATCCACGCGTTGAAAGCGTCCCTGTCGGCCTCGGATTCCGGCGTCGGGGAAGCCGCCACGGTGACGGCCCGCGAACGGGCGCCCCGTTTTGTGGCGCGCGAGCCGGGTGAAACGGATTCCACGTCAGCCGACTTGGAGCGGGTGCGCGCGCGGTGGGCCACGGTTCTGGAGGAGGCGGGGCGGCGCTCGATGCCTGTCAAGGCCATGCTGTTGCACGGCCGGCCGGTGGCGGTGACGGCCGACACGGTGGTCGTAGCCTTCGACGCGTCGTTTGCCGGGCAGGTGAGGCGGCTTTCGGGTACCCCCCGTTTTCAATTGGCGGTGCAGGCCGGCATTCAGGAAGTGTTGCGACGCGCGGTTCGGGTGGAGTTCAGTCTGGCGGACGAGCCGGAGGCTTCCCCCCAACCGGCCCCGGCGGGCGGCTCGTTTCCGGCGGCCTCTTCGGAGGAGACGCCGAATACCGAACCGGCCGTGGAGCCGGGCGGGGAACGGATATCCCGCCGCGATTTGATCGAGCATCCCACCGTGCAGGCGGCGGTCCGGATTTTGAAAGGGTATATTCTTGACGTACGCCAGGAATAGCGTGGATTGGGACCCGGTCATGGAATGGAGAATCGTACAATGCCGAATCTGATGAAGTTGATGAAGCAGGCCGCCTCGATGCAGAAGGACATCGAGCGGGTTCAACGGGAGATGGGGGAGAAAGTCGTCGAATTTTCCGCCGCCGGCGGAATGGTCACGGCCCAGGCCCGTTGCGATAACGTCCTGGTTTCCCTCAAGATCGATCCCCGCATCGTCGATCCCCAGGATCTGGAGATGCTGGAGGACAGCGTGAAAGCGGCCGTCAACGGCGCGCTGACGAAAGCGAAGGAGACCATGACCGCGGAGATGGGCAAGGTGACGGCGGGCTTCAATGTCCCGGGTCTTGGCGGGCTTGCGTGAAGGCGTCCGACCACCTGAACCGGTTGAGCGCCCAACTGGGCCGGCTGCCCGGCGTGGGCCGCCGCACGGCCGAGCGCATGGCCTTCCGGATTGCGCGGGATCCGGAGGGCTTGCTGGCGGAACTGATGGAAGCCCTGAGCGGCGTGGCGGCGGAGGTCCGGTGCTGCTCCCGGTGCGGTTGCATCACCACCGTCCAGGAAGATCCCTGTGCGCTCTGCTCGGATCAGCGCCGGGACGGATCGATTCTGTGCGTGGTGGAGGATGCCAGCGACATCCTGTCGATCGAAGCGAGCGGCGGCTATGCCGGGCGTTACCACGCGTTGCTCGGCAAGCTTTCTCCGTCCGGCAACACCGGGCCCGCGGATATCCGTCTGGAGGAGTTGATCCGGCGCGTGGATGCGGAGAAGGTGGAAGAGGTGTTGCTTGCGCTGAACACGGATATGGAAAGCGACGCCACCTGCAGCTATATTCGTGAACGGCTGAAGGATCGTCCGGTACGGGTGTCGCGCCTGGCGGCGGGGCTTCCGGCCGGAAGTGGAATCATGTATACGGACAGCGTGACGCTGGCCCGGGCGGTCCGGGGCCGGCAGACGATGTGAGTTTTCCGGCGTCATGGAAAGGCTAATCGGGGCATGGAGACTGGATTCCAGAAACGGTTGGAGGCCATCCGGCATCGCATGGACTCGGCCTGCGAGCGGGCGGGACGCGATCCGGCGTCTGTGCGCCTGCTGCCGGTCTCCAAAACGTTCGGACCTGAAGCCGTGCGCGAGGCTGCCGAAGCGGGCCTCACGGTGTTCGGCGAAAACAAGGTTCAGGAGGCCATGGCCAAAATGCCGCTTTGTCCGGGCCGGCTTTGCTGGCATCTGGTCGGGCATCTTCAGTCGAACAAGGCACGCCTGGCGGCCGGCCTTTTCACGGTCATACACGCGGTGGATTCCATATCCCTGTTGGAGCGGCTCGAGGCAGCCTGCGCCGAATCGGGCCGCCGGCTGGAACTCTTTCTGGAGGTCAACGTGTCGGGGGAGCCGAGCAAATTCGGCATGCGATCCGAGGACGTCGAGTCCGCGGTGGCGCGGGCCAACCGGCTTGCGCACGTGACGGTGACGGGGCTGATGACGATGCCGCCGTTCGATCCGGACCCGGCGCGGGTCCGGCCGCACTTCCGCCGGCTTCGCGAGTTGCGGGATTCTCTCCAGGAACGGACGGGAACGCCGCTGCCGGAGTTGTCGATGGGCATGTCGCACGATTTTGAGGTCGCGATCGCCGAAGGGGCCACCTGGATTCGCGTGGGCACGGCGTTGTTCGGCGTCCGCCCGAAAGGAGGGGCGGCATGACCCTGAACCGGCATGCGTCCCCCGACTGGGATGGGGAAACGGCGGCGGTGGCGGGCGAATCCCGGGGGGGTGGCGCCTTGGCTCATACCTGTTACTTCCTGTTGTTTCTGGTCGGCGCCACGCTGGTTTTTGGCGTGCTGGCCGTGCGAACGGCGGGATTTCGGGAACTCGCGGCCGCCCGGATTCTGGATTGGACGCAGACGCGGGTCGGCATTCGGGGCAGCCGCATGGTTTGGCCCTACGACGTGGCGCTCAAGGACCTGACGGTGCCGGTCAACCCGGGGCGGGAGAGGCCCGGCCTGTTCGTGCCCGAGTTGCGGGTGGGGTGGCGGCCGTTCCGGGGGCTGGAGATCCGAATGATCAGGCCGTATGCGCGCCTGGTGCGGGGCGCGGATGGAAACTGGAACCCCGAGGAACTTGGACTTTTGGGGCAAATCCGGAACGCCGGCGACATGGTGGACTGGCTGGCGCCGGTGCAAGGGAGGGCGTCGGTTCGGATTTTGCGGGGAACGCTGGAGGTGGCGACGCCGGACGGGGTGACGGAGCGGCGCCTGGAGTCGATCGACCTGGACGCTGTTCCGGTGGTCTTGCCCGGCCGGCGCGCCGTTCATTTCCGGTTGCGCACCGGGCCAATGTTCGGGGGCGAAGGCCGATACCGGAGCCTGGGAGCGGAGTGGCTGGCGATCGAGGGCGCCGGTGTGCGGGAACTCGTGTTCGATGTGGATTCGGGGGGAACACCCTGGGGGCGCGATTTTTGGAAAGGAGTTCAACCATGATATCCATGGATCGGGCCACGGAACTGATCGCGAAATTTCGGAGGCAGCACATTCTCGTGCTGGGTGATCTCATGCTCGACCGTTATATCCGGGGCAGCGTGGAACGGATTTCGCCCGAAGCCCCGGTTCCGGTAGTGCTGGTGTCGCAGGAGACGGACATGCCGGGCGGAGCGGCGAACGTGGCAATGAATGTGCGGTCCCTGGGCGGGCGGGCGGTGGTGGCGGGAATCGCGGGCCGGGACAAGACGGGGGACGACCTGATCCGGGTGCTGGACAAGGCGGGGATATCCACGCGGGGCGTGTTACGGGTGAAAGGGGTGACCACCATTGAAAAAACCCGCATTCTGGCGGAGCAGCAGCAGGTGGTTCGCGTGGATCGCGAGCATCCGATCCGGTTTGGTCCCGCCGTCCAGGCGGCGTTCGCGGAGCGGGTCACGAAAGTCATGAAGGGCTGCACCGGGGCGGTGATCGAGGATTACGGCAAAGGCGTGGTGCGCCAGCCCGCCATTGACGCGGTTCTGCAGGCGGCGCGCGCGAGGCATGCGCCGGTCGGGTATGATCCCAAGGAGGACCGGGGCATCCGCGTCCGGGGCATTACCGTGGCCACGCCCAATTGCCGAGAGGCCCATGTGTGCGCGGGGCTGCCGCCCCGCTCCCACGTGGATGAACCGATGAGCGACAGGACGTTGAAGGAGGCGGCCCGCCGACTGATGGCGCGCTGGCGGCCGGAGGGGTTGGCGATCACTCTGGGGTCACAGGGCATGTACCTGGCGACCCCCAGGGGGAAACCGGCGCAAATCCCGACGCGGGCTCGGGAGGTGTTCGATGTCAGCGGGGCGGGTGACACGGTCATCGCCACCTGCCTGCTCGCGCTGGCCGCGGGTGCATCGGTGACGGAAGCGGCGGTGTTGGGCAACTATGCCGCCGGCGTGGTGGTTGGCAAACTGGGCACGGCCACCTGTTCGCCCCGCGAATTGCTGGAAAACCTGGAACGCGACCAGGCGGGGAAAACATGAAAGTGGCGGGTGTCATTCCAGCCCGTTGGGCATCCACCCGGCTTCCGGGGAAAAGCCTGTTGCTCATCGCCGGAAAACCGCTGGTGCAACGCGTCTGGGAACGGGCGTCGCGGGCGGCATCGCTCGCCGCCCTGGTGGTCGCCACGGACGACGAGAGGATTGCCCGGGCAGTCCGGGCGTTTGGCGGTCAGGCGGTCATGACGCGCGCGGATCATCCGAGCGGCACGGATCGCGTGGCCGAAGCGGTGCGCGGGATGGGCGCGGATGTGGCGATCAATATCCAGGGGGACGAACCCCTGATCGATCCCGTCCTGATCGACCGGCTGGCCGCCTGTTTCCGGGAACCGGGCTGGGATATGGCGACGGCGGCCTGCCCGATCACGCAGTCGCGGGACGAGACCGCACCCTCGGTGGTCAAGGTGGTATGGGATGCATCGGGCCGGGCGCTTTATTTCTCACGCCTGCCCATTCCGTTCGTGCGGGATGGGGACCGGGCGATCACCCGTTGGCGGCATATCGGCATTTACGCGTACACGACGGCGTTTTTGAACCGGTTGCTGAGCACGCCGCCCTGCGAACTGGAGCAGGCGGAAAAACTCGAGCAACTGCGCGCGTTGAACATGGGCGGCCGGATCAAGGTGCTTGAGACGACCGAGGCGGGTATCGGCGTGGATACGCCGGAGGATGTGGCGACGGCCGAAGCGGCGGTGCGCCGCGCGGAAGCGGCGGGGGAGGCTTAGCATGTATCGCACGGTGCGAGTGGGTTCGGTTGAGTTGGGCGCGGGCAGGCCGCTGGCCCTGATCGCGGGCCCTTGCGTGATTGCCAACCGCGCGGACTGCCTCGAATTGGCCGAGGCGCTCGCCGGGTTTGCCCGGGAATGCGGCATTCCGTTCATTTTCAAGGCTTCCTACGACAAGGCGAACCGTTCTTCTCTGGGTTCGTTCCGGGGGCCGGGTTTGGTCGCCGGATTGAAGATTCTCCAGGAGGTGCGCGCGACATTCGGGGTTCCGGTGCTGACGGATATTCACGACCAAAACGAGGTCGCCGCCGCTGCCGCCGCCGTGGACATGCTGCAGATCCCGGCGTTTCTGTGCCGGCAAACGGACCTGATTCTGGCCGCGGCCCGAACGGGCCTGCCGGTGAACATCAAGAAAGGCCAGTTTCTGGCGCCATGGGATATGAAGGGCGTCGTTCAAAAGGCGGCCAGCACCGGAAATACGTCCATCTGCGTCACGGAGCGAGGCGTCACGTTCGGTTACAACAACCTGGTGGCGGACATGCGCAGCCTGCTGGTCCTGCGGGACCTGGAGTATCCGGTGATTTTCGACGCGACCCACAGCGTGCAGCGGCCGGGCGGGGAGAAGGATCACTCGGGCGGGGACGGTCAATGGGCGCCGGCCCTGGCGCGCGCGGCCGTGGCCACGGGCGCCTGCGATGCGGTATTTCTGGAGACCTATCTCAGCGCGGAAAAGGCTCTCTCGGACCGGGAGAACTCCGTGCCGTTCGACCGGTTGAGAGGGTTGTGGGGGGAGTTGAGGAGAATCGATGCGATCGTGGCTTGACAGCGCTCCGGCCCTCCTGGTCACGCTGCTTGCGGCCGCCTGCTCGGTCGCTCCCGCGCGGGCCCAGGGGCCCCGGATGATTGCGGAGACGGGTCCCGTGGAGGTGACCGGTCTCCGGCTGCCCGATTACCATTCGGACGGGACGTTGAAAAGCGAATTGTTTGGGGATACGGCGATCTTCGACGGCGACTTGATCACGGTTCGGAATCTTCGCGTGGAAGTCTACGAGGCGGGCCGCCTGGCCACCTCCTTTTGGGGGGAAAGTTGCCGGTATGACCGCGCGACGGGCAAGGTGACGTCGGATTCTCCCGTGCGGGTGATTCGGGCCGGCCTCCTGATCACGGGGGAGGGCCTGGACTGGAAAAGAGGCGAAACGACGGTGACGATCCGGCGGAAGGTGCGGGTCACCACCGTGCGCTCGATGGGGTGGATGAACGTGGAGAAACGACCATGAAGCATGGGAAGATCATGAACGGATGGCTGGTGGCGGCTTTGGCGGCCCTCTGGATCTCGGCGGCGGCGGAGCCCGCGAGCGGAGAGCAAGCGGCGGCAGAGCCGAAGCGAACGGAAATTACGGCAGGTCATATGGATTTCGATTATCAAAAAATGCAGGGCACCTTCACCAGCAACGTGGTGGTCAGGGATGTGACCATGACGCTGGAAGCGGACCGTCTGTGGATGGCCATGGATACCGTTCGCCAGCAGATTAAGCTTGCGCGGGCGACCGGGAGCGTGAAAATCGTCGAAAAGGAGCGTGTTGCCACAGCCGATGAGGCCGAGTATAATGCCGGGGAAGGGAAACTTGTGCTTGTGGGGAACGCGACCATTCGGCAGGGGCGCGAGGTGTTGCGCGGGGATAAGATCACGTTTTTTCGCGGGGACAATCGAATCGTGTGTGAACCCGCTTCCATGGTGATCTACCCGGGAAAGGGCCAGTCCCTGCAGGGGATGCTGGAGTAACGAAAGGGCGTATGGACGACAGGGCGCTGATGTCCGCGGAAAAGCTGGTCAAGGTTTACCATCGACGCCGGGTGGTGGACGGGGTCGGCATTTCGGTGAAGCGCGGGGAAGTGGTGGGGTTGCTGGGTCCGAACGGGGCGGGCAAGACCACGACCTTCTACCTGGTCATGGGGTTGATCCGCGCGGACGGGGGAAGGGTCGAGTTCGAGGGGCGCGATGTCACGAATCTGCCGATGTACCGGCGGGCGCGGTTGGGAATGGGGTATCTGTCGCAGGAACCCTCCGTGTTCCGGCGGTTGACGGTGGAAGAGAACGTGATGGCGATTCTGGAGACGCTGGATTTGACAGCGAAGGAGCGGCGTGCGCGACTGGCCGATTTGCTCGACAAGCTGGGGATGGCGGGGCTGGCCGGCCAGGCCGCTTATACGCTCAGCGGAGGGGAACGGCGTCGGCTGGAGATTACGCGGGCGCTGGTCACCAATCCGTCCATGATTCTGTTGGACGAGCCGTTCAGCGGGGTGGATCCGCTTGCGGTGTACGATGTGCAGAAAATCATCACGGATCTCCGGGAACAGGGGCTCGGCATCCTGATCACGGATCACAATGTGCGGGAAACCCTGTCTATCGTGGACCGGGCGTATCTGATTTGCGACGGCAAGGTGTTGCGAGAGGGAACCGGTTCGTTCCTGAGCAACGACCCGGTGAGTCGGGAAATGTATCTGGGGCCGCGTTTCAGCATGTGACCAAAGAAAGGATGGCAACGATGGTTATCGAAATCACGGGACGGCATGTGGACGTGACCGATGCGATCAAGGAATACGCCCGCCGGAAGATTCAGAAGGTGGTGGAGGAGTTTCCGGCCGTCGAGAGCGTTCGGGTGATCATGGACATTCAGAAATACCGCCACATCGCGGAAGTGGTGGTGCAGGGGCGCCATCACCTGCGGCTGGAAGCCAGTGAATCGTCCGAAGATATGTACGCCTCCATCGACCTGGTCGCGGACAAGATGGCCAAACAGTTGCGGCGGAGCCGGGACAAGGTGGTGACGAACCATCAGACCGGGAAAGGGCTCGGCGAACTGGAAGCCGAACGCGAGACCGGGGAATAAACGTCATGTTGCAGGCCGGGCCCCAATCCCTGACGGTGTCGGAGTTCCTCGAGGCGGGGAGATCCAAGCTGTCGCTGAATCTGGAGGCCGGGAAAATGGGCTTAAAAAAGCCCATTCCCGAAGCTTCCCTCAACCGCTTGGGGCTTGCATTGACGGGTTTTTTCACCTATTTCGCGCATCGCCGGGTGCAGATTCTCGGCAATGCCGAACTGGCCTATCTGGCCTCCCTCACGCCGGGGGAACGGCGAAACCGGCTGGCTCGCGCGCTGGCCTGCGCTGTTCCGTGCCTGGTCGTCACGCGAAACCGCCGGATTCCCCGCGAGTTGATCGAACTGGGCGAACAGACCCGGACGCCCGTGCTGCGGACGCCCATGGTGACCATGAACTTCATCAACGCCGCGACGGTCATGGTCGAGACCCTGATCGCGCCCCGGGTGATGATGCAGGGCACGTTGCTGGAAGTTCATGGGTTGGGGGTGTTGCTGCAGGGGCCGCATGGGGTCGGGAAAAGCGAGGTGGCGCTGGCGTTGATCAAACGGGGGCACAGCCTGGTTTCGGACGACGTGGCCTGGATGCGGATGGACGGGTCGGGCGAGGTGATCGGAACCGCGCCGGAAGTGACCAAGCACCACATGGAGATCCGTGGCGTGGGCATCATCCACGTGCCCAGCCTGTTCGGCGTGGCCTCCGTGCGCGAGGCCACGCGGCTTGACCTGATCATCCGCCTTTCCCCGTCGGCGGAGAGCGAAGCCAATATCCTGAGGGACGGCCAGGACAAGGCCGTGCGCCATGTGCTCGGGAGGGACATTCCGTTTTTGGAGGTGCCGATTGCGGCGGGCCGCGATCTGGCCAATGTGGTCGAAACGGCGGCGATGGATTTCCGGTTGCGACTGTTGGGTCACGACGCGGTGAAGGAATTGGACAAAAAACTGGCCGCTATTTTAGCGAGGAGCGCGAAGCGTGAACAGGCAGGATAACAGGCAAAATATTCCGTTGGTCAGGATATTGACCATCAAGAACCAGTTTGGGTTGCACGCGCGCCCTTCAGCCCTTTTTGTTAAAATCGCTACCCGCTACGAAGCGGACGTGCTGGTGGAAAAGGATGGAAACGAGGTTTCGGGAAAAAGCATCATGGGGCTGATGACACTGGAGGCGGGACTGGGCGCGAAGATGAAAGTCACGGCGCTCGGATTCGATGCCGCGAAGGTGCTGGACGAACTCGAGCAATTGGTCGAAAACAAATTTTACGAGGAATAGAGGCGCATGCCGAATCGGAAAAAAAACATCGCCGAGGAACAGACACTGCGGGGAACCGGCGTTTCCCGCGGCGTGGCGGTGGGCCCGGCCGTGGTCATTGCCCGCGAGGATGAAGCCTTGCCGGTGCGCGTCATCGCGCCGGGGGACACGATTCAGGAGGTTGCGCGGTTCGAGCGGGCGGTCATCGAAACGCGGCGCCAGTTGCGGGATATCCAGCATAATATGGTCAACGCGCTGGGCAAGGGGGGGGCGCGCATTTTCGAGATGCACCAGATGGTGCTGGAGGACGGCCTGTTCATCGACCGGGT
>CAZSUH010000089.1:0-12512 GCA_964609905.1 uncultured Verrucomicrobiota bacterium
CACATCACCGAGGCCATGGACGCCTATGACCTCGAGGATCAATACGGCAGCCTCGCCGAAGCCTTCCGCCGCGTGCAGGCCCGGTTCCTGGTGGTCGCCCTCACCACCGACTGGCTCTTCACCCCCGACCAGTCCCTGGAAATGGCCGAGGCGCTCATGCGCGCCGGCAAGGAAGTCTCCTACTGCCTCCTCGAAGCCGAACAGGGCCATGACGCGTTCCTGCTCGACCTCCCGGAGCTCTCCGACCTGATCCGCCACTACCTGGCCGCGGAGCCCGCCCACCGCTCCGGCACCCCGCCCCCGCCGGCCCCCGCCGGGGACGATTACCCCGTTATCCGCGGCATGGTGGAGCCCGGTTCCCGCATCCTGGATCTCGGCTGCGGCGACGGCGACCTGCTGGCCGCCCTGACCGCCGGCTCGGGCATTCCCGGGCTCGGCGTGGATATCGACATCCATCCCGTGCTCGTGGCGGTGCGGCGCGGCCTGCCCGTGCTCATGCGCGACATCGACGCCGGCCTCTCCATGATCCCCGACCAGGCCTACGATTTCGCCATCCTCAGCCGCACCCTCCAGGTCGTCCGCAAGCCCGCGGAGGTGCTCCGCGAAATGATGCGCGTCGCCCGCCGGGCCATCGTGACTGTTCCCAATTTCGCGAACTGGAAACACCGGCTCCGCCTGGGCTTCGCGGGCCGCATGCCCAAGTCGGGCTCGATTCCCTTCGACTGGTACGACACTCCCAACATTCATCTCGCCACACTCACGGATTTCACGGCCCTCTGCCGCCAGGAGCGGCTCCGCTGCTCGCGCCTTCATTGCGTGTCCGACGATCCGGTCGGCCGCGCGCTCCTGGCGCTCGGCTGCCGCAATCTCGGCGCCGACGAAATCGTAGTCCTTCTGGAAAGGGAACCAACATGACCCGTGCCTCCGACTCCGAAAACATCGGCGCCATCGCCGAGCAACTCACGCAGTGCGACCGCTGCACCGTCGCCAACGCCTCCAAGGGCTTCGGCCTCGCCGGCCGCCAGGCCGTCTATAAAGTCCTCGACGACCTGATCGCCGCCCTCTTCCCCGGCTGCCACGGCTACGAGCCCGTCCCCGCCGACCAGATGCGCGGCCTGGTGGAGGAAAAGCTCCACGCCATCCGCGCGTCGCTCCGCCGCCAGGTCGAGCTCGCGTTCCGCTACCAGTGCGAATTCGAGAAGTGCAAGAATTGCGGCGACTGCGGCGTCAAAGCCGAAAAAGCCGTGCACGCGCTCATGGAAGCCCTGCCCGACATCAAGTGCATCCTGCAGGAGGATATCGTGGCCGCCTACGAGGGCGATCCCGCCGCCCGCTCCTTCATGGAGGTCGTCATGAGCTACCCCGGCATCCTCGCCATCATGACGCACCGCATCGCCCATGTGCTCTACCAGCAGAAGGTGCCGCTCATCTCCCGCATCATGTCCGAACACGCCCACTCCCAGACCGGCATCGACATCCATCCCGGCGCCCAGATCGGGCCGGGCTTCTTCATCGACCACGGCACCGGCGTCGTGATCGGCGAGACGTGCGTCATCGGCAAGCGCGTCAAGCTCTACCAGGGCGTCACCCTCGGCGCCCTCAGCTTCCCCAAGGACGAGAACGGCAACCCCATCAAGGGCATCAAACGCCACCCGAATGTCGAGGACAACGTCACCATCTACGCCGGCGCCACCATCCTCGGCGGCAAGACGACCATCGGGATGGGCGCGGAAATCGGCGGCAACGTCTGGCTCGTTCACTCCGTGCCGCCCGGCGCGAAGGTCTACAACCAGCAGCCCGGCCCGCTCATCCGGGAACGCGGAAAGAGCAAGGAGCAAACCCCGGGAACCGCGCCGTGAAACTGCTCGTCCTCGAAGGCCAAACCGCCCTCTCCCCCTTTCGCCTCGCCGCCCTCCGCCGCGCGCTCGATTTCCATTTCGCCGCCCTCGGCGCCGCGGATATCGAGGCCCGTTTCATCTACGCCCTCGATCTGGAACAATCGCTTTCGGACGACCTGCTGGCGAAATCCCGCGCGCTCCTCAACGCGGGCGACATTCTCCCGCCGGCCGTGGCTGACGGCTTCCTCGTCACCCCCCGCAAGGGAACCGTTTCGCCCTGGTCCTCCAAGGCCACCGACATCTTCCATAACTGCGGCCTGGCCGCCGTCAAACGCGTGGAACGCGGCATCCACTTCCGCCTCCGGAACGCCGCGAAACAGGACCTTCCCCTCGACACCGTCCGCCCCGCGCTCGGCCTCATGCACGACCGCATGACCGAGGGGGTTTACCTGGACATCGGCGACCTGTTCCACCACCGCCCGCCCCGCCCCTTTGCCACGGTGGACGCGCGCCAGGGCGGCATCGAGGCGCTCCGCAAGGCCAACCGCGACATGGGCCTCGCGCTCAGCGAGGAGGAGATCGCCTACCTCTTCGACGCCTACCGCAAGGCCGATCGCAACCCCACCGACGTCGAGCTCATGATGTTCGGCCAGGTCAACTCCGAACACTGCCGCCACAAGATCTTCCGCGCCGACTGGGTCATCGACGGCAAACCCCGCGACATCAGCCTGTTCGACATGATCCGCAACACCCACAAGCGGCACCCCGGCCGCACCCTCTCCGCGTATGCGGACAATTCCGCGGTCATGGAGGGTTTCCCCGCCGACTGGTTCCGGTGCGACAAGGCGGGCTCGCGCGCCTATGGCTACGAACCGGCGCAGGTGGACATCCTGATGAAGGTGGAAACGCACAACCATCCCACCGCCATCTCCCCCTACCCCGGCGCGGCCACCGGCGTCGGCGGTGAAATCCGCGACGAGGCCGCCACGGGCATCGGCGGCAAGACCAAGGCCGGGCTGGCCGCCTTCTTCGTCTCCAATCTCCGCATTCCCGGCTTTGTCCAGCCCTGGGAAAAAGAGATCGCCGAATTTCCGGCCCGCCTCGCCACGCCCCTCCAGATCATGACCGACGGCCCCCTCGGCGGCGCCGGCTTCGGCAACGAGTTCGGCCGGCCCCAGCTCGCCGGCATCTTCCGCACCTTCGAGGATACGGTCCTGAACCGCTACCGCGGCTATCACAAGCCCATCATGGCCGCCGGCGGACTCGGCGCCATCATCCGGCCGCACGTCCTCAAAAAGGAATTCGGCAAGGGCGTCTCCATCATCCAGCTCGGCGGCCCCGCCCTGCGCATCGGGCTCGGCGGCGGCGCCGCCTCCTCCATGCACAGCGGCGCCAATGCGCTCGACCTCGATTTCGACTCCGTCCAGCGAGACAACGCCGAAATGGAACGCCGCTGCCAGGAGGTGCTCGACGGCTGCATCGCCATGGGCGAGTCCAATCCCATCCTCAGCATCCACGATATCGGCGCCGGCGGACTCTCCAACGGCTGCCCCGAACTCGTCGCGCCCGGCGGCGCCCGGTTCCAGCTCCGAGCCGTGCCCAACGAGGAGCGGTCCATGAGCCCCCTCGAAATCTGGTGTTGCGAAGCCCAGGAACGCTATGTGCTGGCCGTGGCGCGCGAGTCGTTGGACGCCTTCCTCGCCCTCTGCCGCCGCGAACGCTGCCCCGCCCACGTGATCGGCGAAACCACCGGCGACGGCCGTCTCGTGCTTGAAGACGAGCACTTCAAAAACCGGCCCATCGACATGGAACTCGCGGTGCTCCTCGGCAAGCCGCCCCGCATGAAACGGGATGTCGCGCACCGGCCCGAAAACCCGCCGGCGCTTGACCTGGCGGGCGTGACCGTGGCCGACGCCGTCGCGCGCCTCCTGCGCCTGCCCGCCATCGCTTCCAAGACCTTCCTCATCACGATCGCCGATCGAACCATCACCGGGCTTGTGACGCGCGACCAGATGTGCGGCCCGCACCAGACCCCCGTCTCCGATGTGGCGGTCACGCTCACCAGCTACCACGGCTACACCGGCGAAGCCATGGCCATGGGCGAGCGCACGCCCGTGGCGCTCCTGCATCCGGAAGCCTCCGGCCGCATGGCCGTCGGCGAAGCGATCACCAACATCGCCGCCGCGCCCGTCGCCGCGCTCGGGGACATCAAGCTTTCCGCCAACTGGATGTGCGCCTGCGGCGAACCCGGCGAGGATGCCGGGCTCTACGATACCGTCCGCGCCGTCGGCATGGAACTGTGCCCCGCTCTCGGCATCGCCATTCCCGTGGGCAAGGACTCGCTGTCCATGCGCTCAGTCTGGACCGACTCCGCCGGCAAGCCGATCAAAATGACATCCCCGCTCAGCCTCGTGGTCACCGCCTTCGCGCCCGTCCCGGACGCCCGCCAGACCCTGACCCCCGACCTCAAGCCGCGCCTCGATTCCACGCTCATTCTCATCGATCTCGGCCGAAAGAAGAACCGGCTCGGGGCGTCCTGCCTGGCCCAGGTGTACAACCAGGTCGGCAAAACCCCGCCGGATCTCGATTCGCCGGAAGAGGTGGCCGCGTTCTTCAAAGCCACCCGCGAATTGAACCGCCAGCGGCTGCTCCTCGCCTACCACGACCGCTCCGACGGCGGCCTGTTTGTGACCCTGGCGGAAATGGCTTTCGCCTCCACGCTCGGACTCGATGTGCGCGTCAAACCGCTGGGCGACGATCCCCTGGCCGTGCTCTTCTCCGAGGAACTCGGCGCCGTGATCCAGGTGGCGGATGCCGATCTGCCCCGCGTAACCGACATTCTCCGCGAACACAAATTGTGCGACTGCTCCGTCCTGCTCGGCAAACCCGTGGCCGACCGGAAGCTGACCGTGCACTGGGGCACCCAGACGCTCTATCGCGAACGCATCGCCACGCTCAAGGGCATGTGGTCGGAAACCACCATCCAGATGCAGGCCCGCCGCGATAACGCCGACACCGCCCGCGAGGAACTGGCGCTGATCACGGCCGACACCGACCCGGGCCTGCAGGCCTGCCTGACCTACGATCCCGACCGCGCCTTCTCCATCGGCCGCAAGACCCGCCCGCGCATGGCCATTCTCCGGGAACAGGGGGTCAACGGCCAGGTGGAAATGGCCGCCGCGTTCGACCAGGCCGGTTTCCGCTCCGTGGACGTGCACATGACCGACCTGCTCGGCGGCTCGGCCGATCTCAAAGATTTCACCGGCCTCGTGGCCTGCGGGGGATTTTCGTATGGCGACGTGCTGGGTGCCGGTTCCGGCTGGGCTCGTTCCGTTCTCTTCAACCCGAAACTGCGCGAGATGTTTGCCGCATTCTTTGCGCGGCCGGACTCCTTCGCACTGGGCGTGTGCAACGGGTGCCAGATGATTTCCCAGTTGAAGGAGATCATCCCCGGCGCCGCGGCCTGGCCCCGGTTTCTGCGCAACCGGTGCGAGCAGTTCGAAGCGCGGCTGGTCAATGTGGAGATTCTGGAAACGCCATCCCTATTCCTGAAAGGCATGGCCGGCTCGATCGTCCCCGTGCCCGTGGCCCATGGCGAGGGGCGCGCCGTGTTTGCCACGCCGGCCGATCAGGAGGCCATCTGGAAACAGGGGCTGGCCGGCATCCGCTATGTTGATCATCATGGAAAAGCCACCGAGCAATACCCCTTGAATCCCAACGGTTCGCCCGGCGGCCTGACCGGCCTGACCACGCCCGACGGGCGCGTCACCATCATGATGCCCCATCCCGAGCGCGCCTTCCGCTCGATCCAGCTTTCCTATGCGCCTTCCGCCTGCGCCAAACATGAGGCCGGCCCGTGGCTGCGGTTCTTCCAGAATGCCCGGGAATGGGTGGGGTGATATTGAATATGGCTCCGTTGCATCAATGAGATTCTATTCGTTCCGTCTTGCCTTTCGGATGCGGTACAAACGCTCGGTGAATCCGCCTTCTCTTTCAAAGGATTCAGCCTGATTGGCCATCTGGCGCCGAAGCAAATAAATGCAGAGATTCAACAGGGAAAGCGCTCCGTTGGCAACCAGCACCGACACACACGGACCAACACCGTCTTTGTTGTCACCTTCAGTCGGTGTCCGTCCGTGTCCATCCGTGTTGTTGTCCGTGTTTTTCCACTCCGCTGCCACCCACTGACGAAACTCCGCGAGCGTGGCGCAGCGCAACGCCTTGAAACGCTTCAGTGCAGGATGGTCGGGTTCCCACTTGGGAAGGTCGCGTTGCCGGAGAAAATCCTCATAGTCCAAGCGAAGTTCTTCGAGACTGCCCCTGGCAATTCCGGTGAGTTTCATCTCAATTTTCTTGGAGGTCGCCGAATCCATGCTTCCTTCGGCGATATTCTGGCGCCCGCTCCTGGCCGCCTGAACCATCTGGTCATGAGTGCGGCTGCGCCGATCGATGTATTGGTCGCAGAACCGGACGGTTACATCATAGATCAATTCGGACAACTGAAAAGTTTTCAATCGACGAAATCCGCCGTGCTTCGGAATCAGTGATTCTCGTCCCGAAGGCGCTTTTCCGTTGAACTCGTCTTCCATATTCGACAATGCGTCCTCACCTTGGAGTCGACTCGCCTCAGAGCACGCGCACATGCGGCAGTTTTCGGGCAGCCTTCTCGAACGTCGCAACTTCGGCAACGCCGTCGGGAAGATATTGAAGATGAATCATGCGATCCATGAAACCGGGATTTGCGCTTGCCAGTTCGGGAGTGGCCAGCACGGACAACAGTTCCTTGGTGGCCAGGATTCCAGGCGATGCCGTAAACCGCTTCAGCGCTTCGATCGCATCCTGCTTCGACACCTGATAATGATATTGAAGCGCATAATACACCTCCGCGATCACCCAATCCGAGACGCGCAGCGAATCCCCCGCCTCCTGCAGCTCCTGCACATAGGCCAATGCACGGGTTGCCAGCTCGGGAGGATCTCTCATGATCAACCGTATGACCACCGACGTATCCAGACCGGCGATCATATCCGCCGTTCCTTCGCAAGACCGCGGGCAATGCTCGCGCGGATGGATTCCATATCGGCGCCACCGCGCCGGCCCTTTGCATACCGCGACAGCATTCCATACCAGGCCGGGACAGGTTTCTTCAATGAGCGATCTACCTTCTTCGTCGTTGGCGAAACCGCATAATCGACACCGCTCTCGCGGACTGCGGCGTCCGACTTCTTTCCCTGGACAACCAGGGCCAGCCCTTCGGCCACCAGGTCCTTGATCTTGCGCCCTTCCATGGCGGCTTTGACCTTGGCCTGCCGATACAGTTCGGAAGGAATATCCAGCGTGGTCTTCATGGCGCCATATTCCCATAAAACCAGAATGCGGGCAAGAAAAAAGCTTCCGGTTTGGATGTCAGCATGGTGTGCCCGGAGAAGGAGGTGCCCTCGAAGCGCGCTCACTGGCCGTAGATGACTTCCGTATTCCGGATTGCCGTGCGGTCTTCCTTCGGCAGATCGCCATCGGCAAAGCTGGTATAGGTGTTGTCGCGCCAGGTAATGCCCGCGCCGGGTCCTCGGTACACGCGGCAGCGCGGCGAGGTCTTGACGAAGGTGCAGTCGGCCACCACCGCCTCGCCCGCGATATGGTCGATCACCGTGGTGTCGTCCATCTTGAAGTAGTAGTTGTTGAAGTAACAGCACCCCAACAGGGAGGCCGTGCCGTTCAGATAAAACCCGGTCTTCCCCGTGTCGGCATAGCAGTCCCGCAACAGCGTGCCGTTCCCCGCGATCTTGAAGCAGACGGAATCCTGCAGCATCTCGCATTCCGCGCCTTCCCGGGGCGGCGGAATGCATCCGCCCCACACATGACAACGGGTGAACCGGTTGGCGCCGCCGCCGGACACTTCAATGCCGATCGTATAATCCACCACGATGCAGTCCGTGTAATGGCTGTCGCCGCCGCTGGTGTGGATGCCCACATTGCCGGCCAGGCCCGACATGTTGCACCGGCAATAGACATTATTGGCCACCAACTCGTAGCCCTTCCGCTCCACGGGATGGTTGACCTTCAACCCATACGGCTTGCCGTTCCGCAGGGTAATGTCCTTCAGCGTGAAATGGTGGTAATCGCCGAGGAACAGGCAGCTCGCCAAGCCGCGTCCGTCAAAATCGCCGCCCTGGATGAACAGGTTGTAGTCCTCCGGAAAATCGCCGCGCAGTTGCTTCGCATGCTGGGCCTTGCAGTCAACCGACAGGATGAACGCCATGGGAGCCACGGCTCTCAGCACAGCCGATTTGTGGAACAGCAGCGAGCAGAGGTTGGTCACGGTCAGCGGCTCGTCGATTTCATACAATCCGGCCGGGACGTAAAGCACGCCGCGCGGCGCGGCTTCAATGGCCCGCCGCAACCGCGCCGTATCCGTTCTTTCTCCCGATTGCCGCGGAAAATCCGCGGCGCACGCGTCATACATCGCATGATTTTGCATGGTCTTTTCCTTTCACCAGGCGGGCGGTTTCACGATAGGCGGAGAAGTCGGACAGGCCAGGCGGATGGTCACTTTTCCGGACATCGGGTTGCTCCTGTTACTGGCCGATACGGTAACAGGTTGCCTGAGCGCGATAAAGCCTTTTGACTGAACTTCTTTGCTATTGACCCGTCTCCCGCCCCCCTTTACCTTATACGGATATGAACTGGATCCCGCATGCCCTCCGCCACCTGACGCTCCTCCTCTGCCTGGCCGCGCCGGGCGTTCTATTCGCCCAGGGCTACGAGCCGGACACGGGGTATGACGCCGCTCCCTCCGGTCCCACGCGCCGCACCCCGGGGTTGTTCACCCGGCTGTTCAACAGCCCCTCCCAAACCAACGCCGCCGCGCAACTGGCGGTCGCGAAAGAGTTCGAGAAGGCCGGCCGGATCCGCAAGGCCATGAAGGCCTACAAGGCCGTCTTCCTGTTCTGGCCGACCGCCGGGGAAGCCCCCGCCGCGCTCAGCTCCTATGCCGGTCTCCTGAAAAATCGCGGAAAATTCGACGCGGCCTTCACGGAATACCAGTACCTGATCGACCAATATGCCGGCCGGTTCCCCTATGACGCGGTCATCGAGGCCCAATATGCCATCGCCAACCAGGTCCGCACCGAACGGTTCGGCCGCTGGTTCTTCGGCATCGGGTTCGTCTCGCCCGAACGGGCGATTCCGCTTTATTCCATGGTCGCCAGCAATGCGCCCAACAGCCGGTTCACGCCCGAGGCGCTTTTCAACATCGGCGCCATTTACCAGCAAAACGGGCAGTATGAAGAGGCGATCCGGGCGTACGCCGATCTCCAAACCCAATGCCCGGATACGGACGAGGCCGCCACCGCCGCCGCCGAACAGCTCGAGTGCATGCTGGGCATCGCCCGGCGCGAGCCCAACAACGGCAAGCACACGGCCGATACGCGCGCGTCCCTGGCCCTCTACCTCCGGGATCATCCCGACACCCCCAAACGCAGCGCGATGACCGCCGCCCTGGTAGAACTGGACGCCCGGCTGGTCCGAACCCTCATGGACCGCGGCCTGGTTTACGAGCGCGCGAACAAACCCGGGGCCGCCTTGAAAATGTACAGGGAACTCGTCGCCGCGCATCCCCAGGCTCCACTCGCCGAGGAGGCCCGCCGTAAAATCGAGGCGCTCGAAAAAACAGTCCTCTCCAAGGAACCCGCCCATGACCGCTAAACGCCTGTTCGCTCCCCTGCTTGCGCTCCCGCTGATGCTGGCGGGTTGTGTGGGTTATCAGTTCGGCACCACCTTGCCCAACGACTACAAGACGATCTGCGTGAAAACCTTCGTCAACAAGACCGGCGAGCCGAACCTCGAATTCGCCGCCACCCAGAACACGCTTCAGCAGTTTCAACGCGACGGTTCCCTCTCCGTCACGGATGCCGAACGCGCCGACCTTGTCCTGGAAACCATTCTGACGGACGCCAGCTTCGACGCAGTGCGCTTCGCCAAAAAAAGAACCGCCACCGCCCAGGAATATCGCATGATCGTGACGGCGCAGATCACCCTGACCGACCGGAAAACCGGGACCGTCATGATCGAAAAAAGGAAGGTCGCCGGCGAGGCGACCTTTGAGACTACCGGTGACATGCAACAGGCTCGCCTGACGGCGCAACCTAAAGTATCCCGCGATCTTGGACACACGATCGTGAAAAACGTCGTCGAATACTGGTGATCAGGCGGCGGCGGGCTTTTTCATCCGCAAGGCCCCGCGCTGTTTGTTGCGGTCGGCCGTGTTTTTCATGAGAATGCCGCGCTTGACCGCCTTGTCGAGCATCGAGCAATACTCGCGGTAGAGCTTTTCCGTGGCGCTCTTGTCGCCCGCTTCGATGGATTCGTCAAACCGACGGCGAAGCGTGCGTAACGCGTTTTTGGTGGACACATTCCGGACCCGGTTCGCACGCGCCTGATGCATGCGCTTGACCGCACTCTTGATAGTTGGCATGAGTTTGACCTTTTCTTGCTTCGATTCGTCTAAAACGCTTTAAGATAGTACGGATCGGCTCCCCAAAGTCAATGCCTTAATGCGCATCCAGCCAATTGGCGCCGCTGCCGATTTCCACGGCCAGCGGCACACCCAGGTCCAGCGCCTCCACCATGGCCGGCCGGACCAGCTTTCGCAGGGCCTCCTCCTCGTCCTTGGGACAGTCGAACAGCAGTTCATCATGCACCTGCAAGACCATCCTGGCGCCCAGTCCGGCCGCCTTCATCTCCCGATGCACGCGGATCATGGCCAGCTTGATCAGGTCCGCCGCCGTGCCCTGGACCGGCGTATTGATGGCGTTGCGCTCCGCCGCCTGCCGGGAGGTGGCATTGCGGGAGGCGATGTCGCGCAGGAACCGGCGCCGCCCCAGGGCCGTCCGCACGAAACCCCGCTCCCGCGCCTCGGCGATTGTTTTGTCCATATACGCCTTGACCCCCGGATATTGCTCGAAATAGGCGTCGATCAGGTCCGCCGCCTGCTTCCGGGTCACCCCCAGCCGCTGCGACAGTCCGAAGGCGGATATCCCGTAGATGATGCCGAAGTTGACCATCTTGCAGCGGGAGCGCATCTCCGGGGTCACCAGCCCGGGCATCACCCCATACACGCGCGACGCGGTCTCCGTATGGATGTCCGCCCCCCGGGCAAACGCCTCGCGCATGGCTTTGTCTCCGCTCAACGCCGCCATCACACGCAGCTCGATTTGCGAATAGTCGGCCGACACCAGCACGTGATCCGCGTCGCGGGGCACGAACGCGGCCCGGATCCGGCGGCCGCGCTCGGTGCGGACCGGGATGTTCTGCAGGTTCGGATCGGACGAGGACAGGCGGCCCGTTTCGGTCAGGACCTGGCTGAAATTAGTGTGGATCCGGCCCGTGGCGGGATCGATGCAGTCGGGCAGCTTGTCCACGTAGGTGGACTTCAGCTTGCTGCACGTGCGGTGCTCCAGGATCAGCGCGATCACGGGATGACGGCCGACCAGTTTCTGGAGCACGTCTTCGCTCGTGGCATACTGCCCCGTGGCGGTGCGGCCGGCATGGGGGTCCAGTTTCAACCGGTCGAACAGCACCTCTCCCAGTTGCTTGGGCGACGCAATGTTGAAGCCGCCGCCGGCCGACTCCACGATCTTCATCTCCAGGTCCAGCAGCTCGCGACCCAGTTCACGCCCGTAATCCCGCAATGCGCTCGCACAGACCCTTGCACAGCAAAACCTCGCCTTCCATGTCGATCAGCACCTCGACCAGCGGCTCTTCGCATTCTTCCAATGCCCGGATCGCCCCTTCCGCCAGCACGTCCGGCGTGAGGCGGCGGTAGAGCTGGAGCGTGAGGTCGGCATCCTCGGCCGCGTAATCGCGAATCCGTTCCGGCTCCAGATCCGCCATGTTCCCCTGCTCCGCCCCTTTCTCGCCGATCAACTTGGTGATCGGGATCGGATCGTAGTTCAGATACTGCCGGGCCAGGTGGTCCATGCCATGCCGGTCCGCGGCATCCAGCACGGCATGCGCCAGCATGCTGTCGTGCAGCCGCCCGGCCACCCGGATCCCGTGCGCGCGCAGCACGATCAGGTCGAACTTCAGGTTGTGCCCGATCTTGACCTTCTCCGGATCCTCGAACAACGGACGGAATTGGCCCAGAAGGGCCTCGCGCGCCCCGGCTTCGGCCGGAACCGGCACATACCACGCACGCCCCGGCTCCACCGCGAACGACATTCCCACCAGCCGCACATGCCAGGCGTCCAGCCCCGTGGTTTCCGTGTCGAACGCCCACTCGGGAGCCCCGCGCAACGCGGCGAGCAGCCGGTCCAGTTCCTCCGGCCCGTCCGCCAGCCGGTAGTCGTGTGGCGTGTCGGCCACAGAATGGCGCGATTCCGCGGCCTCGACCTTGAAATCCCCGCCCAGCAGCCGCTTGCCGATCTGAAGCAACTCGTACTTGGTCAGCACCGCCTTGAGCGCCTCGCGATCCGGCTCCTCCCGCTTCAGACTGTCGAGCGGAACATCGAGCGGCACGTCATCCCGAATCGTGGCCAGGCGCCGGCTGACCAGGGCCAGGTCGCGGCCCGCGGCCACTTTTTCTCCCATTTTGCCTTTGATCTCGGCGGCATGGTCCAGCACGTTCTCCAGCGTTCCATATTGCTCGAGCAACGCCAGCGCCGTCTTCTCGCCCAC
>CAZSUH010000090.1:0-12483 GCA_964609905.1 uncultured Verrucomicrobiota bacterium
GGTGGTCAAGATCGGCAGCCGCGTGCTGGTCCAGAAGACGGGCCGGCCGCACCGCGCCCGCGTCGAGGCGTTGGTGGGGCAACTGGCGGCGCTCCAGGCGGGCGGCCGCGAAGTGGTCCTCATCACCTCCGGGGCGGTTGGAACCGGCATGGCCGGTTTGGGCATGAGGAAAAAACCGACGGCTCTGGCGGACCTGCAGATGGCGGCGGCGGTGGGGCAGGCCCGGCTGATGTCGCTGTACGACGGCCTTTTTTCCAGGCATGGGATCCGGGTGGGACAGGTGCTTCTGACGCATGACGATTTTCACCACGGCATCCGCCAGGCCAATGCGCGCCGGACCCTGGAAAACATGCTCCACCATGACGTCATACCCATCGTGAACGAAAACGACGTGGTGGCCGTGGAGGAGTTGCGGGCGGAGTTGAAGAAGCTGGGCGACAACGACCTGATGGCCGGCATGGTCACCAAGATGTTGCACGCGGACCTGCTGATCCTGCTCACCACGGCGGGCGGTGTGCGCGAGTTCCGGCCGGGCGGCGCGTCCCGCCGGGTGCCGCTGATCGAGGCGGTGACGCCCCGGATTTTCAAGCTGGTGGCGCCCCAACACGGCGATATTTCCACGGGCGGCATGGGCAGCAAACTGCGGGCCGCCAAGGGGGTGGCGGAAGCGGGGATCAGCGTGGTGATCGCGGATGGCCGCCGGCCGCGGGACTTGTCCCGCATCGTGGCCGGGGCGGACGTCGGCACGTTGATTCTCCCGTCGGTGGCGCGATGAAGCTTCACGACGACATGATCGCCATGGGGGATCGCGCGGTGGCCGTTGCGCGCGCGCTGGCGACGCTCGGTTCCGCGGCCAAGAACGGCATGTTGCGCGGCATGGCCGAGGCGTTGCGCGCGCGCCGCGCCGAGCTCCTGGCGGCGAACGCGGCGGATATGGCGGCGGGCCGGTCCGCTGGGCTCGGCGCGGCCCTGTTGGACCGGCTGCTGCTGACCGACGCCCGGATCGAGAGCATGGCCCGGGGGCTGGAGGAGGTGGCGGCGCTCCCGGATCCGGTGGGCGAAACGATCGCGTCCCGGACCCGGCCGAACGGCTTGGAAATCCGCAAGGTGCGCGTGCCGATCGGCGTGATCGCCATCATTTACGAATCCCGGCCGAACGTGACCGCGGACGCGGCGGGGCTCTGCTTCAAGAGCGCGAATGCCGTCATCCTGCGCGGCGGCAAGGAGTCGATCGAGTCCAACCGCGCGATCGCGCGGGTGTTGCGCGAGGGCGGCGCGGCCCGGGGCATGCCGGCCGACGCGATTCAACTGGTGGAGACGGTCGATCGCGAGGCGGTTCGGGAACTGGTTCAGATGACGGGCCGGGTGGACCTGGTCATTCCGCGGGGCGGGGAGAGCCTGATCCGCGCGGTGGTGGAGCAGGCGCGGGTGCCGGTGATCAAGCATTACAAGGGGGTGTGCCACGTGTATGTGGACGCCACCGCCGACCTGGCGATGGCCGCCGCGATCGTGGAAAACGCCAAGTGCCGGCGGCCGGGCGTGTGCAACGCCCTGGAGTGCCTGCTGGTGCACGAGGCCGCGGCGGCGGCGTTTTTGCCCGGCCTGGCGGCCCGGCTGGCGGCGCTCGGCTGCGAATTGCGCGGCGACGCGGCTTCCCGCGCGCTGGCGCCGGTCATCCGGCCCGCCTCGGACGAAGACTGGTATAACGAATACCTGTCGCTCATTCTCAATGTCCGGGTGGTGGCGGGGGTGGAGGAGGCCATCGGCCATATCAACCGGTACGGCTCGAAACATTCCGATGCGATCGTCACCCGCGACGGCGCGGCGGCGGCGCGATTCACGCAGGAGGTGGATTCGGCCGCCGTCTATGTGAACGCCTCCACGCGCTTCACCGACGGCGGCGAATTCGGCATGGGCGCGGAGATGGGAATCAGCACGGACAAATTGCACGCCCGCGGCCCGATGGGCCTGGAAGAGTTGTGCAGCTATAAATACGTGGTGCGGGGAAACGGGCAAATCAGGGAGTAGGGTGGCGCGCGAAGAGGGGAAGACGCGCCAACATGCGGATTGACTTGATTTGGGCGGGCCGTTCGTCGTATTGTTCTTCCCCAACAACAAATAGTCACGGATCTTCCGGCCTTCGGGCGGGTGGAGATGGTATCGATTATGAAACTGTTTCGGACGGCCAAAGCCGGCAAGCTCGGCTCGCGGCCTGACGTGTTGACGGGCACGATTCCCTCCTCCCTGGGCGCCGCGGTACGGGCGGCCGGTATTGGCGAGGAAGACGTGGTGGCGTCGGTCCGCAGCGACCTGGATTTGGAAGGGCGCGCCTGCGAGGCCTGGCTGGTGATCACGCGGGAGCAGGTGCTGGTGCTGGATGCCGGCCGGACTCCCGCGCCGGCGGTGTTGAGCGGTCCCTTCAACCTGAAAGAAGCGACCAAGGCCCGGTCGTTCCAGACCGTGGGCAGCATGTTCCTGCAGCTTCTGGTGGACGGGATGTACGTGGATGTGATCCGGTTCAGCAACGGCTACCGGGAGGTTTTCGGCCGCGTTCAGACGCAACTGGAGCGGCAGTTGAAGGGGGATCGGTTCGACGCGGCCGCGCTGGCGCAGCCCAGCGAAATGGTGTGTCCGCGATGCGGGCTGCCCTTGCCCGGCCGGAAGGCCAACTGTCCGCGTTGCGCGGGGAGCAAGGGTATTTTAACGCGCACGTTGCTGCTGATGAGGCCGTACCTGATCAGCATCGCGATGCTGCTCGGCATGATGATCGTGGGGGTGAGCCTGGACCTGATTCCCCCGCAACTGACGCGGTTCCTGGTGGATCGCGTGTTGAAGCCGGACGAACCCGCGGCGGCGGCGATCGCGCCGCACGGGGGATTCCAGGGATTCATCCAGAAAGCGATTTCGGGGCAGGGCGTTCTATCCGCCGACGATCGGATGCAGATGCTGGTCGCGATCCTGGTCGGCCTGGTGCTGGCCTCGGCGATGCGCCACGCGCTGAACGTGTTCATCGGCCGGCTCAGCAGCCTGATCGGCACGCGGATCACCAAAGAGTTGAGAGAGCGGCTGCAGGAGAAACTGGTCGGGCTGAGCGTCGAGTATTACAACCGCCATTCGGCGGGCAACCTGATGAGCCGGGTGCTCTATGACGTGGACTATTTCCAGGGATTCGTCGTGCAGGTGGCGCAGGGGTTTCTGCTCAACCTGCTGCTGGTGCTGGGCATCGGCGCCGTGCTCTTTGCCATGAACTGGAAGATGGCCCTGCTGGTCATGCTGCCCATCCCGTTCGTCGTGATCGGCACGACCTTTTTCTGGAGCCACATTTATCCGCGCTATTACCGGCTGTGGGACAGCCAGTCGAAGATGGCACAGCTCATGATGGGCCTGTTGCAAGGCATCCGGCTGGTCAAGGTGTTCGGGCAGGAAGAGCGGGAAAAGGCGCGGTTCAGCTCGGCCGCCGACTATATGCAGGGGTCCCGGCGGGGTGTGGAAATGGGCATGGCGACCTTCAACCCGATCATGGGCTTCGTGTTCGGGCTGGGCGGCCTGATCATCTGGTTCGCGGGCGGCCGGAACGTGCTGGAGGATCGCATCACCCTGGGCACCCTCATGGCCTTCTTCGGCTACATGGGCATGTTTTACGGGCCGGTCTCGGCCCTGACCATGTTTTCCAACTGGGTGACGGGCTTCCTCTCCGCGGGGCAGCGCGTGTTCGAGGTGCTGGACTCCTCGCTGTCCCTGCCCGAGTCGCCGAATCCCGTCCGGCTGAAGACCGTTTCCGGCTCCGTGGAGCTGCGCAACGTGACGTTCGGCTACGATCCCTACCGGCCGATCATCAAAAACGTGAACCTGAAGATCGAGCCCGGCCAGTTCATCGGCATCGTCGGCAAGAGCGGCTCGGGCAAGACCACGCTGGTCAACCTGATCTGCCGGTTCTACGACGTGCAGGAGGGCGAGGTGCTGCTGGACGGCGCGGACGTGCGGACGATCGCCTCCGAAGACATCCGCCGCAACGTGGGCCTGGTGCTTCAGGAGTCGTTCCTGTTCCGCGCCAGCATCGCCGAAAATATCGCCTACGGCCGGCCCTCCGCCTCGGCCGAGGCCATCATGGACGCGGCCAAGGCCGCCAACGCCCACAACTTCATCGCCCGCCGCCCGAACGGCTACGACATGAAGCTGGGCGAAAACGGCTCCGGCCTGTCCGGCGGCGAACGCCAGCGCATCAGCATCGCCCGGGCCCTGCTCTGCGATCCCCGCATCCTGATCCTCGACGAGGCGACCTCGTCCGTGGACACGGAATCGGAACAGGAAATCCAGAAGGCGCTCGCCGTCCTGTGCAAGGGCCGCACCACCATCGCGATCGCGCACCGGCTGTCCACGCTGAAGAACTCCGACCGGATCTACGTCATTGACGAAGGCCAGATCGCCGAGGAGGGCTCGCACGAACAGTTGATGGAGAAGCAGGGCATTTATTACAAGCTGGTCAAAATCCAGACCGAGTTGACCAAGCTGGAGGTGGGTTGACATGAGCGCCGAAGCCGTTCTTTCCGGGGGAGACCGGAAGCTCCGGGATACCGGTTACCGTCGGCTCACGACGGATATCGCCCGCGTGTTCGAGGGGTCGTTTTCCCAGCTCCATGTGCACGTCAAGGACGATCGGCTCTATCGCGGCGTCTACGCCGTGCTGATGTTCCCGATCTCCCATCCGGACCGGTTCGTTTCCCTGCGCTACACCGACGAGCACGACAAGGACCAGGAGATCGGCGTGATCGAGGCGATCGCCGACTTTCCGGACGAGGCCCGGAAGGCCATCCGGGCCAGCCTGGTCAAGCAGTATTACCAGCGGGTGATCCACCGGGTGTATGAAATCACCTGCAAGTTCGGCCTCCTCTTTTTCGACGTCGAGACCGGCTTCGGCCGGGAGACGTTCGTCATGCCGTGGCGGCACGACCGGACCGAGGATTTCGGGACCGCCGGCAAGGTGCTGCTCGATTCGCTCGACAACCGGTATATCATCCCGGACGTCAATGCGCTGTCCGCCTCCGATCGGCGGACGTTCCTGGGCTACATTTACTGGTAGGGGACGCTTTTTTCCGCTTGCGCCGGGCCGGTGAATCCGGTATTGTCTTCCCTTCAATCAGTCCTTGGAAGCCGGATCGTGAGATCCGTGTCCGATCCCGGGACGGAAGCGAGCGCCTCGCCGCGCCATCGGGGAGGCCAAAGCGGATTGCGCGTCCGACAAACCGGACCGCCAGAAAAGGAGATGGCCATGGACGAGAAGACCCCTGTTGCGCCCGCGGAAGCGGCGCCGGACGCCCCCGCGGAAGCGGTCCCCGAGACGACCGAACCGATCGAACTCAAGGAAACGGTTTCCATCCGGGATCTGCTGGACGCCGGACTCCATTTCGGCCACCAGACCAAGCGCTGGAATCCGAAGATGCGTCCGTTCATTTTCGACAAACGCAACGGCATCCACGTCATCGATCTGACCCAGAGCCTGTCCCAGCTTCAGAAAGCGCAGGAGTTCCTGGCGGGCATCGCGGCCTCCGGCCGGGGCATCCTGTTCGTGGGCACCAAGAAGCAGGCGCAGACGACGGTGCGCGAAGTCGCCCGGCAGTGCGGCCAGTTTTACGTGACCAGTCGCTGGCTGGGCGGCACGCTGACCAACAACCGCACAGTGCGTAACAGCATCAAGCGGATGCGCCTGCTCGAGAAGATGGAAAAAGAAAACGAATTCGATACGCTTCCCAAGAAAGAGGTGGCCGTGCTGCGCCACGAGCTGGCCAAGCTGCAGAAGAACCTCTCCGGCATCGCCGACATGGATCAACTCCCCGGCGCCATGGTGGTGGTGGACATCAACCGCGAGGCCAACGCGGTCAAGGAAGCCAATACCCTGCATGTCCCCGTGGTGGCCATGGTGGACACCTGTTGCAATCCCGACCCCGTGGACTGCCCGATCCCCGGCAATGACGACGCGATCCGCGCCATCCGCGTGGTGATCTCCGCCCTGGGCGCCGCGGTCGCGCGCGCCAATGCCGAATGGACGGCGCGCGCCGCCGAGCTCAAGCGCAAGCGCGAGACCGAGGGCGGCGGCGAGACCCCGGCCCGGACCGAGACTCGCGACGCCAAGCCCCGCCGCGAACGGCGGAGCGCGGGCGATCGCCCCGGCGGCGGCCGGCCCGGCGGCTCCGCCCGTGGCGGCGCCGGCGGTTCCCGCCCGCCCCGCAAGAAAGAGGCGGCCGCCCCGGCCCCCGCCGCCCCGGCCCCTGCCGCTCCGGCCCCTGCCGCCGACGACGCCAAACCGGCCTGATCCCCACACCCGCAACCCGACATGGAGGAGAATACCCATGGCTGAGATTACCGCCAAGATGGTTAGTGAACTGCGCGAAGCGACCGGCGTGAGCATGATGGAATGTAAAAAAGCGCTCGTGGAAGCCGGCGGCGACAAGGGAAAAGCGGTGACGCTGCTCCGCGAACGCGGCATGGCCACGGCCCAGAAAAAGGCCGGCCGCGCCACGAACCAGGGCGCCGTGGCCGCGGCCGTCTCCGCGGACGGCAAAACCGCGGCGCTCGTCGAGATCAACTGCGAGACCGATTTCGTGGCCCGCAACGACCAGTTCAAGGCCTTTGCCGCCGCGATGGCCCGGAAGGCGCTCGAGACCGACGCGGCCCTCGCCGACCTGATGAAGGCCGAGATGACCGAAATGATCCAGAAGACCGGCGAGAACATGCAGCTCCGCCGCAACCTCCGGTTCCAGGCCCAGGGCGAAGGCCGCATCGTGAGTTACATCCACCTGGGCGCCAAGGAGGGCGTGCTCGTCGAGCTGGGCTGCGGCAAGGCCGACACGGCGGCGCAGCCCGCGTTTCTGGAGCTGGGCCGCGACCTGGCCATGCACGTCTCCGCCGTGGCTCCCCGCTACCTGCAGCGGCAGGAGGTGCCCGCCGACATCGTCGCCGCCGAGCGCGCGATCTACGCGAAGCAGGTGGAGGGTAAGCCGGCCGCCATTATCGACAAGATCGTGGACGGCAAGGTGAACAAGTTCTTTTCCGAGGTGTGCCTGGTGGACCAGCCCTTCGTCAAGGAGCAGAAACAATCCGTCAAGCAGCTTCTCGAAGCCAAGGGCAAGGATCTGGGCGACGCGCTGGTCATCCGCCGCTATGTCCGTTGGATGCTTGGCGAATGACCGGGCGATGGCCAAACGCAATGGCATTAGTTTTTCGGAGCTGTGCGGCGCCCTGAACCGGGGCCCGCACTTCATCCGCCACATCCAGGCGGAACTGGCCCTGCCGGTCATTCCCAGCCAGGAGGGGTATCCCCGGGCCTACCGCCTTTTCCTGGACCGGGTGCTTTACCTGCGGGTGTTCGGCGTGCCGCTGGACGACATCGCCTCGCTGTTTGCCGTGGAAAAGAAACTCATGCAGTTGCTCAAGGTGGACACGGCCAACGCCTCCCCGCTCTGGTACCTCGCCTCGTGCGAGTGCGAGGACGCCTCCACGACCCGCCTGTTGCTCTCCAATTTCGAGCTGGGTCCCTGGATTCGGGAGGATGGAACGGTCCAGTATTCCCTCGATTTCGGCGCCTCGCTTCCCGAGCTGTTCAACAGCGCCGAGATGGGGGAGGACATCCTCCGGGTTTACGCCCTGTACCGGGAGCAGGCGGCCGCCATGGTCCGCCGCCTGCGGGGCGAACGCAACGTGGTGCGGGACGCCCTCGACTGGGTCAGCGCAACCGCCCTGCGAAAGGCTTGAACCCGCAGCGCCGCCCGGCTAAACTGAAACGATTATGAAAATACTGGTCATCGGGAACGGCGGCCGTGAACACGCGCTGGCCTGGGCCCTGGCCCGGGACCCGCGAAAACCCCGCCTCTTCTGCGCGCCCGGCAACGCGGGCACCGCCACGCTGGCGGAAAACCTGCCCATCCCCGCGGACGATGTCGACGGCCTGCTCGGCTGGGCCGCGGCGGCCCGGCCGGAGCTGACCGTGGTGGGGCCCGAGGCGCCGTTGTGCGCCGGGCTGACGGACCGTTTCGAGGCCGCCGGCTTGCGCGTCTTCGGCCCGTGCCGCGCCGCGGCCCGGCTCGAGGGCAGCAAGAGCTTTTCCAAGGAAGTGATGAACGCCGCCGGCGTGCCGACCGCCCGGGCGGCCTCCTTTACGGATCCGGCGGAAGCGCTGGCGTACGCCCGGCGCCTGGGCGCCCCCGTGGTGGTCAAGGCCGACGGGCTGGCCGCGGGCAAGGGCGTGGACGTGTGCGCCACCCTGGACGAAGCCGAGGCCGCCATCCGCCGTGCTCTGGTGGAAAAGCGGCACGGCGCGGCCGGCGCGTCCATTCTGGTCGAGGAGTTTCTCGAGGGCGAAGAGGTGTCCGTGCTGGCGCTGGTGGACGGCCGGCATGCGGTGCTGCTCGATTCCGCGCAGGACCACAAGCGGATCTTCGACGGGGACCGGGGCCCCAACACCGGCGGCATGGGCGCCTATTCGCCGGCGCCCGTCCTGACGCCGGCGTGGAAGCCGGTCATCCGCGAGCAGGTGTTCGGCCGCACGCTGGCGGAGTTGAAGCGCCGGGGCGTTCCCTACAAGGGCGTGTTGTATGCCGGGCTCATGATGACGTCGCAAGGCCCCCGCGTGCTGGAATTCAACTGCCGGTTCGGCGATCCCGAGACCCAGGCGCTGCTGCCGCGCCTGGCCGGCAGCCTGCTGCCCGCCCTCGAGGCGTGCGTGGACGGCACGCTCGAGGAGCGGCATGTGACGTGGAAGCCGGACGCCTGCGTCTCCGTGGTCCTGGCCTCGCGGGGGTACCCCGAGGCGTATCCCAAGGGCCTCGTCATCCGCGGACTGGAGGCCGCCGCCGCGTGCGACGGCGTGACCGTGTTTCACGCCGGGACGACCCTGAAAGAGGGACAGGTCGCGACCGCCGGCGGCCGCGTGCTGGCGGTCACCGCGCTGGGCAGGGGGATGGCCGACGCCGTGAAGCGGGCCTATGCCGCCGCGGACCTCATCGCGTTCGACGGCATGCAGCTCCGGCACGACATCGCGGCGCGCGCGCTCCAGAGAGGTTTATGACCGGAACCCCGGAAAAAGGCGGAACATGAAGAGGAAACAATCGATCGACGTGGGCGTGGTGATGGGCAGCGATTCGGACTGGCCCCTCATGAAGCCGACGGTTGCCACCCTGGAATCGTTCGGCATTGCCTGCGAGGTGCGCGTGATTTCGGCGCATCGCTCGCCCCAGGCCGCCGCCGCGTATGGCGCGGACGCGCGGGGGCGGGGCTTGAAGGCGATCATCGCGGCGGCCGGCGGCGCGGCTCATCTGGGCGGCGTGCTGGCGGCCCATACGACGCTTCCCGTCATCGGCGTGCCGGTCAAGGGCGGCGCCCTGGACGGCCTGGACGCGCTTCTCTCCACCGTGCAGATGCCGGCGGGCATTCCGGTGGCGACCGTGGCGCTTGGCAGCGCGGGCCCGGTGAACGCCGCCATTTTTGCGGCGCAGATCCTGGCGCTGACCGATCCCGCGCTGGCCCGGAAGCTGGCGCTCCACAAAAAGGCGCTGGCCGACAAAGTCGCCGCGGCCGACGCGCGGATCCGGACCGAACGAAACACGGGCGCTCCGGGATGACGGCCCTGCTGCTAGCCGCGCTCTGCCAGGCTGCGCCGCTTTCGACGCCGGCCCTGCTCGATCTGCTGGCGGCGCGCCGCGTGGCCGTGGATTCCAATGCCGCCGCGCGCGCGGCGGCGGAGGCCGTGGCGCGGCTGGCGGATCCGGGCGCCCTGTTTTTCGACGAATCGGAGACGGCCGCGTTCGAGGCGGCGCTGGCGGGTTCGACGGGCGCGCCGCCCGTGTTGACGGAACTGGGCGAGGGGATCGTGCGGCTGCGCGTTCCCGTGCTGAACGCCGCCGCCGCCGCCCTGACGGCCACCGGCCTGGCGCAGGCCGCCGTGGCGGGCGGGGGCTTCATCCTGGACTGCCGCGGAGCGACGGGCGCCGACCTGGCGTGCGTGGATGCGATCGCCGGACATTTCACCGAACCGGACACGTTTCTCTATGCCGTGCAGGATGGCGCGGGCGAGGACCTGGAACTGCACGCGGCGCCGGCGGCGGCCCGGGCCGCCGTGCCGGCGCTGATGCTGGTGGACGGCGAGACCCGCGGCGCCGCGGAGTTGCTGGCGGCCCTGTTCGAGGCGCCGCGCGGCGTGCTGCTGGTCGGCTCCCGCACGCGGGGCGATGCGGCCCGGCGCGAGACGGTGCCGCTGGGGGAGGGGCGCCTGGCCTTCCTGGCAACCGGCCGGTTCGTGCGGCCGGACGGCTCGACCTGGCAGGGAAAGGGCGTGACGCCGCACGTGGCGGCGCCGGACAGCGCCGGGGTGGGGCCTGAAATCCGCACCAATGCCGCCTTTCGTTCCGGTCAGCCGCTGGACGATTTTTCGCGCCGCCACCTGGAACTGTTTGCCCGCGTCCGCGGCGACGCCGTGCTGGCCCGGGCGGTGGATCTGCTGCTGGGCTTGAAAGCGCTCGCCATTTTTCCGGAGACCTCCCATGCCCTCGAGCCAAGCGCGGCTGATCGTCGTTGATCCGAATGCGCCCGCCGCCGATGTGGTGGACGAGGCCGTTCGCCTGCTGGAAGCGGGCGAACTGGTGATCGTGCCCACGGAGACGGTGTACGGCCTGGCCGGGGACCCGCTCGCGCCGGGCGCGGTGGAAAGAATCTACGCGCTCAAAGGGCGGGAGGCGGGCAAACCGCTCCCGCTGCTGGCGGCGGATCGGGAGCAGGTGCGGGCGTTCGGCGCGCGGCTGGACGGCCGGGCGTTGCGCCTGGCGGCGCGCTACTGGCCCGGGCCGTTGACGCTGGTGCTGGAGACGCCCGGCGGAGAGGAGGGGTTCCGCGTGCCGGATCATGCGGTCATGCGGGCCATTCTGGCGCGCCTGGGTCGGCCGTTGCGCGTGACGAGCGCGAACCGCAGCGGCGCGCCGGAGGCCCGCACGGCGGTCGGCGCGCTGGCGGCTCTGGGAGCAGGCGTGGCGCTGGCGATGGACGCGGGACCCAGCCGCCTGGGGCAGGCCTCCGCCGTGGTCCGCCTCACGCGCGGCGGTCTGGAGATTCTCCGGGCGGGCCCGATCGACGAGGCGGAGTTGCGCCGCGTGGCAGGGGAGGCCGCGGCATGACGCGCCGGCCCCTGATTGTCTTTGTGTGCACGGGCAACACCTGCCGCAGTCCGATGGCGGAAATCGCCTTTGCGCGGCGGCTGAAAGAAAACGGCCTGGCCTGGCGGTGCGCGTCGGCCGGCGTGCATGCGGTCGCCGGTTTGCCCGCCTCGTCGGAAGCGGTCCGCGCGCTGGCCGCGCGGGGCCTGGACGGGAGCGCGCACCGGAGCCGGCCCTTGACGCCGGAACTGGTTGACGCGGCCGCGATGATTGTGGTAATGACGCATGCACATCGCGCGATCGTGCAACGGCGCCATCCGGAAGCGGCGGACAGGGTGTTTGTGCTCCGGGATTTCGACAGCCGGGCGCGGGGTGAGGATGTGGAGGATCCCATGGGCGGGACTTCCGGGGAATACGACCGCATTTTGGACCGCATCGAAGCGGCGTTTCCCGAACTGATACTGGCGTTGCACGAGTTCGGCAAGGCGGACCGTTTGCGCGGAAAGGAACAGCCATGAAGTGGGCTTTGGGCGCCGATCACGGCGGGTATGAATTGAAGGAACACCTCAAGGGGCGGCTGCGGGCCAAGGGTTTCGAGGTGGAGGATTTCGGATGCACCGGCGCCGATTCCTGCGACTACACGGATTTTGCCAACGCCGTGGCGGCGGCCGTCACCGCCGGAAAAGCCGACCAGGGTTTGCTGATCTGCAAAACCGGCCAGGGCATGAGCCTGGCCGCCAACAAGTTCCCCCGCATCCGGGCCGCGCTTTGCTTGAATCCCGGCATGGCGTCCATGAGCCGTTTGCATAACGATGCCAATGTGCTGGTGCTGGCCAGTTTCTATTCCACGCCGGTTCAGGCGGACGGCATTCTGGAGGCCTGGCTGAAGGCGCAGCCGGCGCCGGAGGAGCGGCATCGCCGCCGCGTGGCGAAGATGAGCGGTTCGGGCGTCACCGATCCCCTCGAGATCGCGGCGGAGGATCCCGAGTTGTATGCGGCCATGGAGGGGGAGCGCCGGCGGCAGTCCGAAACGATCGCGCTGATCGCCTCCGAAAACTACAGCAGCCGCGCGGTTCGCGAGGCGCAGGGCTCGCTGCTCACCAACAAATATGCCGAGGGGTATCCGGGCAAACGCTGGTACAACGGTTGCCAGTGGGTGGACGAGGTGGAGCGGCTGGCCATCGAACGGGCCAAGGCGCTCTTTGGCGCGGAACACGCCAACGTGCAGCCCCATAGCGGAAGCGGCGCCAACATGGCGGTTTATTTCGCCCTGCTCAAGCCCGGCGACGGGATCCTGGCCATGCGTCTGGACCAGGGCGGCCACCTGACCCACGGCAGCGCGGTG
>CAZSUH010000091.1:0-1410 GCA_964609905.1 uncultured Verrucomicrobiota bacterium
CGAGCTGCTGTGCCGGATCCAGGTCGACCGGAAACGGGCCGACACGAATGAATTCTTCGTGTTCTCGCCATCCTTTTCCGGCGACAACACCAACATCATCGCCTACGCGTGGGATTTCGACGACAATGGTTCGATCGAGTCCCACGGATCGATCGCCTCCAATCAGTATGCGACCAGCGGCGTGTACCGGGTGCGCCTGACTGTGAACAACGAAATCCAGGAGGAGGCCACCTATCTCTGGACGGGCTTTCTGTTTGTTCATCCTCCTCATATGAAAATGTGGAGCGGCGAGGGGACGGACGAGTTGGCAAGCAATCCGAGCAACTGGTGGGGGGATGTGGCGCCGGTCGCCGGGGATGACATCGTGCTGAACGAAACATCGTCGAAAAACATGACCTGGGATCTGGATATCCCGCTCGCCTCCTGGTGGCAGGAAAAGTATGACGGGACGGTGACCATCATGACGGAAGCGCCGCCCGGCGATTTCGACGTTCTGGAGATCGCGGGGGATTGCGTGCTCAAGAGCGGCACGTGGACGCATATGGCCAACCCCGAGGATCTATTCTACGAAGTCTACCGTCTCCAGGTGGCCATCGGCGGCAACTTGTTCGTCGCGACCAATGCCTCGATCGACGTGATGTCAAAGGGCTACGGGAAGGAGGGGCGGGGTCCCGGAAGATATGCGGATACCGGCAGCTATGGCGGGCGCGGCGACATTGGCGGCGCATCGGCGTGGTGTTACGGTTCGATCGTGGCGCCGACGAACCTCGGCGCCGGCGGCTCCTCATTAGCGGGGGGCGGCGCGATACTCCTGACGGTGGCCGGGGAGACGCAGTTGTACGGTCTCCTGCGCGCGAACGGCCGCCCCGGATGGTGGTATTATACCGGGGCCGGCGGCACCGTGAATCTCCGGACGGGGACACTGGTCGGCGACGGGAATATCCAGGCCAATGCCAGTCGTTCGGGGGGGCTCAGTTACGGCGGGGGCGGCGGCGGGCGCATCGCGTTGACGGTGACGAACGCGGGCGCGGATTTTTCGAGGTATACGGGCGAGTATACATGCCTTGGCGACGCCAAGGGCGCTGGGGGAACCATTTACCTGCGTACGGCGGACCAGGGGCTTCACGAAGGGACACTGATCATCGATAATAACTGGAAGAACCCGGTCAATGCCGCGGAGATCAGCGCCTACGTGAGCGACGCCGAGGTGGGTCAGGTGATCATTCGGAATTATGGTTATTTGTCCGTATTGCCGGGTCAGGCCTTGACGGTGCGCAACGCCTGGTCCAACAACAACAACTCGACGGTGGGAAGCGTTGGCGGCAAACTCATCCTCGGAGGAGCGCCGGGTTCGACGACCACCGTATACGGATCTTCCACTTTTCAGGCGGGGCTCACCTGCACCAACCT
>CAZSUH010000091.1:1510-9091 GCA_964609905.1 uncultured Verrucomicrobiota bacterium
GCACGGCCTGGGCTGCGGGGGCCAACTGGAGTCTGGGCCGCGCTCCGCTGGCGGAGGACTACATCCGGATTCCCGGCTTGTGCGCGAACTACCCAATATTGTCCGTTGACCTGACGGTGAACATGATCGAGATCCAGAGCGGCGCCTCCTTGTCGCTGGGTGGACGGAATCTGACGGTCGTGACGAACGCGATCGTGGCGGGCGCCATCATCCCTTCCGATAAGGAGAAAATCACTTTCCGGGGCGATGTGGACTTGACCGGAGGTTCGTTCACCATGGTGCGCGCCACGGTGGCTTTCGCGGGCGGTGGCAACCAGACGGTCAACCTGGCGGGCCTGACTTTCTATACGATCGCCGTGGAAAAGGATGCGGGCACAGTCGTTTTTAACACCGGTTTCCAGGCGCGTAAACTGCGGTGCGATGCCGCCACCGGCGCCCTCAACCTGACATTCCAGCCGGGTTCCACCATTACCACTCGTGACTTGGTGCTGTTGGGGTCGGTCACCACGACGAACATTATGTTGCGAAGCGCCAGCCCCGGCAACCCATGGTATTTGGCGGCTTCCGGATACCGGTTCGTGCGGGGCGTGGACGTGCAGGACAGCGACGCGAGTGGCGGCTTTACGATTGCCGCCGCTTCCTCGAGGGATAGCACCGGCAACACCAACTGGGAGTTTGGAGAGTCCGCGAAATACGCGGAATGGTTGGGAACCATCGATGCTAATTTCCACTTGGCGGACAACTGGTTGCCGGCGGTGGTGCCGGATGCGGCGACACGGGTGGTGGTGCAAGTGCCCAACAGGATGGCCATCACCGACGCCGTGGCGGTGAAGGATCTCGTGGTGGGGGGTGGAAGCGGCGCCGCCTCGGTGACGGTTGGCGCGGAACTGACCGTGGGCGAGAACATTATTGTGTTGGAAAATGGCGTCCTGGCGCTGGACAGGCCTACGGTTGTCAGCAACAACGTTGTCGTGGGTGAGGCCGGCCAGTTGACCCATAGCGGTCCCCAAGACACGGAAACGAACCGGTTGAACGTCAGGATATACGGGGATATGGACGTGGATGTCGGCGGGGTGGTGAGCGCCACGGGCAAGGGGTACCAGGGCGGGTGCGGGCCAGGCACCGGGGGCGGTGGCGCCTGCCACGGAGGTCAAGGCCATCCTATCACCTCTCATGGTGAACGGGGCCAATGCTATGGCTCCGTCATTGCGCCGACGAACCTGGGCAGCGGCGGAGATTGGATCTATTCCTCGGGTCCGGGGGGCGGCGCCATTCAACTGACGGTTTCGGGAACGATCCTCCTGAACGGCACCATGGTCGCGAACGGGAACGGCGGTTCCCAGGGCGCGGCGTCGGGCGGCAGCATCTGGCTGACCGCCGGCAGGCTGATTGGAAACGGCCCGATTCAAGCCATCGGCGGCGGCATCTCGCAAAAATATGGGAATGGGGCCGGCGGTGGCGGACGGATTGCGCTGGTGCTGACCGATCCGGCTGCCGACTTTTCGACCTTCACGGGATCCGTCACCGCGCGCGGCGGAGCCACGGAAAATTGGTCCGCGGGCAGCGCGGGTACGATCTACCGGGAACTGGCCGGCGATGTTCCGGGCAAAGGCGAACTCATCGTCAATAATGCCGGGGGATGGAGCGGCTACGCGGAGGCCCACAACACGGATCTCAACGGCATGGAGGCGGTGACCTATGAATTCCGCCGCATTGTTCTCACCAACAACGCCAGCCTGAACATCGGAGCGGACGATACCCTGATTATTACGAACACCGAAATCGTGGGCGAGGCGAGCTTCCCGCCGACCAACGGCATCTTTGTTTCCGGCGGCTCGCTGATCACGCTCCCCGAGTTCGCGTTCTCCAATTTCTTTATCACGATCAGCAGCACCGGGTCGACGTTTAATCCGGCGACATCGCTGACCATCCCCTCGAACGCCGAGTTTCGCATCGATCAGCCGCATGTCATGACCACGGACATCATGGTCGAACCGGGCGGGAAACTGTCCCATACCGCGAACGGGAGCAGTGAAACACGCAGGATGGACCTCACGCTTCAGGGCGATCTGATCGTGCAGAACGGCGGCGGCGTGGATGTTTCGGGCAGGGGCTACTCCGCTTCGTACGGGCCTGGCACGCATTCCGCCAATTACTGCGGCGCCAGTCATGGCGGGCTCGGCGTGGGCGGGCTTTCGTGTTATGGATCGCTGGTGGCGCCGGCCAGCATCGGCAGTGGCGGACGGGACGGCGGCGCGGGCGGCGGCGCGATACGGTTGGCCGTTTCGGGAGTGATCAGCAACGAGGGCGGCATTCGCGCCAACGCCTCGGCGGTGACAAAACGGGCCGGCGCCGGCGGCAGTATCTTTATTACCTGCGGCGCGTTGCTGGGATCCGGGCCGATTCAGGCCAATTCGTCCACGAACGTCACCGGCGGTTATCCGGGCGGCGGCGGGCGAATCGCGCTGGCGGTTACCAATGCGGACGCGGACTTCTCGGCATATACCCCGGACATGATCACCGTATACGGGGGCAGAACTCCCACCAACTGCGGCGGCGTCGGGACATTGTATCTGCGATTGCCGGGGCAGGGGCTTTACGATGGCACCCTGTTCGTGGATGATGTGAATGCGAATACCGAGGGCACGGAGATTGGCCCGGGCGTAACCGACACGCAGGTGTCCGACGTGTTGATCCGGCAAAACGGCCGGTTGGTGCTTACCAACCAGACCCTCACGGTGAGCGGCATCTGGTCCAACGGGGCCAGTTTCACGGGGTTGGCAGACTCGATGGTAACCTTCGCGGGCACTCCGGATTCGATGTCGACGCTATACGGCTCGACGTTGTTCCACGGACTGGGTTGTAGCAGCGCCGGGAAAACGCTGCTCGTGGAGGCGGATGCGACCATCGCCGTGGCGGCCGGAGGCCGGCTATGGCTGAAAGGAACGGAAGAATACCTTGTCCGATTGCGTTCAACCACGGACGGAATCGACTGGAAGTTGAATGTGGATCCGACGGCGGATGGCTCGGTCCAGTGCGTGGACGTGCAGGATTCCGATGCCAGCGAAGGAGCGGAAATCCTGGCCTTGAACAGCGTGGACTCCTACGGCAATCACAACTGGGTGTTCGATACCGTGCCCTCCGGCGAAACGATTACCTGGACGGGCGGCGGGAGCGCCATCTGGTCCGCGCGGGAGAACTGGGACCTGGATCGGGCTCCCGTCGAAACCGACGTGATTGTCATCCCCGGCAGCCTGGCGCGGTATCCGGAGTTGGATTTCGATCGGACGGTGAACCGCCTGTCGATTCAGTCCGGCGCCTCGCTGGGTCTGGCCGGGCGGCACTTGACGGTCACCAACGACCTGGTGGTGGCCGGTTCCCTGATGGCATCGGGGAGCGGGACGCTGACGGTATCGGGCACGTCGGTATTTCCGGGCGGCACATTGTGCGCTACAGATGCGGCCTTGTGTACGTTCCGTGGGAACGTGGACTTTGCCGGCGGCAGCGTCACCGCGACCTATTCCACCATTGTCTTTGGAAAAGATGTGAACTTCATCGGCGGGGCGTTCACAGAGGACAGCGCCACAGTCCAATTCGCGGGTAGCGGCGATCAGACCGTCAACCTGGGCGGTTTGACCTTCCGCAAAATGGCGGTGCTGAACAACACGGGCACCGTGACATTCGGGAGCGATTTTGAGGCGCGGGAATTGCGATGCGAAGCGGCTGAAGGGGCGCCGCGTCTGGCATTCCAGCCGGGGGTGACGGTGACGGTGCGCGACTTGATCCTGTTGGGGTCGGCCACGGCGACGAACATTGCGTTGAGAAGTTCGCAGCCCGGCGACAAGTGGAATCTGGCGGTCTCGGGGTACCGTTCGGTGCGGGGCGTGGATGTGCAGGACAGCGACGCCCGGGCGGGCCTGCCGATCGCGGCGGCCGCGTCGAAGGACAGCGGGAACAATAACAACTGGGTATTTGACGCCACCTGGTCGTCGTGGCTGGGGACAAGCGACAGCAGTTTCGATAATCCGGCCAACTGGTCGCCGGCGGGAGTGCCGGTGGCGGGGACCCGGGTGCGGGTTGATAACATGCACCCCATGGTGGCGACCGGGGCGGTTTCGATAGTGGACTTGATCGTCGGGGGCGGGAGTGGAACGGCATACGCCACGTTCCATGCGCCGGTAACGGTCGCGGAGACCATCATGGTGTTGAGCAATGGCGTGCTGGCGTTGGACGCGCCCAGCGTGGTCAGCAACAACCTGCTGGTGATGGAGGGCGGCCAACTGACCCACTCGGGCAACACGACCAACGAGCAGAACAAGTTGGATTTGACCATCCTCGGCAGCGTGGAAGTTGAAACGGGTGGCAGCATCGATGTGACAGATAAGGGTTATGGCTGCCTGTGCGGTCCGGGCTCGCCCCTCGGCACCCCGGACAACTGGGGCGGAGCCAGTCATGGCGGGCGCGGATATTGTGGGGATTATGATATCGTCGTCAAGGGACCATGCTATGGGTCGATCACGGCGCCGACCAATCTCGGCAGCGGCGGCTTCGGCCAAACCGGTAATTTGGGGACGGATGTATATGGGAAAGGAGGAGGCGCCATCCGGCTGTCAGTTTCAGGGGTCATCCGGCACGACGGTCTGATGGCGGCGGATGGGGGGCACATCAGTGACCGGTATCCCGGGGCCGGGGGCAGCATTTTCCTGACGGCCGGAGATTTGACCGGGACGGGCGACATCCATGCGAACGGAGGCAGGTTCACTTACTGGGCGTCGTGGCAGTCGGGTGCCGGCGGCGGTCGTGTTTCCCTGGTATTGACCAATCCAAGCGCCGACTTTGCCAGGTTCACGGGGCCCGTCGCGGCTTTCAGCAGCGTGCACGGCTCCGTCCATCCCGGGGGCGATCCGGGCGGCGCCGGCGCGGGGACGGTGTACCGTCAGGCCGGCTCCGACCGCCCCGGACACGGTACGGTGACCGTGGCCAACAATAATTACGTGTCCACCTATGGGGGGCCCAGCAATACGGAGGTGCCGCCCGGTGCGGGCTACGATGTGCCGGGGGAAGCGGAGTGGCTCACTTTTCACGTGGCGGACGGCGCCCGGTTGCAGCTCACGACCGACTTGACCATCGGTGACATTTACTTGGATTCGCCGAATGCATCGCTGGATCTGGGATACAACACTCTGAGTGTACACCACTATCGGCATACGCTTGCGCCCGGCGCCGTGATCAACCGCGGTGAGGTCAACTGGCTGAAGAAGGCAACCCTTATCTTGATCCGGTGATGCCACGGTTGCCACCGATTGCCAGAAGAAGAAACGGACTCCTGCTGTAGTGGCGGCTGGCCCCGCGGCGGGGCATCCTCCTGGATGACACAACCGTGGAAACGGCTGGCGGGTGTGCGACATTGCAGAAACCATACGACACCCAGCCCGGTTGAGTTCAGCCCCAAAAACTTACTTTTTTCGGTTGCGTTTCGGGGGGGGTAGACTATGCTCCGTGCTGAGTTGCGAACGAAAACAATAATTGGATAGGACTCTTGCGCATGAAAAGGAAGATTCCCGGCGGCAAGCCAATCAAGGTCGGCGTGTTCGGTGTCGGGCGGGGCGGGGCGTTCACCGGCCCGGGCGCAAAAGCCGCTGGCTTCGAGCTGGTCGCGCTCTGCGATCAGAATGTGAACAAGCTCAAGCACGCCTCGAAGCTGCATGCGGTCAAGGGCTACACCGACTTCGACAAGTTCCTGGAGCACGACATGGAGGCGGTGGTCCTGGCGAACTATTTCCATCAGCACGCGCCTTTTGCCGTCAAGGCGCTGAAAGCCGGCAAGCACGTCATGAGCGAAGTCGCGGCCTGCCACACCCTGGCCGAGGGCGTGGAGCTGACCCGGACGGTCGAGCAGACGCGGCGCACCTACATGTTCTCCGAAAACTTTGCCTACAGCGCCCCGCACCAGGAAATGCGACGCCTATTCAAGACGGGCGAATTCGGAACGTTCATGTACGGCGAAGCCGAATACATTCACCCGGTGGACGCCGACGTGGGCAACTCGCTCAGCGTCGGGTGCAACCACTGGCGCAACTGGATTCCCGCCACCTACTACTGCACGCACGCTCTTTCCCCCATCATGTTCATCACGGACACCTTCCCGAAAAAGGTCAACGCGTTTGTCGTCCCCACGGCCATGGACGCGCCCGAGGCGCAGCGCCGCCCCCGGAAACAGGATGCCGCCTCGATGATTGCGCTTCGCATGGACAATGGCGCCGTGGTCAAGCTCCTGCAGTACGGGTTGCGCGGTCACAGCGGGCCGACCCGGATTCACGCCGCCCGCGGGTACCTGGGCGGCAGCGGGGGAAGCGTCACGCTCATCCGCGAACAGTTTCATGAACCGGTCGTGCATCCGAAAAACATGACCTATACCCCGGAGTTCCCGGTCATGGGGGACCTTGCCAGCCGCAGCGGGCACGATGGCGGCGACTTTTACATGTTGTATCACTTTGCCCAGGCCGTCCGGACCGGAAGGCCGCCGTTCATGGACGTGTATCGCGGCGTGGCCATGTCCCTGGTCGGCATTCTGGCCTGGCGTTCCGCCCTGAACGACTCGAACACCGAAATCGTCCCGGACTTTTCAAAGGAATCCGTGCGCAAGCGCTACGAGAACGACGACTGGTCGCCGGATCCCGCGCGCCGCAAGCCGGGCCAGCCATGCTGCAGCATTGAAGGCGACAAGAAGATGTCCCCCTTTGCATTGAAATACGCCCGTAATATCTGGAAAAAGATGGGGTATAAAGGGACGTAAGTCGGAAGGACTATCAAGAGAATGAAAGACAAAGGCAAATCCCGGTCAACGACAGGAAGGCAAAAGGGTCGGAACCGGTCGGAGGATCGGAGTGGATTCGTCGACCATGGCGTGGGAATGCCGGTCAGCCATGCCCCCGCCGTGGCAGCGACCGTCGATGGCGAAGGACGCCCCTGCGTCCTCCTTTGGCTCAGCGATCATCGCGGCTCGTACGCGCTGGCCATGGTGGACGCGGAAACAGGCGCCTGCCGGGAGATTCCCAAACCCTTCCCCTCCTTCGGCTACACCTTGACCGCCCTGCTGTCGAGGAAGGGGAGGTTCTACACGCAATTTGGCAGCCGTTTCCTGGAGTTCGATCCCGTTGCCGGAGCGTTCACCTTTGTCGCCGAAGTGCCCTCGGTGCGGGCCATCTGCCTGACCGAGAACGATGATGGCGTGATCTATTCGATTGGCCATCCCGAAAGCACGCTCGTTTCGTATGACCCGGCGACCGGCCGTTTCCAGGACCATGGCATGATCAATCCCCAGAAGGCCATGCAGTACCACGGCAATATGGAGGTCGACGATGCCGGGTGGGTGTACGGCGCGGTTGGCGAGGCCAAGAGCCAGATCGTGGCGTTCGATCCGGGAACCGGCAAGGCGCATCCGCTGTTGACGGAAGCGGAGCGCGTCCCCGGCATTTGCGGCTGCGTGTTGCGCGGCGTTGACGGAAAAGTGTACGGGGTGACCAACGCCAATGCGTGGCCGGGCACGGGCTGGTACGAAATCTACAAGGGCAAGGCCAG
>CAZSUH010000091.1:9191-12316 GCA_964609905.1 uncultured Verrucomicrobiota bacterium
CACCTCATCCTGGACCCGGCACAAGGCGTTGGGGCAGTGGAACTGCGTGCTGAACGCCGGCGACCGCTGTTACATTGGCGGGTATACCAATGGCTATCTGCAGGAATGGGATCCGGCCAGCCCCTGGGTGAACACCGAGCCCGACAAGGGCGGCTGCAACCCGCGGGTCCTGGCCAAATGCCATCCGGATATTGACCGGCCGCACTGCCTCGTGCTTCACCGGGGAACGAACACCGTGGTCATGGGTGGGATCCCCGGTTATGGCTATACGGGCGGCGGCCTGCTTTTTTATGAGCGTCATACGGACACACACATCCTGGTCAAACACGAGGACCTGCTTCCCTGGCAGTCGCCCATGAGCCTGGCCGAGTTGCCGGCCGGTCGCTTGTTGGGCGGCACCACCACGCGGGCCGGAACCGGAGGCGAACAGAAGGCGGACGAGGCGGAGTTGTTCATTTGGGATATGCCTGGCAGGAAACTCGTCTGGCACAAGGCGATGTTCCCGGGTGCGCAAGAGTATTCGCAACTCTGCCCCGGGCCGCGCGGACTGGTTTACGGCCTGGCGTCGTTCCTGGTCTTCGACCCCCAACGCCTGGAAGAGCCGAAGCGCTTCTTTGTCTTTGACCCGGAAACGCGGGAGGTGGTGCACCAGGAGGACCCCGAAGGCGGCTTCGGCCTGTTTTGTTATCAGCAGGGCCAGCGCAAGATTGTGCAGGCCGCGGACGGCCGGACGTTTCTCCTGTTCAAGCGGTGCGTGGCCGAGATCGATCCCGTCTCGTTCCGCCTCACGAAAGTGGCCGAGGTGCCGGAGAACATCTTTGCCGGCGGCGACATCCTCGGCGATCGGATCTACTTTTCCAACGGTTCTCATCTGTGCAGTGTCCAGGTCGCGAACGCCGCGCCGTAACGGAGTCAATTGCCATGAACGAACAATTCCGCAACCTGCTCCGCAAAACCCTGTATGCCGGAAAGGCCGTTCCGCCGTCCGCGGACTGCGACGCCTCGCGGCGTTGGCTGGCGAAACCGGTGTCCGCCCGGCTGGTCCTGAATGACGGCCGCACGCTGGACCACGTTGAAAATTACAGCCGCGGGTCGATGGAGCTGGGCGAATGCGACGGCCGCCCGGTCATTCGGATGGAATATCCGGCCGCTCCCGTTCCGGCGGATGGAAACATCGGGTGGTCGGGGCTTTGCCTGAAATTGAATGGCCTGGACGGCCGCGCCTACAACCGCATCAGCGTCTGGGCGCGGGTGGAATGTACCGGCTTGCGCTATGCCTATATCCACGTGACGCCGCGGAATGGCGGCGCCGCCCGCAACGACACCGGGGAGGGGTTTCACACGAAGACCGTCCGGCCCGGCGAGTGGACCCGGATTGTGCATGAAATACCCCACTTCCACCGCGACGCGATGGCGGATATCGCGATCTACTGTGTGCAGAGCGGCGCGCCGGAAGGCATGGCGGACGAGAACATGCGCTTTTACCTGGGCGAGGTGGCCCTGGAGGCGGTGGAAGCCGATACCTGTCGCGGCTGGAATACGGACGACCGGATTGCGTATTCGCACAGCGGCTATTTCACCCATGGCGCGAAATACGCGGTGACCCAGGTGAAGGCGGCGTCGTTCCGCATCGAGGATGCGGCAACCGGCGCGACGGTTTACGAGGGGCGTTCGAAAGAGGTGACGGATCCGATCGGGACATTCACGGTCGCGGATTTCACCTCCTTGAAGAAAGAAGGCGTGTTCCGGCTGCGGATCGGCAACGCGGCGACGGACCCCTTTCGGATCGATGCGCATCCGTTCGATTCCGTTTTCGCCAAGGTGCTGAACTACTTTGCCCAGGAACGGTGCGGGACGGCGGTGGACGGGGTGCATGAGATATGCCACCTGAACGTCTTCTCGCGCCACCCCGACGGCCGCCGGATCAGCATTGCCGGCGGCTGGCACGACGCGGGCGATCTCTCGCAGAGCACGGTGAATTCCTCGGAAGTCACGCTCGCGACGTTGGAGAGCGCGGCGGCCATCCGTGCCCGGGAACCGGAACTGGCGGACCGGCTGCTGGCCGAGGCGCGCTGGGGGCTGCAGTGGCTGCTCCGCACGGCGTTCGGCGACGGCTACCGGCCGTGTTGGACGCAGTTGGGCATCTGGACCCGCAATATCGAGGGCGCGCCGGACGATGTGTTCCGCGATGCGGGACAACGAGCGTTCGCGAATCTGATGGCGGCCGCAGCGGAGGCGAAAGGGGCCATCGCGTTCCGGTCCGAGGATCCGTATTTTTCGGACTGGTGCCTGCGCTCGGCGGTCCGGGATTTCGACTTCGGCATGAATCCGCAGGGGCCGGTCATGACTAGCGGTTGTCCAGCCGAGTACTACGGCGCGGTGCTGCTGGCGGCCTCGGCGCTGGCGGACGCGACGGGCGACGGCGACTACCTGCGCCGGGTGGAACCCGTTGCGGCGCGCCTGCTGGCGTGCCAGCAGACGGCCCCGGTGGGCGAAGCGTTTCAGCTCAGCGGCTATTTCAACAAGGACGAGACGAGCGGCCGGCCGCTGGCTTACCCTGACGAGCATGAACACACGGTGGGTCTTGGCCTGACGCGCTTTGCCCAGCGGACGAAGAACGACGCGCTGCGGGCGGAGTGCAAGTCGGCGGTCCAGCGGTATGGCGGGTACCTGCGGGCGATCGCGAAAGTGAACGCGCCTTACGGCGTGCTGCCGGCCTACATCTTTGACATCCACGAGATCCGGGATCACCGGCCGGAAAATATGACGGACGAACAATTCGAGGCGCAGAACGCACGGTGGCAGGCGCAGTTGAAAAACGGCATCCGGATGGATGACCGGCATTACCTTCGCCGGATGCCCGCGCCCCAGCGCTTGATGGGGTATTTCCTCCCCCCGCTGTCCCGCGCGAAGATCGCGGTGGAAGCGGCCCGTTGGCTCGGCGAGGACGATCTGCGGGAGATGGCCGTGCGCCAGCTCGAGTGGATTCTGGGGTTCAATCCATTTTCGAGCTCCTGCGTGTATGGGGAGGGATACAATGGGCACCCGCTATATGTCGGGTTCTCCGGTCAGTTCACCGGCGCGGTTCCCTGCGGCATCAAGTCGTTCGGCGACGACGATGCGCC
>CAZSUH010000092.1:0-12281 GCA_964609905.1 uncultured Verrucomicrobiota bacterium
TCGAACCCACGGCGCCTTGCGGCGCGTCGGTTTTCAAGACCGATGCTTTAGACCACTCAGCCACCCTTCCTCAATTATCCGGTTGTTCACTATAGGGACTGGGGGAATGAAAGTCAAATGAAGCGCACGACGTCAGAGCGGCGGAGCGAAAATCCGCGAACGCACGAACCGGGGAAGGAAAAACGCCGCCGCATGTGAATGCGGCGGCGTTCGTTCGGCCAGTTCAGGAAAGGGTCGGCCGTCTAGTTCTTGCCGCGACCCTTGACGCCGGCCGCCTTGGCGGCGTTGGCGTGCGCCTTCTCGTGCGGCCGCAGGTCGCGGCAGGCCTGGCCGGCGCGCCACATCTCGGAGTTGCGCATGACGGCGAGTTCCTTCTCGAGAAGGTCCTTGTAGTTCTTGCCGCCGCAGGCCTTCATCACGCGTTTGGCTTCGGCCTGGCTCTTGACGGCCTTGTACAGGTCCTTGAACACCGGCAGCGTCGCCTTCTTGAACTTCGGCTTCCAGTCCAGCGCGCCGCGCTGGGCCGTGGCCGAGCAGTTGGCGTACATCCAGTCCATGCCGTTTTCGTCGACCAGGCGGATCAGGCTCTGGGTCAATTCCTCGACGGTCTCATTGAAGGCTTCGCTGGGCGAGTGGCCATTGGCGCGCAGCACGTCGTACTGGGCCTCCATGATGCCCGCGAGGGCGCCCATCAGCACGCCCCGTTCGCCCACGAGGTCGCTGGTGACTTCATGTTCGAACGTGGTGGGGAAGAGGTAGCCGGACCCGATGGCGAGCCCGATCGCCTTGCAGCGTTCTTCGGCTCGGCCGGTGGCGTCCTGGGCCACGGCGAAACTGGAGTTGATGCCCACGCCGGCCAGGAAGTTGCGGCGCACGGAGGTGCCCGATCCCTTGGGGGCGACCATGATCACGTCCACGTCCTTGGGCGCGGACACGGTGGTCAACTTCCGGTACACCCAGCCGAACCCGTGCGAGAAATAGAGCGCCTTGCCGGCGGTCACGTAGGGTTTCACGCGCGGCCAGACCGATTTCATGGCGCCATCCGCCACGAGCATCTGGATGATGGTGCCCCGTTCGGCGGCTTCCTCGATGTCAAACAGCGTCTTGCCGGGCACCCAGCCGTCCTTCACGGCGCGGTCCCAGTCCTTGGGGAAGGACTTGGCCTGGCCGACGATGACGGGAATGCCGTTTTCACGCATATTCAGCGACTGGGCCGGCCCCTGGACGCCGTACCCGATGACCGCCACGACTTCCTTTTTCAGCACCTGGCGGGCCTTGCTCAGGGAGAATTCCTTCCGGGTCACGACCGTCTCAACCACTCCGCCAAAATCGATCTTAGCCATACGATTCACTCCTTGTTGTCCTGCCGGACCCTCTGGTCCCGCCACAAACTACCACTATTCCGGAATTCGGTCTGAAAGTCCAGCGAAAAGCGGTGGCGGGCGTAAAAACACATGGGACGGATTCATGCCGTTTCCGGGCGGAGTTCCGGCGGCAGGGGGAAGCGGATGGTTTCGCTCACGGCCTCCAGTTCCGTGATCCGGTCGAAGCCCTGTGCCCGAAGGAGGCCAAGAATCTCCCGGATGAACGGTTCCGGGGTGGAGGCGCCGGCCGTAAGGCCGATGACCGCCTGCTCGCGCAGGTCGATTTTCGCCAGCGCTTCTTTCTGGTTGACCAGACGGGCCACGGCCCCCTGAGCCGTGGCCACCTCGACCAGGCGTCTGGAGTTGGAGCTGTTTTCGGCGCCCAGCACGAGGATGAGGCCGACCCGTTCCGCCAGCCGCTTGACCGCCTCCTGGCGGTTCGTGGTGGCGTAGCAGATGTCCTTTTGGGGGGATGTCTGGAGGCTCGGGAAGCACCGGCGCAGCGCCAGCAGGACGCGATCCGTCTCTTCCGCACTCAAGGTGGTCTGGGTCACCACCGCCACGCGTTCCGGATCGGCCGGGATGAAGGCGGCCGCCTCCCGCTCGTTTTCGATGACCACCACCCGGTCGGGCGCTTCGCCGGCGACGCCGATGACCTCGTCGTGGCGCCGGTGTCCGATCAGGGCGATGGTGTAGCCTTGCTGGGCGAAGCGGCGCACTTCCTGGTGAACCTTCATGACGAAGGGGCAGGTGGCGTCGATCACCTCCAGACCGAGGGCGGCCGCCCGCTCCCGCACGGCCGGCGGCACGCCATGGGCGCTGAACAGGACGATCTGCCCGCGGGGCACGTCGTTGATGTCACCCACGAAGCGAAGCCCGTTGCGGCGGAGTTCGTCCACCACCTGCCGGTTATGCACGAGTTCCTTCAGTCCATACAGGGGATGCGGGCGCCGGCGCAGCACGGCTTCGGCGAGTTCGACGGCGTGCCGAACCCCGGCACAGAAACCGCGCGGACTGGCCAGGATGACGGTACGGGAAGACACGGGATCAGACCTCCAGGTTGGCGGACACGAACGGCACGCCGTGCGCCCGCGAGAGCAGGTTTTTGAAACCGGCTTCGCGGAACACCTCCTCCAGGATCGCCTTGAGCAGGAGGAACGTGGGACCGGTGTCGAAGACGTAAGGGCCCACGCCCGCCACCACGACGTGTTTCGAATTCGCGGATTGTGACATGGCGACTCCTGGTGCCGGCCCGCGAGCGGGTCGCTCCAGCTTGACCCCGTGGCGCGCGCCTTGTAGACTGCTTCACTCTACAGGAGACATATGCTCAGTCCAAGCACAATGCTGCAAATGGTCCTGATCCGGTTCAACAACCGGTTGACCCGTTGGCGCGGAGTCCGGGTGCCGCCGGGGCGGTTGCTGTTGCTGGCCGCCCGTTGCCTGCAGGCGGGCGTGTGCGGGCAGAACCTGAGCGGCGGCGTGGACCAGTGCAAGGCTTGCGGCCGGTGCCCGGTCAAGGATCTCCTGGATTTGCGGAACCGCTACGGCATCCGGTGCGTGATTGCGTCGGGCGGCCGGCAGGCGGTGGAGGCGGTGAAGGACCCGGCCGTCGCGGCCGTGGTGGCCGTGGCGTGTGAAAAGGAGCTGGCGGAGGGGATTTCCGCCTCTTTTCCCAAGCCGGTGCTGGCGGTCTGCAACACCCGGCCCCGGGGGCCGTGCCACGACACGCAGGTGGAGCGCGAACCCGTGGAGGGCGCGATCCGGTTTTTCCTGGAAGGCTCCGGGACGCCGGCCCGATGAAAACTTCCGATTTCGAATATGACCTGCCGCCGGAGTTGATTGCCCAGACCCCCGCGCCCGAGCGGGAGGCGGCGCGCATGCTGGTTCTGGATCGGCGGAGCGGGCAACTGAGCCACCGCACCGTGCGGGATTTTCCGGACTATCTGAATCCCGGCGATGCGCTGGTGCTGAACGACACGCGGGTCATCCCCGCCCGGCTTTTCGGCCGGAAGAAGGAGTCGGGCGGCCGGGTGGAGGTGTTGTTGCTGGAGGAGGAGTCGCCCGGCGTGTGGCTGGCGCTCTACAAGGCGGCCGGCCGCGCCCGGCCGGGACAGTGTTTTGAAATCGGGAACGACCGAATCCGCGGCGAGCTCCTGTCGCGCGAACCGGAGGGACGGTTCCGCCTCCGGCTGGCCTGCGAGGGGCCGTTGCTTCAGGCGCTGGAGGAGGAGGGGCTGCCTCCGCTCCCTCCTTACATTCACCGGCCCAAGGGTGTTCCCGAGGAAGGGACGGCCGTCCGGGCCCAGGACCGGGATCGGTACCAGACCGTGTATGCCCGCCGGCCCGGCTCGATCGCCGCGCCGACCGCCGGGCTCCATTTTTCCCGCGTGTTGCTGGATGCCGTCGCGGCGCGGGGCGTGTCTGTCGAAGCCGTCACGTTGCATGTGGGGATGGGCACCTTCAAGCCGATCGCCTCCGACGAACTGGACGGCCACGTGATGCACGAGGAGCGGTACGAGGTGAGCGCCGGGACGGCCGCGCGGTTGAACGGCCTCCGCGCGGCGGGGGGGCGCTGGGTGGCCGTGGGGACGACCAGCGCGCGGGTTCTGGAAACGGCAACCGACGACCAGGGCGCGCTCCGGGCCGGATCGGGGAGGACCCGGCTGTTCATCCGGCCCCCGCACCGGTTCAGGGCGGTGGACGCGCTGCTGACCAATTTTCACCTCCCGCGTTCGACGCTGCTGGTCATGATCGCCACGCTGGCGGGGCGGGAAACCGTGTTGCGCGCGTATGCCGAAGCGGTGCGGGAGCGATACCGGTTTTTCAGTTACGGGGATTGCATGTTGATCGTGTGAAGCGATCGATGCGCGCGGAAGAAAAAAAGAAAAATGCAGTTGACGCTTGTTCGGGATCGGCCTATAGTCGGATTCGTTTTATGGCCAACCAGGTTGTTTTCTAAACCAAGCGGGCAGGAGGAATCATGAAGAAGAGTTGGGTCTATCGTTTCGGCTTCACTTTGATCGAGTTGCTGGTGGTGATCGCGATCATCGGTATTCTAGCCGGGTTGCTGTTGCCGGCCATTGCCCAGGCTCGGGAACGCGGGCGGCGCGTGCAATGCAAAAACAACCAGAAGCAGATCTATCTTGCATGCACGATGTACGCGGACGCGCGGATTGAAAGCTTTTCCCCGTGGCCCGATTCACTGAAAGACATCTACAAGGAAATTGGGCCCAATAGCGGGAAGACTTTCGTCTGTCCCTCGTCATTGAGCAAAAATCTGGTGACAGAAGAAAAAATCGTTCAGAATTTGACGGCAGCTAATAATTCGTATAAGTACCATAAAGGGTTGCGAAATGAAGGCGTCGGGGACACTTCCCAAGTGTTGGTTCTGATCGACAAATCGGAACAGAACCATGGAGATTTCGCCATCGCCACGTATATGGACGGCCATTCGTTCGAGTTTAATTTTGGCGACACGAATACGCTCAAGGATGTGCAGGAAGTGATCGCTCAACAAATGACAAACGGAACGCCTCAAGATATTTAGTTGGGGAAAGATTCTGACTGAACAAGGCCTTCGCCCCCAGGGGCGGGGGCCTTTTTGCTTATGCCCAATGCCATTGCCAGAGTGATTGTCGATATCGCCGCGGACCGCGAATTCGATTACGCGATTCCGGCGGACCTTCAGGGACAGGTGGTCTTGGGTTCCAAGGTGCGCGTGCCGTTCGGCAAGCGCGAGGCGGAAGGGTTCGTGGTCGGACTGGCCGACTCGGCGCGCATTGCCACGGGCGTGAAGCCGATCGCCGCCCTGGTTGGCGGCAAACCGCTGTTGTCCAAAACCCTGATCGACCTGGCCCGCTGGGTGGCGGCCTACTACTGCGCGCCGTTCGAACTGGCGGTGCGGGCACTCCTGCCGGGCGTGGTGCGCCGGGGCGGCGAGTCGTTCAAACGCAACCGGTTCGTGGAACCGGTTGCCGAGGCCGTCCGGGCGGCGGACCGCGAGGCGCTCCGCCGGCGCGCCCCCCAGCAGGCCGAGGCGCTGGATGTGTTGGACCGGGAACCGGGAGTTTTTCAGCGCGATTTTCTGGAGCGGTTCGGCATCCCCGCCTCGGCTGTCATCGCCTTGAAGGCCAAGGGGCTGGTCACGATACGCGACGAGACCGTGGCCCGCGATCCGATGGCCAACCGCACGTTTTTGAGGACCCTGCCCCAACCCTTGATGGACCAGCAGGCGAAGGCCCTCGAACTGATCACGGGCTCCATCGACCGGCTGACCCCGCCGGTCGTGCTGCTGCACGGCGTGACCGGGAGCGGCAAGACGGAGGTCTACCTGCAGGCCATCGCCCACACCCTCGATGCCGGGAAGGGCGCCATCGTGCTGGTTCCCGAGATTGCGCTCACGCCCCAGACGGTGGAGCGGTTCAAGGGACGGTTCGGCGAAACCGTGGCCGTCTTGCACAGTTCGTTGTCGGAGGGGGAGCGGCATGACGAGTGGCACCGCATCCACGCGGGCGCGGCGCGCATCGTGGTGGGCGCCCGCAGCGCCGTGTTCGCGCCGGTGGCGAACCCGGGCCTGATCGTGGTGGACGAGGAACACGAGCCGACCTACAAACAGGAGGAGGCGCCCCGCTACCACGCCCGGGACGTGGCCGTCATGCGCGGCAAGCTGGAGGGGTGCGCCGTGGTGCTGGGCTCCGCGACGCCGGCGTTCGAGTCGTTTCACAACGTGACGAAGGCGAAGTACGCGCTGGCCGTCCTGCCGGTCCGGGTGGACAATCGGCGCATGCCGGCGATCCGCGTGGTGGATATGCGCGTGGAGGCCAGGGGGGGGCGCGGGCCCGGCGTTTTTTCCCGCGAGCTGGCCGATCTCATGCGCCAGCGGCTGGAGCGGGGGGAGCAGACCATTCTCTTTCTCAACCGCCGGGGGTATGCCACGTCGTTGATCTGTCCCCAATGCGGGTACGTCGCGATGTGCGACTGGTGCAGCGTGGCCTACACCTATCACCGTGCGGAGGAGCGTCTCAAATGCCACATCTGCGGCGCGGTCAAGCCCGTGCCGCCGGCGTGCCCCGCGTGCAAGGACCCGGCTTTCAAATACGCGGGACTCGGCACCCAGCGGCTCGAATCGGTGGTCGGCAAGCTGTTGCCCAAGGCCCGTGTGAAGCGGATGGACGCCGACACCACGACCGCCAAAAATTCGCACTGGGAGATTCTCGGGGAGTTCAAGAGCGGCAAGGTGGACATCCTGATCGGCACGCAGATGATCGCCAAGGGGCTGGACATTCCCAACGTGACCCTGATCGGCGTGGTGTTCGCGGACCTGAGCCTGCACGCCCCCGACTTCCGCGCCGGCGAGCGCACCTTTCAACTGCTCACGCAGGTGGCGGGCCGCGCGGGGCGGGGGGAGTTGACCGGCGAGGTGGTCATCCAGACCTTCACGCCGTTCCATCCCACCATCCAGGCCGTGCGCCGCCTGGATTACGCCACGTTTTTCGACCAGGAGGCCGAAACCCGGCGCGAGCTGGGCTATCCGCCGTTCGGGCGCATGGTGTGCGTCACCTTCCGCGGCCCCTCCGACGAGCGGGTGGCCTTCAGCGCCGGGACCGTGGCGGACGCCATGCGCGCGAGTCTGCCCGAGTCGGTCACCGTGTGCGGACCGTCCCCCGCGCCGCTGGCCCGGGCCAAGGGACAGTATCGCCACCAGGTTCTCTTCCGGGGCCCGGCCATCCAGCCCATCACCGGCCCGTTGCGCCGCCTGTTGCAGGAAACGCGCTGGCCCCCGGATGTGGCGTATGTGCTGGACGTGGATCCGGTGTCGCTGATATAAAGGCCAATACCATGAATGCTTCCAGGTTTTACGTCACCACGCCGATCTATTACGTCAACGACAAGCCTCATATCGGGCATGCCTACACGACCGTGCTGGCCGATGTGCTGGCCCGCTACCACCGCCTGTTCGGCGTGCCCACCCATTTCCTGACCGGCACGGACGAGCACGGGCAGAAGGTCCAGCGCGCGGCCGAAAAGGCCGGTATGACGGCCCAGCAGCAGGCCGATTCCACGGTTGTCCGGTTTCAGGAACTCTGGCGGAAACTGGAGATCACGAACGACGATTTCATCCGCACCACCGAACCCCGCCACGCGCGGGTGGTGCAGGAGATTCTCCAGGACCTGTACGACCGCGGCGAAATCTACCGCTCCGAATACGACGGCTGGTACTGCGTGCCCTGCGAGCGGTTTTTCATGGAAAAGGACCTGACCGACGGCGTCTGCCCGGACTGCACACGGCCGGTCGAGAAGGTGCGGGAGGCCAACTACTTTTTCCGCATGAGCAAGTACCAGGAGTGGCTCGTGCGGTATATCGAGGAGCATCCCGCGTTCATCCAGCCCGATTTCCGGCGCAACGAGACGCTCGGGTTTTTGCGGAAAACGCTCCAGGATCTCTGCATCTCCCGGCCCAAAAACCGCCTCGCCTGGGGCATCGAACTGCCGTTCGACAAGAATTTCGTCTGCTATGTCTGGTTCGATGCGCTGGTCAATTATATCAGCGCCATCGGGTACCGGCGTGATCCCGCCCAGTTCGCCCGCTGGTGGCCGGCCTCCTGCCACCTGATCGGCAAGGACATCCTGACCACGCATACCGTCTATTGGCCCACCATGCTCAGGGCCATGAACCTGCCCCTGCCGGAAACCGTGTTCGCGCACGGCTGGTGGCTGGTGGGTGAGGCCAAGATGAGCAAGACCGAGGGCAACGTCATCAACCCGATGGAGATGGCGGACAAGTATGGCGTGGACGCCTTCCGCTATTTCCTGATGGCCGAGATGGTGCTCGGGCAGGACGCGAGTTTCACCGAGGAGGCCTTTGTCCGCCGCATCAACACGGACCTGGCCAACGACCTGGGCAACCTGCTCAGCCGCTGGGTCAAGATGGTGACCTCCTATTGCGCCGGCGCGATTCCGGCGCCGGGCACGGAAGGACCGGACGCCCTGGCGCTCAAGGAAAAGGCGCTGGCCGCGATCGCGGCCATGCGCGAGGGGCTTTCCGCCATGCGCATCGACGCGGGGCTGGGCGCCATTGCCGCCGCGCTCCGGGAAGGCAACCGGTACATCGAGGTGTCGCAGCCGTGGAGCCTGGCCAAGAAAGGCGACACGGCCGCGCTGGGCACCGTGCTTTACGGGCTCGGCGACATGCTGCGCATCGTCAGCGGGCTGCTCTATCCGATCATGCCCGGCAAGATGAAGGAGTTGCGCGAGGTGCTGGGCGTGACGGACGTGGAGCCCGTTTCGGAACAACTTCTAAAATGGGGCGCGACCAAGCCGGGGACGAAGGTCGGCGCCATGCGCAGCCTGTTCCCGCGCGTGGATCCGGCCGCGTTGAAGGCGCCGGCCCCGGCTGTTCCCGTATCCGCTCCGGCCGCCGCCGCGCCGGGTCCGGCTCCGGAGGGCGTGGCCCTGATCGAGTATGCCGATTTTGCCAAGATCCAGTTGCGGACCGCCCGGATTTTGGAAGCGTCCAAGGTGGAGAAGGCGGATAAGCTGTTGAAGCTGAAGATCCGGATCGGCGCCGAGGAGCGTCAGATCGTGGCTGGCATTGCCCAGCACTACACGCCCGAGGAGTTGCCGGGCCGAACCATCGTGGTGGTGGCGAATTTGAAGCCGGCCATCGTGCGGGGTGTCGAATCCCAGGGGATGCTGCTGGCGGCCTCCCTGGGCGGGGTGTTGAAACTGGTCACCGTCGACGGCGAACTGCCCGATGGCGCGGTGGTGAAGTAGGGGAAGAACGGGAAGGGAACAGGGTTCAAGGGGTAGGCGCAGCAGGGCAGCAAAAAGGCGGCAGGAGTCAGAATGAAGAATTCTGGCTCCTTTTTTTTGTTTTGATTCACTGGCCAAAACCACCCGATTCCCTGTCCGAGTATCGAAAAACTTAAAAAATCGTTGACGGTGGGGGCTAGGTCAGTCATATTATGGGCCAGGTCACTAAGGTGGTGATCGGTGTCAAAGGGTTCTGCCGTGGAAGTCTCGGTCCAGGCCGGCGGTGAAGCGTCCCAGCTTTCCCCTGTTTTTTCCGGGGTGGTGACGCATTCGCTGGACCCCAAGAAGCGACTGACCATCCCCGTGGACTGGCGCCTTTCCGTGGGGCGGCCGGAGCGGGTGTTCGTGATGCCGGGTTTTGACGGCGAACCGTGCCTCTACGTCTTTCCCATGCGGATCATGGCGGCCCGTTTGGAATCCGTGAACCGGGCTCTGGTATCGGACCCGAACTACCGCGTTTTTACCCGGACCATGGGCGAAAACTCCGCCGAGTTGCCGTGGGATTCGCAGGGACGCATTCGCATCCCCGATCACCTGCTCGAAAAAGGGGGGTTGTCGGACTCGATTTACATGGTGGGCGCCAAGGATCGGTTCGAGCTGTGGCAGCCGGAACAGCGTCGGCTTTACCGGCAGGAGAAGGAAAGCACGATCACGCTCAGCCAGGCGGCGAAGTTGCTGGGCTTCTAAGCCGGTTGGACGGAATGGAAAGGACTTTCGACATGATGCGGGACGGCATCGGATTCGGACTCTTGTTGCAAGCGAGTGGCGCCCTGACGCGGGGCGAAGCGGCGGACCGGCTTCGCCTGCCGCAAACGGACAGCCGGCATATGCGCGGGGTTCGGGACGAATTGGGGCTATTCCGCTGGCGGGGCGTCTGGCGGCGGGGGGGCTCGGCAACCGGCGGGAAACATGGGATCGAGTGTGCATCAAGCCGTTCTGTTGCGTGAAACCGTGGAGGCCCTGGCCGTGCGGCCAGGCGGCATTTACCTCGACGGCACACTGGGCGGTGGCGGGCATGCCCGGGCGATTCTCGAAGCGGCGGCGTCCGGCGGACGGTTGATCGGCATGGATCGCGATGCCGACGCCCTGGAAAGGGCGCGGGAGCGGCTGACGGTTCCCGGGACATCCGTCGAACGGGTTCAAGGTAATTTCAGGGAGATGGCGGCGGTGGCCGCCCGATTTGGAGTGACGGCATTTGACGGGATCGTGCTCGACCTGGGCATCTCGTCGGATCAGTTGGACACGCCGGATCGGGGGTTCAGCTTCATGGCGGACGGGCCGCTGGATATGCGGATGGATCGCACGCAGGGGCGAACGGCGGCGGATCTGTTGAACACGCTGGAGGAGCGGGAGCTGGCGGACCTGTTCTGGCAATACGGGGAAGACCCGGATGCCAGACGGCTGGCGCGGGCCGCGGTGCAAGACCGGCGCGCGGCGCCGTTTGCGGGCACGCAGGCATTCGCCGACTGGGTGGCGCGGATCAAGGGAGGCCGGCGGGGCCGCATCCACCCGGCCACGCAGGCGTTTCAGGCGCTCCGGATCGCGGTAAACGACGAACTCGGAGCCGTGGCGGAGGGCGTGGAGGCGGCGGTCCGGCTGCTGAAGCCGGGCGGACGGTTGGCGGTGATCGCCTTCCACAGCCTGGAAGACCGGCTGGTGAAGCGTTGTTTCCAGGAGCATGTCGGGCGCTGGGAAAACCTTCAGGCCGGCGGCCGGCGATGGACGGGCGAAGCGCCGGCGGTCCGCTGGGTGAGCCGCAAGCCGGTGACGGCATCGGAAGACGAGCAGGAACGAAATCCGCGGGCCCGGTCCGCTAAATTACGAGCAGTCGAACGCATGCGGGAGAATACGCCATGTCCAGAATGAATCGAAAAAAGAATACGGCGAGCGAACCGATCGTGCCGCCCCGGGTTCTCCTGACCATGCTGGCGGTGATCGGGATCGGCATGGGGTACCTGGGCATCAAGGCTCGGTGCGAGCAGCTTGGCTCGGAGATCAAGAAGCTCGAAAGCGCGTGCGAAATCAATCAGCGGCGTTTGGATAACGAGGAGTCCAAGTGGGCGGGCCTGATGACTCCCCGGATGATCGAGGATGCGCTGACCCGGCACGGGCTCAAGCTGAACTGGCCGCGCCGCGGCCAGGTGGTGCGGATTTACGATTCCCGGGCTAGCGATCTGGCACTCGTGGATATGCGGGACGCCATCCGCTTTGCCGAGTTGGAGCGGGTTGCGCTCAATGAATGAATGATTCGAGAGGTACAAAACGGTTGTGGATCGTCGAAATCCTGCTCGTTCTGGCGTTTGCGGGAATCGCGGCCCGGCTGGTGTACCTGCATGCCGGGCCCAATGAGGTCCGGATTCAAAAAGCTCAGACCGCGAGCCTCTTCACCAAGCCGCTGATCGCCTTGCGCGGGCGCATTCTGGATGGCGGGCGGAAGCCCAACATTCTGGCCATCAGCCTGGGCGTGCATGACGTTTGCGCGGATCCCAAGGTGCTGAACGCCGAGTCCAACCTGGATATGGCGGTGTCCATCCTCTCCGCCTACCTGAAGATGCCGCCGGCCGACGTGCGCCACAAGCTCCGTTTTTCGGACAAGCGGTTCGCCTACGTCCAGCGGTTTGTCCGGCGCGACATCAGCGAGCGGCTCTGGGTGCAGATCACGAATAATCACATTCGGGGCGTCTTTCTGCAGGAGTCCAATTTGCGCAGCTATCCCCAGAACGCCCAGGCGTGCCACGTGGTCGGGTTCGTCAACCACGAGGGCTATGGAAACCTGGGCGTGGAACTGACCCAGGACCGGTTTCTCCGGGGCGAGCCCGGCGTGGTGAAAGGAGTTCGGGACGGCCGCAAACACGAGATTTACACCCGTCGCATGGAGGAAAAACAGGCCCGGCGGGGCTCGGACGTCTACCTGACCCTCGACCAGAATATCCAGTATTTCACCGAGTGCGCCCTGGATGAGGCCATGGCCCAGCATGCGGCCAAATCGGCCTGGGCCGTTGTCCAGCGTTGCCGGACCGGCGAAATACTGGCCCTGGCCAGCCGGCCGGCATTCGACCTGAACGCGTTCGGCGCCGAGCCCGACATGCATCGGATGACCAACCG
>CAZSUH010000093.1:0-12190 GCA_964609905.1 uncultured Verrucomicrobiota bacterium
TATTGTCGAAGGCACCGAGACCTACGTCATGGCGTTCCGGTCCATGCAGGGGCAGTGGGTCGAAAAGGGTAGCGCCGGTAAAACGGGCGATGTCTGGGGCGCCGCGAAGGATGCCGCCATTCCCTGACCGATGATGAGAGTGTTCAATACCCTGACCCGGCTAGCGGAGCCGTTCACCCCATTGGTTCCAGGCCGGGTCTCTCTTTATACCTGCGGACCCACGGTTTACAACTACGCGCATGTGGGTAATTTCCGCGCCTATGTGTTCGAGGATCTGCTCCGTCGGGTCCTGAAACACGCCGGTTTCGCGGTGACTCAGGTGATGAACCTGACGGATGTGGACGATAAAACCATCCGCGGCGCACGCGAAGCCGGCGTATCGCTCAAGGACTATACACAGACCTACAAGGACGCTTTTTTCAAGGATCTCGAGATCCTCGGCATCGAAAAGGCCGAACATTATCCGGCCGCCACGGATTATATCCCCGAGATGATCGCCCTGATCCGGACGCTGATGGAGAAGGGGATCGCCTACCAGTCCGAGGATAAGTCGGTCTATTTCAGCATCGCGAAATATCCCGCCTACGGAAAACTGGCGCATTTGGACAAATCGGGCTTGAAAGCCGGCGCCCGGGTGGCGCACGACGAATACGAAAAGGAAAATCTGGCCGATTTCGCGCTGTGGAAAGCGTGGGACGAAAAAGATGGCGACGTGGCCTGGGAGTCGCCGTGGGGCCGGGGCCGGCCCGGCTGGCACATCGAATGCTCGGCCATGAGCATGAAGTTGCTCGGGGAGTCTTTCGACATCCACACGGGGGGAATCGACAACGCGTTTCCCCATCATGAGGATGAGATGGCCCAGAGCGAAGCCGCCACGGGAAAGCCGTTCGCGCGGTATTGGCTCCATTGCGCCCACCTGGTGGTGGAAGGGAAAAAGATGTCCAAGTCGCTGGGCAACTTCTTCACGCTTCGGGATATTCTCGCCAAGGGCTACACGGGCCGTGAAATCCGGTATGTGCTCCTCTCCGCGCACTATCGACAGCAACTCAATTTCTGCTTCGACGCCCTGGATGCCGCCCGGGCTTCCCTGTCCCGCCTGGACGAGTTTCGCGACCGCATGGAGCGGTCTGCCGGTCAGGCGGATGCGCCAATCCTCCCCGAGTTTGCCGCTGAATCCAGACAAACGTTTTTCGCCAACCTCGAGGATGACCTGTCCATCGCGCCGGCCTTGAGCGCCCTGTTTGACCTGGTTCTGGAAGGCAACAAGGCGGCCGATGCGGGAACCCTGGCCCCGGCTCAAGCGCGCGGCATCCTGGCCGTGCTGGACGAATGCGACACCGTGCTGGGCGTGCTACACAAGCCGGCCGCGGCGATCGATTCGAGGGTGGGGGAACTGGCGAATCGGCGCGTGGCGGCGCGTCAGGCGAAAAACTGGGCGGAAGCCGACCGAATCCGGGACGAACTGGCCCGCCTGGGATGGGCCGTGAAGGATACCCCGCAAGGTCCCCAGTTGAAACGGATTTAGAAGGCCTGTCCTGCGCTTGCCTTCCGGCGGCTCATGCCGTATAGTGATGGCTTTACCGGACAAGGAATTCCTATGCATCAGTATCGCACCCATACATGTGGCGCGCTTCGCAAGGAACAGGCCGGCCAGGAAGTACGTCTTTCCGGCTGGGTGTTTCGCAAGCGCGACCACGGCCAGTTGCTTTTCATCGACCTGCGCGACCATGACGGGATTACCCAGGTGGTCGTCTATCCGGAACGCGGTTTTTTTGAAGATGCCCAGAAGATGCGGCTGGAAACGGTCCTCACCGTGACCGGAAAACTGCAGCCGCGTTCGCCGGACACCGTGAACGCCCATCTGCCGACCGGCGAGGTCGAGCTGATCGCGGACGCCTTCACGGTGCAGGGGCCCTGCGAACCGCTTCCCCTGTACCTGGCGGGAACCGACGAGGAGGCGGGACCTGAGGACATCCGGCTAAAGTACCGCTACCTGGACCTCCGCCGGGATCACCTGCACGCCAATATTATCCTGCGCTCGCGGGTAATCGCCTCGCTCCGCCGGCGCATGATCGCCCACGGTTTCAACGAGTTTCAAACGCCGATCCTGACCAGCAGTTCCCCCGAAGGGGCTCGCGATTACCTGGTTCCGAGCCGGGTGCATCCCGGCCGGTTTTACGCCCTGCCCCAGGCGCCCCAGCAGTTCAAGCAACTGCTGATGATCGCGGGCTTCGATCGCTATTTCCAGATCGCCCCCTGCTTCCGCGACGAGGATGCCCGGGCCGACCGCTCACCCGGCGAGTTTTATCAGCTCGATATCGAGATGGCCTTCGTCACCCAGGACGACGTGTTCGCGGTGGTGGAGGATGTCATTCACGGTGTCTTTACCGAGTTTTCGAAGCAGACCGCGGACAAGCCCCCGTTCCGCCGCATTCCCTACCAGGAGGCCATGGTCAGCTACGGAAGCGACAAGCCGGACCTGCGCAATCCGATCGTGATTCGCGACGCCACCGGCATTTTCGGAAACACCGGTTTCAAGGTGTTCAAGTCGGTCATTGAAAAAGGCGGCGTGGTGCGGGCCATTCCCGTGAAGGGCATCTCCACGCAACCGCGCAGCTTTTTCGATAAACTTGTGGAATACGCCCAATCGATCGGCGCCGGCGGGCTCGCCTACCTGGTCTGGGGCGAGGAGGGCGTCAAGGGCCCGGTGGCCAAGTTCATGACCCCGGACGAACTGGCCAAACTGGCCTCCGCCTGCGCGGTGGGCAAGGGCGACGTTGTCTTCTTTGTCTGCGACCAGGCGAAGAACGCCAACCGCATCGCCGGCGACATCCGGACCAAGCTGGGCCGCGATCTGGACCTTCTGGAGAAGGATGTCTATCGCTTCTGCTGGATCGTGGATTTCCCGATGTTCGAAACGGACGAGGAGACGGGCCAGATTGTTTTTTCCCACAACCCGTTTTCGATGCCTCAAGGGGGGATGGCCGCCCTTCAGGCCGGCAAGCCGCTGGAGGTCAAAGCCTTTCAGTACGATATCGTCTGCAATGGCGTCGAGTTGTCGAGCGGCGCCATCCGGAATCACAGCCAGGATGTGATGGTCAAGGCGTTTGAGATTGCCGGCTACACGCGGGAGGACGTGGAAAGCAAGTTCCCCGCGCTCTTCCAGGCGTTTCAATACGGCGCGCCGCCGCACGGCGGCATCGCCCCCGGCGTGGATCGCATGGTCATGCTCCTGGCCGGTGAAAGCAATATCCGGGAGGTGATCGCCTTTCCCATGAATCAGAAAGCCCAGGATCTGATGATGGACGCCCCCGCCGGCGTCACGGAAAAGCAGCTTCGCGAATTGCACATCAAGGTCAATCTGCCGGCCCCCAAAAAGGAGCCGGGCGCATGACCCGGGTGCCGCCCATGGTCCGGACCGGCCTCGGTTTCGACATTCATCGCCTGGTGGTCGGCCGACGGTTGGTGCTGGGCGGCGTCGCGATCCCGCACCCGACCGGCCTGGACGGCCATTCGGACGCCGACGTCCTATGCCACGCACTGATGGACGCCCTGCTGGGCGCGGTTGCGGCGGGCGATATCGGCCGGCATTTCCCCAACACGGAGGCGCGCTGGAAGGACGCCGACAGCCTCGCCATGCTGACGCGGGTGGCGGAATTGGTCCGGGGCAAAGGCTATGAAATCGCCAACGTGGACGCCATGGTCATGGCCGAGGAGCCCCGGTTGGCGCCTCATGTTCCGCTCATCCGGGAACGGTTGGCGGGTGCGCTGAACGTCGATGCGGAACAGGTTTCGGTGAAGGCCGGAACCCATGAAAAACTGGGATCCATCGGCCGCCGCGAGGGTATTGCGTGCCTGGCGACGGTCGCGGTGTACCGGTCCGTCTGAACAAAAAGGAAGGAGTCCTCGATGGTCCAGCAACCGATTTTGAAGGATCAATCGCCGTATATTCAAGAACCGGAGTCCAACCGAAAAGCCTGGATACTCGCCGTCGTTGTTCTGCTCGTGATTTCCCTTGTCGGCTGGCGGATGATCCGTCGATTCAGGCAAAACCCGCCTGAGCCGAACCAGGCGCATGCCGCTGCCGATCCGGCCGTTCCGCCGCCGACGGCTGAAATGTCGCCGCCGCCGCTCTCGACTCCTTCCACGGCCGCCGACGCCGCGGTCGGCGCCATTCCGCCTTCTATCCTCGCGGAGGCGGCCTCCATGGAAAAGGCCGGCATGCTGGTGGAGGCCCGAACGGCGTATCTTGGAATTCTGGAGCGGTTTCCCGGCGCGGCAGGCCTTGCGGCCGTGGAGGAAAAGGCTGGCGCCATCGGCGTGGAACTGGTGAAGAAACCGCATCCCATGCCGGAAAAAGTGGAGTACGTGGTGGCCGCCGGCGACTCCGTCGAAAAAATCGCCCGCAAGTTCGTCACGACCAAAGAACTGCTGATCACGAACAACCTGATCGCGAAACCCAACCTGATCAAACGCGGCGACCGCCTTCGTGTTTTCAACGGCACGTTCAAGGTGCGGGTCAACAAGACGCGCAACGATTTGATACTCATCCTGAATGACCGTTTTTTCAAACGGTATCGGATCGGCACCGGCAAGTTCGGAAAAACGCCCGTTGGCGTCTTTATCGTTAACGATCGCATCGCGCAGCCCGTCTGGTGGAAGCCGGACGGCAAAGCGGTGCCCTACGGCTCCCCGGAAAACATTCTGGGCACGCACTGGCTGGCGTTGAAGCCCATCGGGGAGACGCCGCCTGTTTCCGGCTATGGCATCCATGGCACGTGGGACGACTCCAGCATCGGAAAAGCCGAAAGCGCCGGCTGCGTCCGGATGCGGAATGCCGATATCGATGAGCTGTACATGTTGCTGCCCATTGGAACGGAAGTGACGATCGAAGAATGAAAAACGCCACTTTCAGCGGAAAACGCGGCGCTTTCATCACCTTGGAAGGCCCGGAGGGGAGCGGCAAATCGACTCAGGCGCGCCTGCTGGCGGAGCGTATTCGCCAGGAAGGCATGCCGGTACTCTGCACCCGCGAGCCCGGCGGAACCCGGACAGGCGAGGTCATCCGGGAACTGTTGCAGCATGACAAGGCGGACGAACCGCTCACGCCCGAGACGGAAACACTGCTTTTTCTCGCCAGCCGCGCCCAGTTGGTCCGCCAGGTGATCGAACCCGCGCTCGAATCGGGGACCTGGGTCATCAGCGATCGGTTTCTCGATTCCACGACGGCGTACCAGGGATATGGGCGTGGCTTCGGCGCGGAGCGGATCATGATGTTGAACGAGTTTGCCGTCGGCCGGTCGATTCCCGATCTGACGGTGCTTCTGGATTTGGAGGTGGGGGCGGGATTTGGGCGTTTGTCGGAACGCAACGCGCGCACCGGTTCGGCGCATGACCGTCTCGAGCGCGAAGCGCGCGAATTTCATGAACGTGTTCGGTCGGGTTACCTGGACCTGGCGCGGAAGATGCCGGACCGGATTCGCGTGGTCGATGCCGGGCAGAGCCCCGAAACCGTGGCCCAATCGATTTGGAAGGTGGTCTGCCATGCCCTTGGATACACGGGCGAACGAGGCGTTTAACGACATCCGCCGGGCCTTTGAGAACGGCCGCCTTGCCCAGGCCTACCTGGTCGTCGGCCCCCCGCGGGAGGGGGGCGGCGCGCTGGCACAGCGGGTGCTGGCCCTGCTTTTCTGCGAAGCCGCTTCCGAACGGCCGTGTGGCGCGTGCCCGGCCTGCCAGGCCGCGGAATCCGGCCGGCTCCCCGATGTCATGACCCTGGAGCCGGTTAAAAAAGCCCAGATGATCGACATCAAACAGATCCGCGACCTGACCCATTTCATGGGACAGACCTCGTTTGTCGGAGGCTGGAAAGCGGGCGTGCTGCTCTATGCCGACCGCATCACGACGGGCGCCGCCAACGCCTTTCTCAAGGTGCTCGAGGAGCCGCCGCCCCGCAGCCTGTTTCTGCTCCTTTCCGAACAGCCCAGTTCCCTGTTGCCGACCATTTTATCCCGTTGCCACAAGGTGTCGGCCGCCACGGAAAATGCCGCCGCGATCCGCCCCTGGATGGACCGGCTTGCGCCCATGCTCGAAAAAGGGGCCGCCGGGCCGCTCGATGCCTTGGGCGCCGCCGCGGAACTGGGCGCGCTGTTGGCGGAAAAACGCCATGAGATCGAAACCATGGAAAACGAAAACCCGCCGCTGACCGACAATTCGGAGGAGGCGGACGAAATTCTGGATGCCCGGATTGCCGCCCGGTACAAAGAGGCCCGCGCGGTGATGATGCGAGCGCTGTTGCTGTGGCATCGGGATGCGCTTGCGGTCGTGAGCGGGGCGGATTCGACCTTGCTGGTTTACGCGGACAAAGCGGAAAGCCTCCGCGCGCAGGCCGCCCGGTTGACGGTGGCGCAAGCCCTTGCCCGGGTGGAAGCGGTGGAAGAGATGCAGGCCCAGTTGGAGCAGAATGTGAACGAATCCGTGGTTTTGCAGGACGGCATGACCCGGCTGGCCGAATCGGAACCGGCGCCGGTCTGTGAATGAGCGCAGAAAGCCGGAAAAAATGGCTTGCACCGGATCCGGAAACCCGATATCGTCATGGTTTATTTTTCTGAAGGAGCAATAGGTATGCCTAAGATTTGTGAAATTTGCGGAAAAGGCAGCCAGATGGGCAATCGCATTGTCCGGCATGGCTTGGCGAAGAAAAAAGGCGGCATTGGTCTGCATACGACGGGCATCACGCGCCGTCGTTTTCTGCCCAATCTTCAAAAGGTGCGCATTCTCGATAAAGGCACGGTCCGGCGTTGCACGATTTGCGCCCAATGCCTGAAAAACGAGAAGGTTACGAAAGTCTGAACGGCTGGCCGATCAGAGCGGCAGGGTGGCCAAAGCATCCCGCAGCTCCTGGCAACCCGAAATGGTGAGCAAACGCACCATTTCGGGTTTTCCCATTTTAAGAAGCGGTCGCACGTACAGCGGAATCCACTTGCGGAACCACAAGGCGCCTTTCAACGTCCCGTAAAAAGCCGCTTGTCGATCGAAATGGCTCAACACGGCGGCGCGCGCATCCTCTCCGGCGGGCCGGGGCAGGGGGGGCAAGCCTTCCCAGGCGCGGGCCGCGTCCCGGATCAGCCATGGGTTTTTCATCGCGCCGCGCCCGATCATGATGCCTGCGCATCCGGATTCCGAGAGTCGTTGAACAGCCGTTTCGACGGATGCGATATCCCCGTTCCCGATAATCGGAAGACCGGGAAGCGCCGCCGCGATCGCCGCGATGGCGTCCCAATCCGCCTTATCCCCGTACATCTGGACGGCGGTTCGACCGTGCACGGTGAGCGCGGCGATGCCGGCATCCGCCAGCCGGCGGGCCAAATCGAACCCCACCAGGCGTTTGGCGTCCCAGCCCAGCCGGATTTTGGCCGTCACGGGAACGGTGACGGCCTTCAGCACCTGCTCGGCAATCTCGATCGCCAGGTCGGGGGTTTTCAACAACCCGGCTCCGGCGCCCCGGCCGGCGATCTTTTTTTGCGGGCATCCCATATTCAGGTCGATCAGGCGCGCGCCATGGTCCTCCAGCCAGCGGGCGGCTTCCGCCATCAGGGCGGGCTCGCGGCCGTAGATTTGCCAGCCGAGCGGAACGTCGTGCGGATCGGTGGCCAGGATAAACTGCTTTTTCTTTTCCCGTCCGTACAGCAGACCGCCGGGCCGGATCATCTCCGTGAACGCGAGCCCCAGGCCGGCCTGCTCCCGCACGAGGGAACGGAACGGCAGGTCGCTGTATCCCGCTAACGGCGCCAGCAGGATGGGCGAGGGGAGGCGGAGCGGGCCTATGTGAAGCGGTTTCGGGTTCAACATCAGCGCCCGATCCTACCATATCCGGAGCGTGACACAATTTATTATCGCATCGAAAGGAGGGCATGGTATGATCGGGGTCATGAAACATAGAACGGCGAAAGTCACGCGCGCGACCCGCGAAACCGATATCACGGTCGAACTCGACCTGGACGGCGAGGGAAAATCCCGCATCCGGACCGGAATCGGGTTCATGGATCATATGCTGGACCTGCTGGCCAAGCATGCGTTGCTGGACCTGACTGTCCGGGCCCGGGGTGATCTCCAGGTGGACGACCACCACACGGTGGAGGACCTGGGGTTGGTGCTCGGGGATGCGCTCGCCCAGGCGTTGGGCGACCGCAGGGGCATTGTCCGGTACGGCTGGTGTCTGTTGCCCATGGACGAGACGCTGGCTTCCGCGTCCGTGGATCTGGGCGGCCGGCCGTACCTGGTGTTCGAGCCGCTGCACCGGAAGAAAATCAAGACGTTCGACGTCAACCTGATTGAGGATTTCTTTCGCGCGTTTTGCACCCAGGGTCGATTGAACCTGCATGTCCAGCAGAAGTACGGCCGGGATCCGCATCACGGCTATGAAGCCATGTTCAAGGCCGTGGCCCGAGCGTTGCGCGCGGCGTGCGAACGGGATCCGCGCGTGCGGGGCGTTCCTTCCAGCAAGGGCCGGATCTGATGCTGACGATTATTCCCGCCATCGATCTGAAAGGCGGCCGTTGCGTTCGCCTTCGCCAGGGCCGGGCCGAGGAGATGACCGTCTATTCCGACGATCCCGCGGCGACCGCGCGCCGTTGGGAGGCCGACGGCGCCCGGTTGTTGCACGTGGTGGATCTGGACGGCGCTTTCGAAAAACGACCCGTCCACACGGAAGCCGCGGGCACGATTGCGGGCGCCCTGTCTATTCCCGTGGAATGGGGGGGCGGCATCCGCACCCGCGACGATATTCGCGCGTTGCTGGATCGGGGCGTGTCCCGGGTGATCCTGGGCACGCGCGCCTGCGCGGACCCCGCGGGGGTGGAAGAACTGGTCCTGGAGTTCGGCCAGGCGATCGTCGTCGGCATCGATGCCCGGGACGGCAAGGTGCAGGTCAAAGGGTGGGTGGAAACCACGGATGTCAGCGCCCTGGACCTGGCCCGCCGCATGGAAGCCGCCGGCGTGAGCACTCTGATCTATACCGACACCGCGACCGACGGCATGCTGCGCGGGCCCAATCTGCCTGCCGTGCGGGCGCTCTGCGAAGCGGCGCCCGCCTGTCGGATTGTGGCCAGTGGCGGCGTTTCAGAGCCCGCCCATGCGGCCGCTCTGGCCGCGCTGGGCATGTCGAACCTGGATGGCGTCATCGTCGGCAAGGCGCTGTATGACGGCCGAACCACCTTTCAGGCTCTTCAAGCGGCCGCCCGGTGAGATCAGGTTATGGAACAGAATCTCAGCGTGATGTCCAACGGGCTGCAGGTGGTAATCTGCCCCATGCCTTCCGTGGAAAGCGTGGCCATCGGCGTTTGGGTGGGGGTTGGCGGACGCCATGAGTCGCCTGCGCATTCGGGTATCAGTCACTTTATCGAACATTTGCTGTTCAAAGGCACGCGCACCCGGTCGGCCGCCGCCATTTCTCGGTCCATCGAAGGCCGGGGCGGGGATTTCAACGCCTTTACCCAGGAAGACGCCACCTGCTATTATGTCCGCATGGCCGCCCGCCACGGGGAAGCCGCCTTTTCCATCCTGACCGATATGGTGAAGAATCCCCGTTTTGCGGCCGCGGATGTGGCCGGTGAGCGGGAGGTCATTCGCGACGAAATCCTGATGTATCGGGATCAGCCCGCCCAAGTGGCGGAGGAACTGCTGGGCGAACTGCTCTGGTCCGGCCATCCGCTCGGCCGCCCCCTGGTCGGCACGCCGGAAAGTCTGGAGCGTATCCGGCGTCCGGACATTCGGCGATTCAAATCGGACGGTTATGTCCCCGCTTCCACGGTGCTGGCCATCGCCGGCCGGGTGAATCCGGACCGCTGGATCCGGCGCGTGGAGCGCGAGTGGAGCGGAGAAACGGGCCGCCCGATCCTCGCGTGCGAACCGGTGACGGATCGCGTTCCGCAACGCCGGATCGGGATCGCGGCGCGGGATGTGGAGCAAACCCATCTCGCCCTGGGCTTCCGGGTGTTCGGGCGGGAGGATATCCGGCGTTTTGCGCTCAAGGCGTTATCGGTGGTGTTGGGCGAAAACATGAGTTCGCGATTGTTCCAGGTTATCCGTGAAAGACACGGCATGGCCTATGCCATTCAATCCTGCACTTCTCATTTTGCCGATACCGGTTCCCTGGTCGTCACAGCCGGGGTGCAGCCGGGCAACGCCCGGCGGGCGTTGCGTCTGATTTTCCGGGAAATCCGGAAGTTGGGGGAACGGCCGATCGGGGCTCGCGAACTGAGGCGCGCCAAGGATTACCTGACCGGCCAGGTGCGGCTGGGCCTCGAAAGTTCCGGCCGCCAGATGAACTGGGCGGGGGAGGCGGTTTCGGCGTACGGGCGAATCGTCACCCCGGAAGAGGTTTTGGAGAAGATGGAGCAGGTCACCTCGGATAGCGTTCAGGCCACGGCCCGGGACGTGTTCCGGCTCGATCGGACCAGCCTGGCGGTGGTGGGCCCCGGCTTGGGCGACGCGTCCCGCGCCGAGTTCGAATCGTGCCTCACCGACGGATTGGGGTGAACCGGCTTATTTCAAGCCCCGTTTCACCATCAGGACCATGTCTTCCTTCAGGCTTTGCAGATCCTCTTCGTGCAGGACTTCGTCCTGAAGAATTTGCAGGACCATGTTGTAGGTCACCGGATCGCGGTCCTTGCTGTATTTGAGCAGGGCGTTGTAGCTTTCGATGGCGCACTGTTCGCCTTTGATATTCTGATCGAGAATGACTTTGACATACGGATCGTCCGGAGCGTCGTAGCCGCAGTTGGTCAGTTTCATCCACTCGGCGGGACTGGATGCCGGCGTGCCGCCGAGTTGAATAATGCGATCCGCATCCATGCCGGCGTGCCGCAGTTCGTCCGCAGAATGCTGGATCAGTTCCGCCATGACGGCATCCTTCATGGGCCCCTTGACGACCTTGGCGCCGAGCCAGTACTGGTAATAGGCCAGCCATTCGTCGCAATACAATTTGTTCAGCATGGCGATGATGGTGTCAACGTCCTTGCCTACGATCCGTCGTCCTGAGGTTCCCATAACGCGCTCCTTGGTGAAGGGGGAGTAAACTGGATGCGGTAATCCTAGGACCGTGCGGGGAAATTGTCCAGCACGAATGAAGAACCGATTAAACCGATTGACTCAATTGCACGTTGCGTCGTGGAACTATGCCGTGAAAAGGATTGACGCTATTCCCAATATTAGGGATGATGAAAATAGTTACCGTAGCAATCGATGCAAGGAGCTTTGAACATGAACAAGAAAGGGCGTGTTTCTCTTGCGCTTCTTTCGGGTTCGATCCTTCTAGCCGGTTTGCTTGTCATCCCCCTTTTTATGGCTTCCGCGGCTCTGCTGGAGCCGATCGACAAAGCTGCTCTGGAACGCCGGATAGCGATGCTGGAAGAGACGGCCATCGCAAGGCCCTCCGATTTGCAGGCGCGATATCGGCGCGTTCAGGCCTTCCTCCTGCCGATTGCGCCGCCCGTTCCGGACTGCGACGTGGGTTGCGAACAAGGCATGGTGGTGTTCGATCCCAAGGATTTCGAGGGCTGGACGGACGCGCTGGAGCCCGAAGAGCGGTATGGGGTAACCGTTTATCCGGTCATCGTGGCGGAAGATCCGGACACGCGGGAGACCCTTTTCCTGAGCCGCTCGGGCAAAGAGATTGCCGGCATCGTGCCGGAAAAGGAGTACGACCCCTATGCCAGTTTTACCGCGTGGTGGCCCGAACTTCTTCTAGAAACCACCGATCCGGCCATGCAGGCCTGGCAGATGGCGGTTTGCGATCCCGCACGCGTGAGCGCGACCTATTACCTGCTGAGCATCGAGGACGTTCCCGCTATGGCCGAGGCGATGATGGTGGAAGCGGAGGAGCGGGCGAGTCAACCAGACATGCGGATGATGATGGGCGAGGGGCTGCCGGCGCCGGTTACCAATCTTGTGTTTTTCGCCATTGAGCAGGTAACCAACGGCATGGCCCTGGGCATCGGCTGGCAGGACGAATTTACAAATAATCTGGAGATATTCGCTCGTGCCGCTATCGCCAGCACCGGCTGGTTCGTAGTTTCCTCCAACCTGTCCACGACCGGCACCAACAGCCTGTGGTGGGTCGATACGTCGATTACATCTAACACCTCAACACGCTTCTACCGGGCGGGCAAAGCCGATCTGGATAGCGATA
>CAZSUH010000094.1:0-12081 GCA_964609905.1 uncultured Verrucomicrobiota bacterium
CGGAAGTCAGCCTCAAGCCCGTGGAGGAACTGTTCCGGGCGCGGGTCATTACGTTTCTGAACGGAACAGGTCTGTTGCCCCCGGATCGCGCCCGGATGCTGCGCGGCTGGATGCACTCGGGCTTCAACGTGCATCGAGGCCGCCGTTCAGGATGAAGCGAATGGTGTCGCCGGGGTTCAGCCCGAACGGGGTCAGGGTGGATTTAACGTTCCGTTCCAGGATCATGCCCCATCACCTCCGCAACAGCGCAACGGCCGCATCCGGTTTGCAGGCGGCGACGGAGGCCGGCGCGCGCGCCAGTTGCTCCGCGTCCAGCGTGACCAGGCGCGCGCCGAACCGAACGGCTGTGGCTACATATAACGAGTCGGCCCCGCGAAGGCGGCAGTGAGCGGCAATTTTCATCGCATCCCTGGCCGTTGTTTCATCCAAGGCCTGCATCGTCAGGAAGGAGAAATCCAGCGCGTTTTCAGCATACTCAACCGCCCACGTTGGATTCACCCCGGCATGTGCCAAAGCGGCTGTTATCTCGACGGGCAGTATGGCGGGTTCAATCAGAGTAATAGCCGCTTGCTTGACGAGCCGCAACACTTCCCGGCTGTCGACTGAGTGCCCTTCATGGGAACGATATGCCGCCACAAAAATGCTTGCGTCTATTGTGAAAAGCACGGCCATTAACGCCTCATTTTGAAGAGTTCCTGGAGAGCCGACTTCAGCGGCCGCTTGCTCTTGTCGGCACGATCCCAGATTGCCAGGAACCTTTCCCAGGCCTCATTGTCTTTCTTCGTATGCTGGGGCATGACAAAGTCAGCCGGTGCAAGCACGCCCACCGGCCGGCCCCTCCGCGTGATGGTATACGTGGCGTGCTCCTCGGCGACGTGGCGCACCAGTTCCGAGGCGTGGGCCTTCAACTCGCGAATGCCGATATCCTTCATCATTCACCTCTGGCCGAGATGGTCACATAGGTGACTACAAATGTCAACTGCCTAATGCCCGAACACGAGCCGCTTGGTTTCCACGCCGGCAATCGCGTCCAGCTTGGCTTGGAGGGCCTTCACGGTCTTGAGGTCGTCCAGCATCTCGAGCAGGACGAGCCCGTTCGGGGAGCAGAACTCGGGCGACGCCTCGTGCAGCCCGATCCGGGTCTTGATATGGCAGCCGAACCGGCTGAGGACCTGCTGGATCTTCGGGGCCTTCTTGACGCGGTCCGTGATGTGCACGGCCAGAATGATGTGGTTGTCCGGTTTCATTCGCGATCTCCTTTCATGCTCATCGTTTCGCCCACTTCGCCAGTTCATCCAGCCGATCGGAGGCGCTCTTGGGCAGGCGGCCGGCCCATTCCCCGCACAGATAGGCCACCGGCGCTTTCAACACCGGCAAAGGATCCGCCCCCGGCGCCATGGCGCTTATCTCCTGCCGCAGCCAGGTCAGGATCGCGTCCAGATTCGCAAACCGGTTTTTCGCCAGCCCGTCGTAGAGCTGCGGCACCGTTTTTTTGTCGAACTCCAGCTTGCAACCCAGTTCCACTATGTCGGGCAGGAACAGGCCTTCTTCGCTGAGCGACAGCTCCGCCAGGCCCAGCAGTTCGTTGTAAACACGCCGCGCCACCGCGTCGGCCTGGGCCCGCACTTCTTCCAGCGCCGCCGCGCCCCGGCTCTTCACCGGCTGCCCGCCCGGCAGAAGCTGGCAGTAGAACTTGAGCTTCGGCTCCGTGCCGGACGGCCGGATGGTGATGATGAACGAATCGGCGAAAAACGCGATCACGTTCCGGGGCAGCTTGTCGGTTTCGCTCACGAACGGCCCGAACGCCTTCGGGTCCCAGTAATCCACCACCCGCCGCACCGTCTGCCCGCCCAGCATTTTCGGCGGCGCGCTCCGCAACGCCGCCATCATCTTGTTCTTGCGCGCCTCGCCCTCCGCGCCCCGCATCATGATCGACCGGTTCACGTTGTCGTAGCCGCCCAGCTCCCCGATGATCCGGACATAATAGTCCAGCATCGTGAGCCCCTCCTTCGCCAGCATCTGGTAGAGCGCCGCCAGGTACATGCAGGCGGGCGTCGCATCCTTGTCGCGGATGTCCGGCAGGAGAATGGCGCCGTGGCTCTCCTCGGTGGCCAGCACCAGTTGGCTGGGCTGGCAGCGAATGCCCCGGTACGGCTTCCCCTGGTCCAGCGTGTTCAGCACGTCGGCCACATATTTGAACCCGACCAGCAGATCGTCGATCAGCCACGAATCCCCGGCCTTCTCGACAATCCGGGCGAGGATCTTCGTGGTAACCACGGTCTCGATGACCAGCCCCCGGCGCCGCGGCCCCTTCGGGTCGAGCATCAGAAAATAGGCGAGCAGCGTGGCGATCTGGTTGCCGTCGAAGTGATACCACGCGCCGGACGGCAGCTTGATCTCGAGCCCGATGCGGTCGGCGTCCGGGTCCGACGACAAGACCACGCCCGCCCCGTTCTGGTCGGCAAAGGCGCACGCAGGTCCGGTCGATTCCGGCACCTCCGGATTGGGCGCCTTCATGGGAATGACCGCGAACGTGCCGTCCGGCTTCTGATCGGGCGGAACCAGGACGGGGAACTTCAGGGCGTTCAGGACATCGCCCACCGTGCTCAGGCCGCATCCGCACAGCGGCGTGTAGACAATGGGGATCCGGGGATCGGGCGTGTGGATGGTCCCGTAGAGATCGGTGTAAGCCCGGATATAATCGGCATGCAGGGCCTGGGGCGCTTCGAGAATCAACCCCTTCTTCAGCCCCTCCTCGAACGGCAGCCTGGCAATCGTCGTGGCCAGTTCCATGGCATCCGCCAGAACCTGGTCGTTCGGCGCGATGGGCTGGCTGCCATGGCAATCGTACACCTTGATGCCGTTGTCGTCGGGCGGATTGTGCGAGGCCGACAGGTTCACCCCGCCGGCGGCGCCGAGCCGGCGGATGAGGAACGACAGTTCCGGCGTGGTCAGCACGGCCGACTCGCTTTGCGGCTGGGCGATGAAGGCAGCAATGCCGTTGGCGGCGTAGATCTCGCACGCCAGTTTCGCCAGCGACCGCGAGGATACGCCGAGCATCGGGTGTTGGGGTCCGAGGAACGCATAGACGCCGGCGATGTCGTGGAACTCCCGCACATCGTTGGCCACCACAACCGCGAGGTCGCGGCGCTCGGGGAACACCCGCCGCAGGTATTCGCAATGGCCTTGGACGGTCATGGCCACGTTGGCGGGATTGAGGCGGTTGGATCCATAGCCCACGCGGCCCCGCCGGCCGCCCGTGCCGAAGGGGAGCGTCTGCCAGAACTCGTCGAACAGCATCGGCAACCGCTTCTCGTCGACCGCCAGTTTCTCGAGAATCTCGGGAAACACGAAGGGAATTTTTCCGGACCGCCACAGGTTCAGCCGCTCCGCGGCGCTTCGCCCCTGCTCTCCGTACCGGTCGATCAACCGCTGACGTAAGGATGTGCTCATGGCAGACAGAATACCGTGAAATCCGGCCGAAGACAACCCCCGACTATTTCATGATCGCCATGATGCCCGTTTTTGATATAGTAAGGGGCTAACAAAAGAGGCTCTTCATGTCCATCTCTTATTCGCTCAAAAAAGATCTTCCCCTCGTTGCCGAATCCGATGTCCTCGTCATCGGCGGCGGACCCGGCGGACTCGGCGCCGCCGTTGCCGCCGCCCGGACCGGCGCCTCCGTGACCCTCATCGAACGCTACGGCTATCTCGGCGGCATGGCCGCCTCCGGCGAGGTGAACCCGTTCATGCCCAATCACGCCAAAGGCGAAGGCCTCGACCGCCCCGTCTATGTGGAATGGGTCCGCGCCATGGGCCCCTACCTTCCGTCCGACCTGCGCGACGCCTACCTCGCCGCCTCGTCCGCCCCCGCCCCCACGATCAGCAAGGACATCGCCATGCTCGCCGCCGAGGATCTCTGCCTCGCCGCCGGCGTGAAGCTCCTCTTCCACCACACCCTTGCCGATGTCATCGTCAAAAAAGGCCGCATTGCCGCCGTGGTCCTGCTCTCCAAGTCCGGCTTCGTGGCCGCCAAGGCCAAAACCTGGGTGGACTGCACGGGCGATGGCGATCTTGCCGCGTTGGCCGGCTGTCCCTTCGAAAAAGGAGGGCCATCCGGCTGGAGCCAGCCCATGACGCTCTGCTTCAAGCTCTCCGGCGTGGACAAGGCCCGCTGCCCGGACGGCGCGAAACGGCAGGAACTGTACCTGGCCGCCAAGGCCGCCGGCAAGGTGCGCTGTCCCCGCGAAAACGTGCTGATCTTCAACTATTTTGACGCGGATGTGGTTCACTTCAACACCACCCGCGTGATCCAGAAGGACGCCACGGACGGCGTCCAGCTTTCCGAAGCCGAACTCGAAGCCCGCCGCCAGCTCCGCGAGCTGCTGGCCTGGCTGCGCGAATCGGTGCCGGGCTACGAAAAGGCGCGCATCCATTCCATCGCCCACCACATCGGCGTGCGCGAATCGCGCCGCATCCTGGGCCGCGCCTACATCACCCGCGCCGACTTCGTGGCTTGCACCAAATTCCGGGACGCCATCGCGCGCGTCTCCTACCCGATTGACATCCATAGCCCGACCGGCGAAGGCACGGAACATCTGAACGTGCCCGAAGGCGAATTCTACGAGATCCCCTACGGCTGCATCGTGCCCCGGGATTGCGACAACCTGACCGTGGGCGGACGGCCGATCTCCGTGGATCATGCCATCCACAGCAGCATGCGCGTCATGCCGCCCGCCTGCTCGGTCGGCCAGGCCGCGGGTGTCGCGGCGGCCCTCGCCGCCCAGCGCGGCGTGAAGCCCGCCGATCTCGACGGCGTGGAGGTGCGCGGGCGGCTCAAGGAGATGGGTGCTAATCTATAGCCCAATTCAGCGTAAGGTTGCAGGCGCGATCCTCTCGTGCGGGTTTACATCAATTCCTTCAATCCCAGTTCGGAAAGCGTGGGTGTCCAGTCGAACGCGCAGTTCTTCTCCCGGCAGTCCCGTGCCATCCCGTTGATGTGCCGTTTCATCAGCTCGATCAACCGCGGGCGCAGGGCGGGATCGCGGGACGCCTCGCGCGGCGTCTTGCCCGACAGAGCGGGAACGGCTTCGTCCAGAAAATCGATATACCGTTTCCGATAAAATTCCGACAGGGCTTGCGCCTGCACCTCTTGGGGCACGCCGCTTTCTTGCGACTCGCCGGCGTCTCCCGTCTCTTCTTCATCCGCCTCCAGCCCATCTTCTTCATCGTTGTCCCAACGAACATCTTCGTCACCGAATTCCTCGTCGTCTCCAACCTCCTTAAGCCATTCTTCCGCTTCCTCTTCGCTCGGTTGCCTGGCCGCCTGCCGGTCGGGATCCAGCCTCCGCCGCAACTCATCCGCCATGTCTTGGTCCGTTTCCCGCTCGAAAGCGATCAACCCGCCCAAATATCGCTCGATCAGCCCCTTGGCAAAATCGAATTTGGCTCTGGAAAAGGTCTCCACAATCAACTCGGTCGGAGTCAGCAACAGATTGCCCAGAGTCGGGATGCCCTGAACGTGCGCATCCATTATTAGGCCTTCCGCACCCCTCTGTTTGAAAGCGGCGGCCTTGCCTTGCCGAAGCCAGATCAAGCGCTCCGTTCCGGGAAGTGTCTCCCCGGTCCGGCTTTCCGGATCGGCCTGAAAATCGGGTTTTGTCAGAAGCGTTTCCCGCACCCGGTCGCGCGGGGTGACCAGGCGGTAAAAGGCGCGGCAATGATGGATATCCACCGAGCGAAGCATCCGCTCGCGGCGCTCCTCGGCGATGCCCGTCAGCACCTTCATGCTTTCGGCGAGGTGGCCGGTCAGCCATTGGCGGAGCGCCTTCCGATCTCCGTTCGAGCCTGCCTCCCGATGCAACGCGTCAAGAAAAGGGTCCGTCAAATCGTGGTCCAGAACAAGACCGCCGCACACCAGTCGGGAAAAATGGGGAAAACGCGCAAGCCCGACCAAGTACCGGCTATAGGGGAGCGCAACTGCGGCCGTGGAGCGATCGTGCAACATGAAGGCGCCCCGTTCGGGATCCAGCAGATCCACGCACCGCATGGCCGTGTCGTCGAGAACCTTCTGGATTTCCATGACCGTCACGACCTGTCCCTTGCGATAGCGCATCAGCAGCCGTTCGTCGTGGTTCAGTTCCGGCGCGCCCCGCTCCTCCCATTCTCGGACGGCGGCGCCCTCCTGGTGAACGAAAAGAAGATGATGGAAGACCAGGATCATGTCCAATTCCTGCGATTTCGCGGACGCGCCGGAAAACCGTTTAACCCATTTAAAAAACTCGTCATTCCCAAACCGGGCCATCACATAGTCCGAGGCCTTGTGTTGCCAGGTTTCGTCCACGCGAAGAAACTGATCGTAGTTGCCGGGCCCGAAAGGATTATAGGGGCACTCGGGAGGACAGGGGATGGGATCGACGCGCCCTGCGCCGCAACACGCCGGACAGATCGGCCCTTGCAAGGCCGGACAGCTTCTTTTCCCGCGCGATCCGCATTTGCGGCACGCTTTCTCGTCCATTTTCATGATCATGCAGTGTTCCTTTCGGCAAATCTTCGGTTTTCAGTTTAAACCAGCAAAGAGATTCCTAATAGCTGTACTCGCGCCGATAGGGGATTCTCGACCTTCATTCGGGTTTGGGCCAAAACCGCGCCAATCGTGCCTTCATAATTCTGGCGCCACAGGCTCCAGGGGAATGCTGTGGATTCTTCCGGGAGCTTGGCTGGCTTATACGCGACTGAACGAAGAAGCTGTAGATCCCAGTCATCCGGCAGAATCTGGACCTGGCCGGCTTGGTCGATCTGGATGATCTTTATCTCCCGGTGGGTGTGCCTGGCCTCGGCCTCGATGGTGATGAGCGTCCGAATAATGATCCGTAGCTCTGGCGTGGTGTCCCCGGAGGCCAGGCAAGTCACTTCGCCATGTGCGGCAGCAGACTGGAGATACGCGAATAGTCCGTCCGCGAGAGGATGCCCGATGCCCATCAGCTCAACCCGCCTCTTGCGCATGGCCACCTGACGGTCAAAAGTGACGGCTTCGTATCGCGTCGAAACGCTCTTGGCATCTTGAATCTCTTTCGGCACCTCGACCTTGAATGCCTCGCAGCTAGGTAATACCGAGCCACCCAGTTTCAGGATGGCCTGCTCGAACCAGTCCTTCAGGTCGGCGAGAGTCACCTTGCCCTCGATCCGGAGATAGTCCTGCAAATTGAAGGTGCTCAAATCCTGGGTAAGCGAACTGACGGCGTCACAGGCTTCCTTGGCGTTCTTCAGCGCCTCTTCGATCTCGCGCTCGGTTCGCTTGAAGTCCTTGTCGAGAAGCGCCTTCATATACAGGGCTTGGTAATTTGGCGATGCGCCGAGGAAACCTAGGATCTGCGCCCTGAAATCTTCTGTCGGTTGTCCCGTGGCGGGATCGGTTTTGCCGATCGTGCGCGCAATTTCTCCAAGCTTCTGTTCCAGCATGCCGTAGATGCGCTCTTCGACCGTATCCCGGGCGATCAGATTGTATACCTGACAGGTGTCCTGCTGGCCGTAACGGTGGATTCGGCCAATGCGCTGCTCCACCGCCATGGGATTCCAAGGCAGGTCATAATTGAACAGGATGCGCCCAACCTGAAGGTTGATGCCTTCGCCGCCGGCCGACGTGCTGATTAAAAACCTCGCGCCCTCGGGCGACCAGAAGCGTTCCACGGCGGCTATCTTTTCGTCCAACGGCCCGCCGCGGAGAACGGCAATTTTGTCTTTTCCGTAAACGCCGCCAAGTTGATCTCGGAGAAAGGCCAATGTCTCAAGGTATTGGGTAAAAATGACGAACCGTTCCTCCGGGTTCTGCCGCCGCAACTCGTCAATGGCGCGCGTGAGAGTCGCCAGTTTCCGGTCAACTCCATCCGGAACAAACTTGATGAGTTCCCGGACCTTTCCCGCCTCGTCCGGTATGTCCGCATCCGCAAAAACGCCTTCGTCGCCCTCCTCATCGCCGTCCAACGACCAGGACGTTTCCTCCGCCATGCTGCGGGTGATCCGCTGTCGAATCTGGTTGACCAGCGTATCCGCATCCATGCTTTCCCCCAGGTCACGCCGAGTTTCCGTGATCTCCACCGCTAACTGCCGGATCTCGTCCTGAAGGTTCAATATCTGCTCCGCCAGGCGGCCGCTGGACGCCTTCTTCCGTTGCTGCTCAAGAATCAGCATATGCCGGGTCAACAACACCATAAGGCGTCGCCGAAGGGCCTGCTTGATGGCGCGTGGGCTGGAAGACATGATCTTCTGGAACGTGGCCATCACGAACCCGATGGCCCGCTGTTTCGACGTGGTGCGGGTTTCCCCGACGCCCGCCGCGTTGTATCCTTCCCTCAGATACTCAGTTAACTTGTCGTAGAACAGGCGCTCGCGGGTGGCTTGGTCGAAAATCTGCGAGTTGACCTGCCGTCGCATGAAGATCGGCTCGCCCCTGGAATTCGTTACCTCGCGCTTCGTGCGGCGAACCATGATGCGGTTAAGCAATCCTCGGTGTTGCTCAACCGCCTCCGGAGAATCGAACAGATGCTCGTCGAGCAGCGAAACGAGGGACCAAAATTGGAAGGGGTCCCCCTGGTGGGGCGTGGCGCTCAGAAACAGCAGGTCCCGCGTATGAGATCGCAGGGAATCGGCCAGCTTGTAGTTTTGCGTAACCTGCACCTTCTTGCCGTATCGGATGCGGCTCAAATGGTGAGCCTCGTCGAAGATTACCAAGTCCCAGCGTGGAGCGCTCAACAGCCGGTCCAGGCGCGGCTGGCGCTTGAGTGAATCGATCGAGGCAACGACCTTATTGTGCTGCTCCCAAGACGCCGATCCGTAGTCCATGAAATCCAACCCAAGCACCTCGAAATACAGCCGGAACGCATCCCGAAGTTCATTCTGCCAGTTTTTGATAAGACCAGCGGGCGCAATCACGAGAATGCGGTCCGCTTCGTTGCGGGCCACGAGTTCACGGATGATCATGCCGGTTTCGATGGTCTTGCCCAGCCCGACTTCATCGGCAATCAAGAAACGACGGCGGTCGGCGTGTACAACGTCTCGCGTCAGCAGTATCTGGTGAGGCAACAGGTCGGTCCGGCTATTGGAAAGCTGCCCCCCCGTGTTATGCAGGGGAAGTTGAAAAGCCAACTGCTTAAGGAGGAAGTCCTGGGGGTTGTCCCAGTCGCCTTTTTCGGCTCGCTCCCAGATGTCGGGCACAAGATCGAGCCTCTCGACCGGCAGCGTCTCCAGCCTTCGTCCGTTTTCGGCGTCAAAAACCACATCCGCCACATAGGCGCCGTAATTCTCGGCTACTCGCAATACCTCGCCGACGCCCAGATCGAGCCGCCCCTTGACGAGGACACGCTGGCCTGGCTTGACCCTGTATTCTGCTCGATCTTCCATGACGACCTATGCGCTGCTAAGGTTGAAACTCACCGGATAAACCGTTGCGCCGTTGATGTCTATGCCGACGGGCGTTCCGAACACAAGGTGCAAGGGCAACACCGCGGCCGGATGCCGAATCTGTAAAGTCGCACCGGGGACGAGGGGATTGCGAATCACAATCAGCACATCGGCGCAGAGGTGCTGGGCCAAGAGCTGCGCCGATTTCTGAAGGAGCTTGTGGATCTGCCATGCGGTGTCGGCCATATTCGGACGGGCGGCCAGCAACACGTCCTCAACTCCCTCGACCAGCAGGTGTGTATACTTCGTGAACCCCGGCGGATCGCTCTCCAGTTCTCTGAGGAAATCCAGGAAGCCAATGCGCACCGCCTCCGCCGTGTGTCCCTGCATAGCAGGAAGATTGCGTTGTTCGATGATATAGTATTGCGACATCTACGCCTCCCGCCCTTTAAGAACGTATTCCGCGTTTCGTCTTCATCGTTCCGCCTTCCCACTGAATAACGTCTTTTCGTCCATCAGGCCCATGATTTTGCGGATTGGGTCTATAAACGCTCGGTTCCGTTTCGCAAGGTACTCCAACGCCGCGCGAATCTGCGGCCGCTTACCGCGAAACAGAGGCGATTCCAGCCACTCCAACACGCTCTCCCCGGTTTCCGCCAACCCGATAAGAAAATGCACATAATCGATGAAGATCGCGCCAGGCATGGCAACAACGCTCATGTCCTCCTCGAACAATGTGGTCTGCTTGTCGGCCTGCTTGACTCCGAACTTCTTCTTGAGCAGATCCAGCCGCTCCACGGGCGACTTGACCTCATAACTTCGTCCGCGCTTGGCGCGACCCTTGATCATCAGGTCGCGTTCCATCAAAGTCGATGTCTCGACTAATGCCTTTGTTGCCTTGTTAACCTCATCGCCCTTGATCTCCGTCCTGTCACACAGGCAGGTGAGATACACATATGAAGGCGCGTCCACATCTTCCAATTCGGAAGGCACCGCCTGGTTGATGCTCGTGAGCTGATCCAACATGATTCGGATGTCTTCAAGCGCCTCCCGCAACGGCACCGCCGCCCCTTCATGATCAACGATCTGGCTGTAGTGTCGGCTGTATAACTGAAGACACTTGCCGATCAGGATGATGTTCCGGTCGGTTGGCGCAAGCGCGCTACCATATCTTTCTGTTTCGATTAGCTTGATCTCGTCTCTCGCCTGTTCGCGAATTTTGTGACGTATGCCCGCCCAAGATCGTGGAGCGGCATTCCTTCCGGGTTCTCGTTTCCGACAGACGTGGATCAGGTCGTAAGAGATCGCCTGCTTGTCCATCAGGTTCAGAGCCGACTCCCCCTCCGACTGTATGGGGTAGATAGCGACAATTTCGAAGCCTGCATTGCAGATGGATTGCAGGAGACTTTCCCATGCCGATCCTTCCGCATGATGGAATGTGAAGGCCAACATACCATCCGGCTTCAAGACCCTATTCGCTTCCAAAAAGACTGCGGTCAGATCGTCGGAAAACGCCTTGTCGTCCTTCCCTCGTGACAGATTCTTGATGACCTCATCCGTTTTTGGGGCGGCCTCCGGAGAGTAATGTTTGTATTCCTTCAGCAGACCCAAGCGCTGCCAGACATAGTAGAAATCTGCGAGTTCTGAGTAGTTTACGTTGTCCGAATACGGCGGGTCCGTTATAACAAAATCGGCAGAAGCTGACTCGCATTCCGGAAGATCTTTGCTCGATTTGCAGAACAGCACTCGTCGGCTGGGTTCGTTCCTTAAGGAGAACAAGGCATCCTGATAAACGACGTTCCGCGTCCTCTTGTGCTCATTGTAGTCATATGTCACGTCATAAGAACGATGCCCGTATTCAATACCCACAAGCGTTTGCCAAAACCTCCGAACGAAAGTTCCTATGCCGCCTTGTTCAAGACCCCATACATTCTGTTCGCACACCGTAGCTTTTGGCTGAAAGTCGTGTCTCGCAAATACACCCTGTGCAGTTTGCCCACCGGCGGAATCGCGAGACGCCATATAACGAGTGTAGAGGTTGTTCGTATCAGTTGCGGCAGACAAGCAGAGCAACAGTTGATCCCGCAATCGGCCATGCTCTTGGGTTATCGCATCCAGCAATGTGGCCAGAGCCAGCAACTGACGAGAGTTGAACATCTGGTGCCAGTAAAGATAGTGGTGCGCAATAAGGCCAGACTTGGTCTTCTCTCCCGCTGGGACCTTCGATTTTGGATACGGCAGGCGGGCTTTGTGTTTCTCCCACAAGTCGCAGGCCCGTTGATAAAGGGCCAAGTCGGCGGCATCCATTCGTTTATAGAACTTGCCGCTGTTTTTCCACGTCAATGAAAATGGAGTTCCTTCTTTGACTCGGTCAGGCTGGGGACCTGCCCCTGCCCGACCATCGAACAGATCGCCATCGTCTTCCGAATCCTGAGCGTCCCCGGGCCGGACATCGCAGGCCGGGCAAAACCCCTCCATGGCATACGGCCGCATCGGCAGGAGTTGCTCTTCCGGCTGAGAGCGGATGGAGTCGATGATCTTGCCCCGATTCCCGCACGCGCAGAGGAAGGCGCCCTTGTCCGGCACATGCCCCTGCATCGGGTCGTAGGCATGACGGCACGCCGGGCATTCCACCTTTTCCGCCAGCGGTCCGCGAAATTGCCAGACGGTTTCGCACTTCGG
>CAZSUH010000095.1:0-1702 GCA_964609905.1 uncultured Verrucomicrobiota bacterium
CCCGGAACAGTTCCTCCACGGGCTTGAGGCTGACTTCCGGCATGATGTGAAACCGGCCATCGCGCGCAAACAGACCGTCGGCCACCAGCGCGTGCAGGTGGGGGTGGAAGTCGAGATAATCGCCGAAGGTGTGGATTGCCATGACCATGCCGGGGACACCGTCGGGGAGGCCGAGGGTTGTCCGCATGTACTCGCTCAGGCACTCATGCGCGATGCGGCAGAGATCCTTGAGCAGGTCGCGGTTGAAGCGGAAGTAGGGGCGGAGCATCTTCGGGAGGCCCAGGGTGAAGTGGCGGTGCGGGACGGGAAGAAGGATCGTCTCGCGCAACAGGGCCCCGAAAAGCTGCACTTTCTTTTGGTGGCAGGAGGGGCAATGCCGGGTCCGGCGCCGTGCTCACGGAGTTCCCGCTGGGCGCGAACCCGATAAAACCACCTTTCCGATCCGGAATCGACTGGTCAGCGGCCTTTCCCAGGGCGTTCTGGTGGTGGAGGCGGGACTGGGGAGTGGGGCCATGATCACCGCGCATGTGGCTGCGGAGCAGGGGAAAACCGTCTTCGTCATACCCGGCCGGATCGATGCTGCCACCTTTCAGGGATCCCACCAACTGATCAAGACCGGCGCCCACCTGGTGGATTCCGTGGCGGATATTCTGGAGGAGTTGGGCAGCCTCTTTCATGCCGTCACTCAATCCCCCCCGAGGCCGGGTCAGGCGCCCGCCCCGCCGGCCCGGATACAGGCCCCCCTGTCGGAGTCGGAACAGGCGGTCATGCAACGGCTTATGGAAGACGAACGAATGGATGTGGACACCCTGACCCGGCAATGCGGCTTGCCGGCCTCGACGGTGACGGCCACGCTCCTGATGTTGGGAATGAAGAGGCTGATTCGCGCCCTTCCCGGCCGCCGAGTCGAGATTATTTAAAGGGCCGTCATCTGACGAACTGCGACATGAACGCGAGATAGCCCTGCCGACCGCCGTGTTTGGTCCATTTTTGGACGGACTTCACCAAGCGCTTCAGGCAAAGGTTCAGCGTGGAAACGTCGATCGGTTTGCATTCCAGTGCAGCGTTCTGGTCAGCGGGAAACTCGGCCCGGCCAAGGCGCCACTCGCAGACGGCCTTGATATTCCGCTGCAATTCAGCTTCCAGCCCTTCAAGCGTAACCAGCCTCGTGGCGTGCCCAGTGATTTCCGCTGTGTATGCCTGAACCAATGCCTCATACGCCCGCAGGACGGCATAGTCAGTCATACCGGGATTACGCCGGAACAGGGTCGCGACGGCAAACTCTATATTCTGCAACACATCCTCATGCTCTTCTTCAATCCGCATGATTTCCTCCAGTACTTTATTGCGACAACAACGCGGCTTCAATCTTCCGGTTCGCCGCCGGAAACGGATAGCGTTTCAAGTCGGCCGGTTTCACCCAGCGCACTTCATCCGAGGCCAGGGGCTTGGCCCGCCCGCTGATCCGTTTGCAGAGGAACGGATGGAGCACGACCGTGAAATGGCTGTAGGCGTGCTTCACGACCGGCAGCGATTTGCCCACTTCCACGGCGAGGCCCGTTTCCTCATGCAGTTCGCGCTTCACCGTGTCCTGAAGTTTTTCCCTGGGCAGCCGCTTGCCGCCGGGAAACTCCCACAGTCCGCCCAGCAGCCCTTCCTTGCGCCGGGCAATCAGGATACGGCCTTGCGCATCGAACACGAT
>CAZSUH010000095.1:1802-11783 GCA_964609905.1 uncultured Verrucomicrobiota bacterium
CCGATGCCGGGCAGATCAATCAGCTCCTCAAACGTGCGCGGCACTTGTCCGCCGTGCTTGTTCATGATCATTTTCGCGGCCTGCTGCAAATTGCGCGCGCGGGTGTAGTAACCTAAACCTTCCCAAACCTTGAGCAGTTCCTGCAACGGCGCGGCAGCGAGTGCGGCGGGATCGGGGAAGCGGGCGAGGAACCGGCTGAAATAGGGAATGACCGTGGCGACTTGAGTCTGCTGAAGCATGACCTCGCTGATCCAGACGCGGTAGGGCGAAGGATCGGCGCGCCAGGGCATCTCGCGGCGGTCCGCGGCGAACCAGGCGAGCAGCGGGGGAACCCAGCGGTTACTTCCATTCCTGTTCATAGTTGAACGTGGCGGCCGCGCCGCCGTCGGGCCGCGCCCGGGAACAGTCCATGAAGGTCGAAACGCTCTCCGGCTCGGGAATGCGGAACGCCTGCTCCGCATAGACCCGCACCACGCCCTCCTCCCGCACCACCTCGAAGTTCAGGCCGCGTCCGTCGGTGACCGGCCCCATCACGGCCGGCATGGCGCGCGTGGTCAGCAGGGGCGGGCGGCCGAAGGAGAACACCTCCAGCGCGCCTTTTGCCCGGTCCAGCAGCGCAACGAGCGCGGTCCGGTCCAGCTCCAGCCACGCCTGTACCTTCGACGCGCCGCGCGCGAGCAGTTCCGCCACGGCGAGGCTGTTGCAGGCGGGCAGGGGGAAGGCGGTCGTGATCGTGATGCCCTTGACATCGCGCAGGAGGGAGAAGCCATAGACCGAGGTGACCCGGACCCGTTTGACGCCGCGGGAGAGGAGCAACCGGAGTTTCTCCCGTACTTCGGGAAGCTGGGTTTCGGGGCAGAAATCGGGGAGGATAACCTCATCGGCGCCGGCGTCGGCTTCCGCCAGCGGGCGGGCTGTGACGTTGCCGCGAAACGGTGTGGGCCGGCCGGGCGGGGGCAGGACCGTGACGATGGCCCGGCCTTGAGCCGGAAAGGAGAGGCCGGCCATCATGGCTTCGAACCGGGCGAGGCCCTGGCGGCCGGGGCGAAGTTCGTCCAGGTTCGGTTGGGCTTCAAACCATTCCCAGAATGCGCGGCGGGCTTCCTTGAGCGATGTGGCGGGAAGGAAAAGGCGGCCTGTCACGGCGGCCGTAATGCGGCCGGCGGCGATTCTCTCCGAGCGGGTGCTGGCGAACTCTTTTTCCAGCGTGGCGGGCTCGAGCGGGTGCTGGCGGGCCTCGCCGATTTCCAGCGGATAATGCCAGGGCGGCAGGGCGCCGGCGCCGGCTGTAACGGTCAGGCCTTTGGCATCGGCGTTGACGTGGATATCGACTGCGGCGCGGGCGAGCGGGAGTTTGGCCACGCGGGAGGAGATGTCGTGGGTGGAGATGCCGACCTTGTAAACGAAAGAGCGGGGGATGATCGCCTTGTCGCAGAAGATCGTGCAGGTCTGTCCCTTTTCCGCGCGCGTGACGGGTTGGCCGGCGACTTCCATTTTTGTGACCGTAAAGACGGGTCCTTCGTCGCCGGATTCGGGTTGCACGCGGACGCGCTCGTAGATCAGGAGGCGGCGGGAGAGTTCGACCTGGAACCGGCCGGGGTCCGTGCGGACCACTTTGCCGCAGAGCAGGCCGGAGGCGCCGAGTGTCTCGTGCTGGAGCAGATTCGTGAACGACTCGGACTTGGTGAAGCCGGGCGTCCATTTGCGGCCCGTGGTGGTGGCGAGCAGGGAGCGGGCCTCGCGCAGGGCGTTGGCCTCACCGCCGGCGGGGGCGTCGAGCATGACGCGGTAGGCCGAGACGACGCTGCGGACGTAGTCCTCGCGGCGGAGGCGGCCCTCGATTTTGAGGCTGGCGAGGCCGGCCTTTTTGAGGAAGGGAATGTAGTCGATGAGGCACAGATCGCCGGGCGAGAAGAAGAAGCCGTTGCCTTTGGTCGAAAAATAGCGGCGGCGGCAGGGCTGTTTGCATTTGCCGCGATTGCCGCTCCAGCCGCCAAGCCAGGAGGAGAAGAGGCAGCTTCCCGAGCGGGCGCAGCAGAGCGCGCCGTGCACGAACAGCTCGAGTTCGATCGTGGTGTGTTTCCGGATTTCGAGCAGTTCCTCGAACGTGACCTGGCGTTCCAGGATGATGCGGCTCAAGCCGATGGACTGGGCGAAGGCGGCGCCCGCGCTGTTGTGGAGTCCCATCTGCGTGGAGCCGTGGAGAACGAGGGAGGGGAAGCATTCGCGGAGGAGGCGCACGACGCCGAGGTCCTGGACAATGACGGCATCGGGTCCCATATCGGCGAGGGCGGCGCCGATATCGGCGGCCTCGGCGAGCTCGGTTTCCTTGAGGAGCGTGTTGAGGGTGACGTAGACCTTGCGGCCGAGCTTGTGGGCGTAGGCGACGAGGCGGGACATCTCGTCATAGGTGCAGTTGTCGCTCCGTTCGCGGGCGTTGAACCGGGGAAGGCCGGCGTAGATGGCGTCGGCGCCGGCGTCGAAGGCGGTCAAACCGGCGGCGATGGTGCCGGCGGGCGCGAGCAGCTCGGGCTTGGCGTGAGACGGGATGGTTCTTGACGGTTTCATGGTTGGGCGGGCATGAGTATAAGCCAGCCGGCGATTCGATAAAAGCAGAATCGCGAAAAGCTCCATTCCAGCTTGAAACTTGGGAAACTAACCGGTATGTTGAAACACTGAACGCAAGCAACGTTGAGTATACCGGCATGAGTGCGAAAGAAGCGGACATTCCGGTCACACCGGCCATTCGCCTGTTGCGCGAGAGCGGGCAAGCATTTGAGCTGTCGACCTACACCTATGTTGAACATGGCGGCACGGCGAATGCGGCGGCGCAACTGGGCGCGCCCGAGCATGCGGTGATCAAGACGATCGTGTTGGAGACGGACGCGAAAGCGCCGCTGATCTGTCTGATGCACGGCGATCGGTCCATCTCCACCAGGCAGCTCTCGCGGGAGCTGGGGGTGAAGCATGTGGGAACGTGCGCGCCCGAGACGGCCAACCGGCACACGGGGTACAGGATTGGCGGGACAAGCCCGTTCGGTACGCGCAAAGCGCTGCCGGTCTATGCGGAGGCGACGATATTCGAGCTGCCTGAAATCTGGATCAACGCCGGCCGCCGCGGCGTGCTGGCCAAAATGAAGCCGGACGTGTTGGGCGCCCTGCTCAAACCCGTGCGGGTGAGCGTGGCGATTGCGCCGACGGCGTAGGACCCAGGCTTGCTTTCGCTTAGCCGGCCCGGAACATCTGGCCTACGCGTTTGCCGAGAATGCAAGCGGCCCAGAGCAGGGCGGCGCCCAGCATGAGCATGGCCCAGGTGCCCAGCGCCGCGGCCACGTTAATGCCGTTGTCGAGTCCGTCCATGAGCGCGTAAATGGCCTTGGTCAGGGGATAGAATCGCTCGGTTTGCGCGAGGATCAGGCTGTCGGACACCTCCAGCATGGAGAAGGAGAAGCAAAGGATGCCGCCCGCGAGCAGATTGGCGGAGATGAGCGGCAGGGTGATGCGGCGGACCACGCGCCAGGGCGAGGCGCCCAGGTTGGCGGCGGCCTCCTCGTAGGTGCGGCTGACCTGTTCCAGGCCGGCATGAGCCGCGCGGACCATGTAGGGAAGACGGCGGACGGCATAGCCGGCCGCCAGCAGGATGATCGGATTGAAGCGCGGGTCGAGCAACGTGCCGCGGAAGGTCGAGCCGAATGCGCCGAGGTAGCCGAAGGCGATTACGAGCCCCGGCACGGCCAGCGGCAACATGGCCAGCGTGTCGAGCCAATCGCTCCCCCAGGCGCGCCGCCGCACGCAGAGCCAGGCAATACCGAAACCGAGCATGACGTCGATGGCCGTGGCGGCGATCGAAAGGCCGAGGCTGTTCACCAGCGCGCCGCGGGTGAGTTCGCTGTTCATCGCCCGGCCGAAGAACTCCAGGGTCCAGCCCTCGGGCAGCACGGTGAGGAACCAGCGACGGCTGACGGCGAGCATGAGCACGCTGAAGTGAGGCAGCACGGCCACGAGCAGGAGGCCGCCGATGGCCAGCCAGGCCATGAGCGTGCCGGCGGGGGAGAGCATTTTCTCGCGCCGCCCCACGCTGAGCCGCCCCAGGGTGGCCACGTTGCGCTGGCGGGCGGTCAGGCGCTTGCCGACCCAGAAGCCGAGCGCGGCGATGGCCAGCACGAAGACAACCTGCGCATAGGCGGCGGGATTCGTGCCGATCTCCGCAATGCCGTCGTAAATCATCACCGGCAGCACGCGGCGCAAGCCGAACACGAGCGGCGTGCCGAGTTCCGTGAACGACCAGACGAAGATCAGGGCCATGCCCGCGAAGAGACCCGGCGCGGCGAGGGGCAGCGTCACGCGCCGGAAAATCCGGCCGGGCGACGCGCCGAGATTGGCGGCCGCTTCCTCGAGCGAGGGGTCGATGTTCGCCAGCGCGGCCACGAGGTTGAGGTAGAGGATGGGGAAGAGGTGCAGCGTTTCGAGCAGCACGATGCCGCCCAGCGGAAAGGCGCCGAACCAGTCCACGGGACCGTCCGCCAGGCCGAGTTTCATGCCCAGCGTGCTGAGCGCGCCCGCGCGGGCGAAGAGGATCTTCATGCCCACGGCGCTGACGAAGGGCGGCAGGATCATGGGCAGGAGCAGCGCGCCGGAGAAGAGGGATTTGCCGAAAAAGTCGCGCCGCGCGAAGAGCCAGGCCAGGGGGAGCGCCACGGCGGTGCAGGCGAGGGTGACCAGCACGGCGATCCGGAAGCTGTTCACCATGGCCTGCAGGATGGCGGGATTGGAGAATAGGTGGCGCAGGTAAACGGCGGTCAGACCGCCGGGGTCGCGCACGGCGTTCACGAACACGTGCGCCAGGGGCCAGACCAGGAAGGCGCCCAGGAAACCGGTCACCGCCAGCACCAGCGGCAGGCCGGCGAAGCGTTCGGGGATGCGCAGGACTTTGCTCATGCCGGCTCCGGGGCGAGGAGAATGGTTTCGGAGGCGGCAACGGCCCAGCGCAGGGTTCGGCCCTCCAGCGCGGCCGGGGTGGTCTCGTAGCGATTCAACAGCGTGGCTTTGAGGGTGGCGCCGGCGGCGTCCAGGTGGGCGGTGAGCGTGGCGCCTGACATGCGGGCCCGCGCCACGCGCGCCTCGAACACATTGTCGCCCGGCGAGGCGGGCGCCGCGCCCGGCAGATCGAGCGGCCGGAGATATTCGGGCCGGACCATGACGAGCGCCCGGTCCGCAACCGCCGCGGATGCGGTGGCGTTCCAGGCTCCGAGCGGGCACCGGATGGCCGCGGCTGAGCCGGCCGCGGCGCCGGCCGGATCGAGCTTGGCCTCGAACAAGTTGGCATCGCCCAGGAACCCGGCGCAAAACGCGTTGGGCGGACGGTGGTACAGCTCCGCGGGCGCCCCGAGGCCCAGGATGCGTCCGTTTTTCATCACCGCCATGCGGTCCGCGAGCGAGAGCGCCTCGGATTGGTCGTGGGTCACGTAAACGAAGGTGATGTCGGTGCGCGCGTGGAGCGTTTCGAGTTCGTCGCGCATCTCGTGGCGCAGTTTGGCGTCAAGGTTGGAAAGCGGCTCGTCGAGCAGGATGAGGCGCGGGTTGAGCACGAGCGCGCGGGCCAGCACCACGCGCTGCTGCTGACCGCCGGAGAGCTGGCCCGGCGAGCGGGCGCCGAGGCCGGCCAGGTCCACGCGTTTCAGGGCTTCCTCCACGCGCCCGGCGATCTGGGATTTCGGCGTCTTGCGTTCGATGAGGCCGAAGGCCACGTTTTCGGATACGGAAAGGTGGGGCCAGAGGGCATAATTCTGAAACACCATGGGTGCGCCGCGCTCGTGCGGAGGCAACCCGGCGATGTCGCGGTCGTCGAACCGGATGGCGCCGGAATCGGGCTTTTCCAGGCCGGCCAGGATGCGCAGCAGCGTCGTTTTCCCGCAACCGGAGGGGCCGAGCAGGAAAAACAGCTCGCCGGGCCGGATGTCGAGCGACACGGCGTCGAGCGCAATGGTGCTGCCGAACCGTTTGCAGAGGCGGTCAATGGAGATGGCGGAGGGGGCGGTCATGGCGCGGGGGGCTCCTGTTCAAAAGACCGGTAGCGGGCTTCGGCCTGCGCGGCCCAGTCGCGCATGACCTCCTGCCGGCGCCGGGGATCTTTCCAGTCATTGGCGAGGGCGTCGAGTTCGGCTTCCGTCACGGGCGGCGCGCAGAGGCGGGCCACGTCGTCGGGCCGCGCACCGCGGGAGATGACGGCTTTCCAGGCGCGGCGGAGTCCCGCGTGGGCGTCGATCAGCCAGACGCCGCACAGGTCGTTGAAGAGATTCCAGCGGCGGGAGCCCTTGTCGTTGTCGTAGGCCAGGGAGACGAGCATGGTGTAGGGATTGGCTTCGGGTGCGCCGGGTTCGCTGTAGAGTTCGGGCCGGACGGGCGAGCGATAGAGGGCGTTAAGCTGGCCGCTCCGGCCTTTGGGCTGGAAGAGAATCCGCTGTCCTTCGGGAGAGAGCGTAAACTCCACAAAGAGGCGGGCGAGCGGTTCCTGGGGCGCGCCGTGGAGAATGCCGATGGCATCGGGGTTGACGATCGTGTGGGCCTCGGGCAGGACAAACGCGAGACGATGATCCCCGACGGCCTCGATGACGGTCTGGGCGTATTGATCGATCGCCATGCCGGCGGCGATTTCGCCGGCCGCGACCTCGCGGGGGACGGTGCCGCCGCTTTCGCCGAAGGCGCGGACATTGGCGCAGAGGCGGGTGATGAGGCGCCAGCCGGGGTCGTAACCGTAAGCCTGGAGAATAATTTCGTAGCACATGTGAACCGAGCCTGAGGAACGGGGGTCGCCGGAGCCGACCCAGGAGTAGAATTCGGGACGGCCGAGATCCTCCCAGTCGCGGGGTTCGGGCAGCTTGAGACGAGCCAGGAGCGGGCGATTGTAGAGAATGCCGAAGCCGCTGAGGGCAACGCCGAACCAACGGAAGGAGGGGTCATAGACGGGAGTACCGGCAACCGTGGCGGGGATGCCGGCGAGGGAGGCGGGAGGCGGAGTCCATGGGAGGAGCCAGTTTTGACGAACGGCGGAGAGGTAGGGGTCGATGCCGCCGCCGAACATCAGGTCCACGCCGCAGGAGGCGGGGTTGGCGGCGTAGCGGGATTCGATCTCCTTGAGCATTTTAGAGGTGCCGCCCACGTCGAGCCAAACGAGTTCGACTTCCTGGGTGTGCGTGCGGTTCAGCCAGTCGCCGAACGCGCGGGAGTATTCCAGGCGGACCTCGCGTCGGTGGGGGGAGAGAAGCGTCAGGCGCGGGGCGCCGGCGGTTGGGGCGGGCACGGCGGTGGAATCGCCGGAGGTGCCGAGCATGCCGAGATAGGGCAGCGCGGCGACGAGGAGGAAAACAAGGCCGGTGATGGTTGCGCGCACGACAGGCTCCGGGATTTGGGAGAGTACTATAGCAATCGCGGGCGCGCGACACAAGAAGCCGCTCATGATACCTAGAGGGTCTAGGCATCATGGGGGACTCACCATCTTGCTTTCCTCTCGACTCCCGGCAACAGGGGGTTTTATAGTGCCCCGCATGAAACATTCTGCGGACTCAAAAAAAACGGCATCCATTGAGGAGCCGGCGCGGACGCTGCCGGTGACGGGGAAGTTCGACGTGATTGTGGCGGGCGGCGGCATGGCCGGTGCGGCGGCGGCCGTGGCCGCCGCACGCCACGGAGCCTCGGTCTGCCTTGTGGAGCGGACCTTCGGACTGGGCGGCCTGGCCACGCTGGGCAATGTGATCGTCTGGTTGCCGTTATGCGATGGCCGTGGTCGGCAGGTCTCCGGAGGAATGGCCGAGGAGTTGCTCAAGCTGTCCGTGGCGGATCTACGGCACAACCGGCCCCAGACCCGGTTCATCGGCATTCCCCCCTGCTGGCTGCCGGGCGGCGACCGGGAAGAGCGCAACCAGCGCCGGTATCAGGTTGAATTCAATCCGGTCTCCTATCTGCTGGGGTTGGAAGCCTGGGTGTTGCACGCGGGAGTCAAACTGCTTTACGACACCCGCGTGTGCGCGGTCCGGCGCGAGGGGAACCGGCTGACCCACCTCGTTGTGGAAAATAAGAGCGGCCGCAGCGCCCTGGCGTGCGGCGCGGTGGTGGACGCGACGGGCGATGCCGACATCTGCCATCTGGCCGGGGAGCCGACCGAATCGCTCGACACCAATGTATTGGCCGGGTGGTATTACTATTTCCGCAACGAGGCGCTGCATGTGGACTGGATGTCCAACCGCTACGACCCCCGTGCGGGGTGCGAAAACGCGGACGGCCCGTTTTTCCGGGGCGATGACGCGGAATCGGTGACGGCGCAGGTGGTGCAAAGCCGGGAGAAGATACGTCAGCGGTTGGCGGAACGGCGTGCGGCGGAACCGGAGACGGATATCCAGCCGTTCCAGGTGCCGGCCATTGCCTGTTTTCGCATGACCCGGCGGTTGGCGGCCGGTTTTGCGCTGGGCGAGCGGCATGTGCATGAGTATTTCAAGGACGCCGTGGGGCTGGTTAGCGACTGGCGGACACCCGGACCGGTGTATGCGATTCCCTATCGGTCGTTACTAGCGCCGAACAATCGGAATCTGCTGGCCGCGGGACGATGCATATCGGCGGACACCACGGTGTGGGATGTGACCCGGGCGATTCCGGGGTGCGCGGTGACGGGTGAGGCGGCGGGCACGGCGGCGGCGTTGGCCGTACAGCATGCGGGCGGCGATGCGGCGGAACTGCCGGTGGCGCTGTTGCGCGAGCGGCTGGCCGGGCGGGGCGTGCTGCTGGATCCGGCTTTGGCGCAGGGTGTTTAGCGGCCGTAGATATGCCAGCAGACGGCGGACGCGTTAAAAATTCACGCCCAACCCGACGCGCCCAAAGCCACCGCTGGCATCAAAATCCAAAACCGTCTCTGTTCCGCCTTCTTCCAAGTCGATCGATTCCGCGAACCGATAGCCGCCGGACACGAACAACGACAAAACCGGGTTCAATCGCCAAGCGGCTCCAGCCTGGAGATCCAGGAACGCATATCCGCCGTCAAAAGAGCGGAGAGTCGTGGCTTGTCCAACCGGCGTATCCACCACCTCCATCCGTACGCTGCCCGTCCCCGGGGCCGCCTCCGTCCATACCAGCCAACGCGGATTCCGCACCCACTGCATGTTCGCCGCCACCGCGAGGGCGGCACCGGAGAGATCGACCCGTGAATAGCCGTTCAGCCCCAAATTGGAATCCGAGGAAGCCCAGCTTTCCATGCGCAATCCCAGCCGGAACCGGGGATCGGCTAGCCGCCAGAAAATGCCCAGATCCAGGCCGCCGACCGTCTCCACGTCCAGGTCTCCGCCGGACAGCGTCAGCCCGGATAATCCCGCGTCATCCAATGTCCCGCCCGACATGCCGAGATCGAGCGCCATCCTGGAAAAGAAGCCCTCGGGGACCGGCTGCCATAGCTTCGCCTTCAGCTTCTGCGAAAACGCTTGCGCCTGTTCCGGTGTCATCTTGTCCACCGCGCCCAGCACCTCGTCCGGGGTCACTTCCGCTCGTGCCGATGTGCCCAATAATGAAACAACCACGCCTATCAGAATTCTTTTCATATTAAATCTCCAGGCAGTTCGGTTTTTTGCGTGCGCAAAATCGGATCACGTCTTCCGAAAACCGATGTTATGATGAACCCCCAAAGGGATCACGTCAAGGGCAGGATCAATTCGGGGAAATCGGCTCTCGCTTCTTGACAGGCTGGCGGGCTCGGGGTACTTTTCAAGTAGTAACCGGGGGGCATATGAAGGCGCGGTCTTGTTTTGCGCTACGGACGGCAACACGCTGACCGTGCGCAACAACGGGCGGCCTCTCAAAATCCGTCTGACCGGTACGGATCGGGATCAGCGGATGCTGGCGGGCATCGCGGTGGATGAGACGGTGTCGCGAACGGGGGAGGCTCACTAGTGTAGTGTTTCATAATTAACTGTACTTAACAATATTCTTGCGGTACTATTC
>CAZSUH010000096.1:0-11726 GCA_964609905.1 uncultured Verrucomicrobiota bacterium
GATGCAGGGAAACGTACAATATCTCAATCCGGCGGGATTGCACAAGAATCCCGCATATACTCAGGCTGTCGTCGTTAGCGGCAATGCAACGACAATCTATGTCGGTGGACAGAATGCTGTAGACGCTTCTGGCAACATTGTCGGCAAAGGCGACATCGGAGCGCAAACAGAAAAAGCGCTACGGAATTTGGAAACGGCGCTGGCGGCAGGCGGTGCGGGAATTCAACACGTCGTAAAGTGGAATGTTTATATCCTTCATGGCCAATCGGCCAAGGTGGGATTCGAGGCGTTTCAAAAAATGTGGGGCCAACGTCCGAATCCACCTGTCATTAGCGTGATCTTTGTGCCTGCATTGGCACATCCCGATTTTCTTGTGGAGATCGATGCTGTTGCGATTATTCCTCAGAAATAAGTCACACAACATTGGCTGCTGGCTAGCTCGCAGGGCTCGCAGCCAGACCCACACGTTCGGAGGATCTGAAATGAAGAAGAGATGGATGGTCTTCGCAAGCCTGGCCGTCGCAGCCATGTGCAGCGCCGCCGAGCATACCTCGTTTGGGGTCGAGCCCGAGGATGTCGCATCGGTCAAGATCGCTTTCTCTCGCAACTACCCGCCACTCCTTGAAATCCATCTTCATCGCGCGAAAGCCAAAGAGCTGACGGCTTTCACGACAACAAACCAATTCAAGACCGTGGCGATCCTGATCCAGAGCGAGAGGATATCGGAACCTCGGGTCATGGAACCCGTGGCGAACGGCGTTTTGGAGGTACGCGTCCCCGATCCTGAGACAGCACTGCGGTTGGCGATGACCTTGATGAAGGAAGAGGAAACACCTCCGAACAAAGCGTCGGATGCGACTTCGGAACCCGCGCCGGGCGCGGCTTCCTTATCGCATCAACGCTGACGTTCGGCTCCGCGGGCAGGAATTCGGATTGATCCTGTGTCCCGCACCCGCCATACTGGCGTCGGAGTGTTCGCGTCGAAAAACCGGAGGGGAGAAGCAATTCGATGTTTTACGCCGATCTGCATGTGCATTCGAAGTATTCGCGCGCCACGAGCCGGGACGGAACGCTGGTGAATTTCGGCCGTTGGGCGCGGCTGAAGGGGCTCAGCGTGCTGGGCACGGGCGATTTCACGCATCCCGCCTGGCGGGCGGCGATCGGCGACGACCTGATCCCGGCCGAGCCCGGGATGTTCCGGCTGAAGCCGGCCCTGGAGCGCGCGATCGAGGCGGAACTGCCCGCCGCTTGCCGGACGGGGGCGTCGCCCCTGGCCGCGCCCACCCGGTTCGTGTTGCAGGTTGAGATCTCGACGATCTACAAGCGCGATGGCGCCACCCGCAAGGTCCACCACCTCATCCTGGTTCCCGGGCTCCAGGAAGCCGACGCGCTGATCGCGAAACTGGGCAAGATCGGGAATCTGAAATCGGACGGCCGGCCGATCCTGGGGCTGGATTCCCGCAATCTGCTGGAGTTGGTCCTGGAATCCGGCGAGGGTTGCCAGTTGATTCCGGCGCATATCTGGACGCCTTGGTTTGCGGCGCTGGGCTCCAAGTCCGGATTCGATGCGATCGCGGATTGCTATGCCGACCTGGCTCCGCATGTGTTCGCCGCGGAAACGGGGCTGTCGTCCGATCCCCCCATGAACTGGCGGGTCTCGAGCCTGGACCGGTACCGGCTGATCTCGAACTCGGACTGTCATTCCCCGGAAAAACTGGGTCGAGAAGCGACGGTGTTCGACACGGCGCTGGATTATTTTGCGATCCGTCAGGCGCTGAGCACGGGCCTGGGGTATGAGGGGACAATCGAGTTTTTCCCGGAGGAGGGGAAGTATCACCTGGATGGGCATCGGAACTGCGGGATCTGCTGGGAGCCGGAGGAAACGAAACGGCACAAGGGAATTTGCCCGGTGTGCGGCAAGGGCGTGACGGTGGGCGTGATGGCGCGGGTGGACGAACTGGCGGACCGGCCGGCGGGCGCACGCCCGTCCACCGCGGGAACGTTCAAGAGTTTTATACCGCTGCGGGAGATCCTGGGGGAACTGTTGGGGTGCGGGCCGGCGACCGGGAAGGTGGATCGCGCGATGGACCGCCTGATGGCGGAGGCGGGTCCGGAGCTGGCGGTGTTGGGGCATCTCTCGCTGGACGTGATCGAGCAGGCGGGCCCGGCGCGACTGGGCGAGGCGATCGGGCGGATGCGGGCGGAGAAGGTGATTCGGAAGGCGGGGTATGACGGGGAGTATGGGGTGATCCGGCTGTTCGATCCGGCGGAACTGGGTCGTCCGCCCCGGGAACGGAAGAGGCGCGGATGAAAGCGGTGGCCATATGCGGAAGCCCGCGGATGGGCGGCGGCACGGAGCGGCTGCTCAAAACGACGCTGGAGCGGTTGAAGAAAAAGGGCATACCCGGGGACTTGATCACCCTGGGGTTGAAGCGGATTTTTCCCTGTTCCCGTTGCGGAACGTGCCGGGCCGTACGCAACGGATCCTGCGCGCTGGAGGGCGACGATTTTCCAGTGCTGTTCAAGGCCATGCGTGAAGCGGACATCGTTCTGATCGGCATGCCGGGGGAGCGGGGCGCGGCCGTTCCCGAATTGAAACCGCTGCTGGAGCGCGCCGGCCGGGTGTCGGGATCGGCCGGGAACCTGTTGTTCCGCAAAATCGGCGGGCCGTTGGTGGTGTCGCACCAGGCGGCTTCGACCCATGCCACGGCCCGGTTGCTCACCTGGTTCCTGGCGCAGGAGATGGTGCTGTGCGGCGCATCCTCGGGGCGGGGCGCGACGGGCCCCGACGCGGTGGCGGTGCGGGCTGACGAGGAGGGGGAGGCCGTGGTGATACGGTTCGCGGATAGTCTGGCGTGGTTGGCGGAGCAACTGGCGGCCGGGTCGAACGTCCGTCTTAACGAAGACCGATGACGGCAAGAACGGTCAAGCCGAAGAGGGCGATATCGACGAGAAGGGGGCCGTCGGAGAGGAGCGTTTTTTCGGGCTGTCCGCCGTGGCCGTGCCGGTACACGAGATCGAGGTAGCGGAAGATGCCGAAGATGACGAAGGGGATGGTGAAGCCGAGGTTGTAGGACGCGAACTTGGAGACGGTGTCGGGCCAGAGGGTGTAAACGGAATAGGCGAGGATGGCGCAGGCGGCCGTGATGTCGATCAGCTTGTCCATTAGCGCGGGATCGTAGCGCTCCAGCACGGCGCGGTGCTGCTCGGCGTCGTCGTCGAGCAGCAACTTCTCATGCCGCCGTTTGCAAAGGCCGAGAAAGAGCGCCAGCAGGAACGTGCAGAGCAGCAGCCAGGGGGAGATGGGCACGTGGACCGCAAGGGCGCCGGTGATGGCCCGCAGGACGAAGCCCGCGGCGATAATCATGATGTCCACCAGCGCCACCTGTTTGAGCCAGGACGTGTAAACCACCTGGATGGCCACGTAGATGGCAAGGGCTTGGCCAACGGCGGCCTCCATCAGCCAGCCGCCGGCGAGGCCCGCGGCCACGAGCAGGAAGCCCAGGAATCCGGCCAAACAGGGGGAGACGCGTCCGGCGGCGATAGGGCGTTGGCGTTTCAGGGGATGGAGCCGATCGGCGGCGATGTCGCGCAGATCGTTGAACACGTAGATGCCGCTGGAAACCAGGCAGAAAAAGCCGGCGGCGGCCAGGGCGCGAAGGCCGATCAGCAGGGAAAGGCCGGTCAGGGAGCGGTCTCCGAGCGCGAAGAAAAAAGCGGCCAATACGATCGCGTTCTTGGTCCACTGCGCGGGCCGCATGGCATGGAGCAGGTCGCGGGCGAGGGCGCGGGGTTGATGGGGGGAGGCGGTCATGGCGCAGGCGGATCCCGGAGGACGCGCGGTGCCCGACGGAAACCCTGGCGGAAGAGCAGTTTCCAGACCATGCCCAGGGCTTCGCGGACAATGGCGGAACTCATCTTGGAATAGCCGGAGTGGCGATCCTCGAACACGATGGGAATTTCCGCGATGCGGTAGCCGTTCATCCAGGCTGTGTGGTTCATCTCGATCTGGAAGGAATAGCCGTTGGACTGGATCCGGTCCAGGTCGATGGCTTCCAGAACCTCGCGGCGGAAGCACTTGAATCCGCCGGTGGGGTCGGTGATGGGCATGCCGGTGATCCAGCGGACATAGGTGGCGGCGCCCTTGCTGAGGAAGAGGCGGCTGAGGGGCCAGTTGATGATCCGGATGCCGCCCACGTAGCGGGAGCCGATGACGAGATGGGCTTGCTCAATGGCCTTCAGGAAGTTGGGCAGTTCGTTGGGGTTGTGCGAGAAGTCCGCGTCCATTTCGAAAATGAAATCGAATTTCTGGGCAATGGCCCATTTGAAACCCGTGATATAGGCGCGGCCGAGGCCGTTTTTCCCCTCGCGATGAATGACGTGGATGCGGGGATCTTCAGCCGCCAGCGCATCGATCAGGACGCCGGTTCCGTCGGGTGAACGGTCATCCACGAACAGGAGATGCGCCTCGGGGCAGGCGGCCAGGGCGGCCCGGCTGATCGGGCCGACGTTTTCCCGTTCGTCGTAGGTCGGAATGATGACGACCGCCTTGCTCATGGTCGAAAGCATAGAAGATACGGCGGTTTTGGACAAGTCCGAAAAAGGCCTGTAAACGGAACGTTGACGAGAACGGTTTCAGGGTTTATAGTGATTGAGATAGGCTTGACAGCAGGAGACGGGCAAAAGGGGCATGAAGCGGGGAAGCCGATGTTAAGGTTCAACCAGGGTTACAACACGTTCGATTACGATTCGTATACGGTTCTTCTGGACAACCCCGGGCAACCGAATTTGTTCCGTCCGCTCTTTCCGTATGACGAGGTGCCGCGCATCGGGTTCAACCATCGCCTGGTTCCGATGCGGATGCCCAAGGATATCTGGGTCACCGACACCACCTTCCGGGACGGCCAGCAGGCGATGCCGCCCTACACGGTCAAACAGGTGGTGGACCTCTTCACCATGCTTCACCGGTTGGGGGGGCCGAAGGGGGTCATCCGGCAGGCCGAGTTTTTCTTGTACACGAAGAAGGACCAGGACGCGGTTCACAAGGTGATGTCGCTGGATTATCGGTATCCTGAAGTGACGGGCTGGGTGCGGGCCACGCGAAAGGATCTGGCGCTGGCCAAGGAGATGGGGTTGAAGGAGACGGGCATTCTCACCTCCGCCTCCGACTATCACATCTTTCTCAAGCTGCGCAAGAACCGCAAAGAGGCGCTGGAGGATTACCTGGGCGTGGTCAAGGATGCGCTCGATGTGGGAATCGCGCCGCGCTGTCATTTCGAGGATGCCACCCGGGCCGATTTTTACGGTTTCGTGGTGCCGTTTGCGCACGAATTGATGAAACTGTCGGAATCGAGCCGCATCCCGATCAAAATCCGGGTGTGCGACACGATGGGGCTGGGCGTGCCCTATCCGGGTGTGTGCATGCCCCGCTCGGTGCCGGGGTTGATCTACGGCCTGCAGTATTACGCGGGCGTTCCCAGCGAGTGGATCGAGTGGCACGGGCACAACGACCTGTTCCTGGTGACGGCCAACGCGGTGACGGCCTGGCTGTACGGCTGTTGCGCGGCCAACGGCACCATGCTCGGGTTGGGCGAGCGGACGGGCAATCCGCCCATCGAGGCCCTGATCGTCAATTACCTGCAGTTGCGGGGCAACGAAGCCCAGGTGGACACGACCGTGATTTCCGAGATCGCCGAGTATTTCGAGAAGGAGTTGCATGTGTCGATCCCGCACAACCAGCCGCTGGTGGGCCGGGGCTTCAACACGACCAGCGCCGGGGTGCATGCCGACGGGCTCCTCAAGAACGAGGAGATTTACAACGTGTTCAACACCGACAAGCTTCTGCGCCGGTCGGTCAAGCTCGCCATCACGGACAAGAGCGGGATGGCGGGGATCCTCTTGTGGATCCGGCAGAACGTGGGTGAGGGGAACAAGACGCCGCTTCAGAAGGATCACCCCGGGGTGAAGCGAATCCAGGAGTGGATGAACGCGCAATACGAATCCGGGCGGGTGACGTCGATCTCGGACATCGAAATCCGGGAACAGGTGAAAGCCCAGTTGACGGAATGGCTGGCGGAAAACGGCTATGAATTATGAGGTGGTAACCTATGGCGATCCGGTGTTGCGCCGGAAGGCCGAGCCTGTGACGGTGTTTGACGACGCCCTGCGCCGGCTGGCCCTCGACATGGTGCGGGCCATGCATGCCGCCAACGGCGTGGGCCTGGCCGCGGAGCAGGTGGGCAAAACCTGCGCGCTCTGCGTGATCGACGTGCCGCCCCAGGCCGACGTGGAGGAAGAGGGGGGACCCCGGCTCAATCCCGGCGTCGCCATGCCGCTCGTGCTGGTTAATCCCCGGATCACCGCCAGGCAGGGCGAAATGACGGGCGATGAGGGCTGCCTGAGCTTCCCCACGCTGTTCGGGCCGGTCACGCGCGCCTACGAGGTGACCGTGGCATTCCAGGATTTGAACGGCATGGCCTGCGCACGGACTGTCCGGGGGCTGCTGTCCCGGGCTGTGCAGCACGAACTGGATCACCTGCGCGGTGTGCTGCTGATCGATCATTTTTCCGTGACCCGCAAGCTGAGCATGGGCCTGGCGCTGAAACGGTTGAAGAAACAGACGCTGGGAAAAAAGCGCCAGGCGGAGACCGATTAAGGGAGGGGCGTGGGCGATTCGGCGGCTGACAGGGGTTGGGGCGGCGTGACGGACAGGGGTTCGGTTTGGTCGGGCGCGGCCGTCACGGGTTCCGCCGCTGCGGGTTCCGCCGGCGCAGGTTCGCTTGTCGCGACGGGCTCGGCCGCGGCCTTGGCTGCCGCGGCTTTTTGTTTTTCGCGGCGGATCCACTCGCGGGCCGCCTGGCGATAGGCCTTGGCACCGGGGCATTGAGCGTCGTAGAGAATGATCGGCTGCCCGAAACTGGGCGCCTCGCTCAACCGGACGGAGCGGGGAATCATGGTGTCGAAAACCACGTCCGCGAAGTGGGCCTTGACCTCGTCCACCACCTGCTGGGCGAGATTGGTGCGGCCGTCGTACATGGTCATCAGAATGCCTTCGATGGCCAGGCCGGGGTTCGTGCCGCTGTCCCGGACTTTCTGGATGAGGCCGGTGATGATGCTGAGCCCCTCCAGCGCGTAGTATTCGCACTGGATCGGGATAAAGAGACCATCCGCCGCGGCCAGTGCATTCATGGTCAGAATGCCGAGGGAGGGCGGACAATCGACGAGAATATAATCGTAGGTCGCTTCCGCAACAATCGGCGCGAGCGCCTGCCGGAGCCGGAAGAGGTGGCGGTCGAGGCGGGCCACGTCGATTTCCGCGCCGCACAGGTCCACCTCGGAGGGGATGATGTCGAGCCGGTCCAGGACGGTGCGGCGGATCTTGTCGCGCGCGGGGGACTCGCCGAGCAGGGCTTCGTACAGGCTGGCACCTTCGATCCGCTCGATGCCCATTCCGCTGCTGGCGTTGGCCTGGGGATCCAGGTCGATCAGCAACACCTTTTTCCGGCATTCGCTGAGGCAGGCGGCCAGGTTGACGGCGGTGGTGGTTTTGCCCACCCCCCCTTTTTGATTGGCCACGGCGACGACTCGTGTCATGGGGTGCTGGGTCCTTCCGAGGGGGTCTGGCTGGCTTTGACGAGGGCGAAAAAGCGGTCCTGGTATTCCTCGAACACGCCGTAGCGCTGGAGCTTGGCGCCGAGCGCCTTGACGAGGCGGTGATCGCGCGACGCGGCCCGGAAGTCCGCGTCCAGTTCCTCGCGCACGGCGCGGGGCAGGCCGCCCTCATCGTCCAGCATCCGCCGGCGCTCGAGTTCGCGGACGTTGCCCGGCACGGAGGTGCGGATGACATCCGCCATGAGCTTGAGCAGGCAGACCTCCCAAGGGTGATCGACGCCCACGAGCACGGCGTCCATCGCGTCGTCCCTGGCCTTGATGCGGTCGCGAACCTGGTTCTTGACCTGATCGATGTGTTCGGAGAGCAGTTCCTCCCGGAACGCCTCTTTCCGGATCTGGAAGCCGTAGCGGAGGATGCGCAGGTCCTGGCCATGGTCGCGAAGCCATTCGGCATACGCCTCGGCCTCCTGGCCGAACCCCTCGAGCAGGCCGTTGGCGAAGGAAAGGGGCGTGAGAATCTGGGGGCGGAATGCCTGGATGCGACCCTCGCGGATGCGCGTCTGGCGGACGCGGTCCATGGGTTCGCTCAACATGTGGTAGTTCAGGATGGTGGCGCCGAACGTTTCCAGACGGCGGGCGGGCATGACCAGGATTTCCGTCTGGTTGACGGCATACCAGAAGTCGAACGCGTCATGTTTTCCGGGCTTGCTCATACTTGAAAGAATAGTAACAGAATCGGCGCCAGACCGCAATTCCAGGTTTTTCCCGCATTCCCGCCCCGGCCCTCATGCGAGGTTGGGGCGGGTTGCCGGCGGCAGGCGGCAACTGCACAGGTGGGAGCCGCTGGAGTAATACAGGCGGTCGTCCAGGATGTCGCCGCCCGAGAAAATGTCTTCCGGCACGTCCGCCACCTTGGCGAGGCTGAAGGAGACGGGGTCGATTTCGACCACGCAGCGCTGGAACAGGAGAAACGTCCGGCCCTCGGCGTTCCGCGCGATTTTCCGTTGCCCCTGCTGGTAACAGAACAGGCCGAAGGACTCGGCGGCATCCTCCTGGTGCACCACTTTTCGCGTGACCGGATCGAACACGAAGAAACGTTTGGGCTCCTCCATCCGTTCCGGACTGAAGGCGAGGAAAGAGACCAGGCCGTATACCAGGCCGCGCGGCCCCGCGCAAAGCTGCGAGTATTCCTGCGCGCCCGGGAAGACCGCCTCGTGCCAGAGCACCTTTCGACTTGCCATGTCCAGGATGTACAGCTCCGCTTCAGCCGCCTTTTGCTGGCCGCCCGTGCCGGCGCGGGTTGTCGTTCCGCCCAGCAGACGGCCCTCCGGCAGTTCGGCCAGGCTCATGGTCGAATGCCAGGGGAGCAGGTCCTCGTGCTTGAGGAGGGTATGCTTTCCGGTGGTCCGATCCAGGAGGAGCAGGCCGCCGCCCGTATAGCCGTAGCCGGGGATGCCGCCCATCGCCACGGTGTTCGTTTCCCGGTGGAACAGCAGGCAATGCGGCCGGTCGATGTCCGGAAAGCATTCCACCAGGACCTGCGGATTGCAGCCGGTCTTGCCCGCCACGGTGTCCGCCCAGGGTTTGGCGGGATCCCATTCCTGGAGGTAGCCGCGGATATAGCCGCCGATGTAACCGCGATCGCCGGTGTTCAGGATGCTGTTCCACTGGCCCAGCGCCTTGTGCCGGGTCCAGGACGAGTCGCCGGGCTGGAAGTTGAAAAAGCTCATGGGAAAGGCGGCCCCGCCCCAGATGGACCGGTCCGGCGCGACGGACACGCTCATCGCGTGCGAGCCTTCGGAACTGTACTCGAATCGGACCGTCTTCTCGCCGCTCCAGGCGGGGTTGTTGAGCGTGAAGGTGCGGTTCCACATATCGAGCGTTTTCAAAGCCGTGCCGTCGGGGAAACGCCGGGCATGGGATTCGGCCTCCGGGACGTTCATCGGCACGCCGATATGCCGGGCCTTGCCCCGGTAAAGCTCGTACCAGCCTGTCCCCGGCCAGGCCTTGGCGCTGGCGAGCCCATACACCTTGCCGTCCACGCCGCGGTGGACGTAGGAGCAAATGGCGGGGGCGCGCTCCGCTTCGCCCAGCAGCGGAATCGCCTTGTCGGTCCGGGGATCGAAGGCGATGATCTGGCTCAGGACCTCGCCCACGGCGAAGTAGATCCATCCGGCGTCGTCCGCCGCCGCGTACCCGTGATAATGGAGGGCCTTCTGTTGGTTGATGATGCCGGCCTCGTGGAGCCGGCGGGTGGCCGGATCGAAGGACACCACGCCGCTGTTCGGATGCCCCACGCTGTAGATGACGCCGGCGTCGTCCTCGAGGATGCAGATCGCGTTCCGTTCGGACGTCTTCCCGACGAAGGTGAAGGCCTGCTGGACGGGATCGAACTCCAGGAGGAAATAGCCGAAATGGGTGTAATATTTGCCCTTGCGGGAAAGGACGGAATTGGCATTGGAGCTTTTGCCCTTGACGAGCGGGAACGGCGTCGGGAACTCCCGGGAGGCGCCGGTCTGGGCGTCCACCATGGCCAGCGCGTAGGTGCCGCGGTGATCCGAGAGCCAGATCAGAATGACGTTGCGTCCGGCGCCGTCGACGGTAAGCGCGACGCACGAGGCATTGCTGACCGGCATGGCGACGCCATGGTTGATGAACGGCGCGGAGTTGCTCGCCGGCTTGGAGCGGTTCGAATTGCCGGGTTTCGGTGCGGATCGCCGGATTGCGCTCATGCTTCGTTCTCCTTGGGTTTTGGGACACATCGGGGGAGCATATCGTTTTTTCCCGGCGAATGAACAACAAATTTTCTGAATCGAATGTGGCCGATTTCCGGCCTGATCCGGTTCGCCCCTTGTTTCCCGGCTGCGGCTTGGGTATGATGGGGCGCATGAAGGCATGGATTCAAAGGGTAAGCAAGGGCGGGGTGACGGTGGAAGGTTATCCGCCCCGGTCCATCGGGAGGGGTTATGTCGTCCTGCTGGGTGTGCGGAAAGGCGACACCGAGGAGGATGCCCGTTACCTGGCGCTGCGGACGGTCAATCTCCGGATTTTCCACGACGCCGAGGGGAAGATGAACCGGTCGATCCAGGAGGTAGGCGGGGAGATCCTGGTGATCTCCCAGTTTACGCTTTACGCGGACACCCGAAAGGGCAACCGTCCGGGTTTCGTCGATGCGGCCGAACCGGCCGTGGCGGAGTCGCTGTACGAGGTTTATGTGGAGGCCTTGCGCCGGGAACTGGGCGAGGCGCGCGTGGCCACGGGCGTGTTCCGGGCCGAGATGCAGGTGGAGATCCTGAATGACGGGCCGGTGTCGATCGAGTTGAAATCGAAGACGGATCGCGGCGCTTAGCGGAGGATATCCGCTATTCGTTGATCGCGATTCTTGAAAGGACGGGGACATGGCGATTCGAGTGAACGGCGACCTGGTGTCCAGCCAGGCGGTGGTGACGGAACTGACCCGGCTGGTTCGGTTTTACCGGGAGCATTTGCCGGGCGAGGATCTGGAAGAAAACCGGGAGCTGCTGATCCGCAAGGCGAAAGACCAGGCGATCGGCGCGCGGCTGTTGCGGAACGAAGCGCGCAAGGCGGGGGTACGCGTGTCGGAGACGGAGATCCGGATGCGCCGTCAGGCGCTGGTGGCGGAAGCGGGGGGGCCGGAGTCGTTTCAGGAGATGCTGGATGGGCGCGGGCTGGATGAGGAAGAGTTCCGGGAAAGTCTCGTGGACGGGCTGATGATCGACAAATTCGTGGCCGCCCTGGTGGCCCGCATTCCGGAGCCGGCCGAGGCGGACGTGACCGCGTTTCTGGACCAGTTGCGGAGCCGGGGGCAGGAGGCCACGGTGGAGCAGGCGCGGGATTTGCTGGAGCATGAAAAGCGGGGCCGGATCATCACCGAAGGTGTGGCGCTGTTGCGCAAAAAAGCGGTGGTCGAGGATGACGACGATTTTGACGGCGCCGACATCGATGCGATTTTCGACTCCTATCTTGACGATGGCGAGAGGGAATGATAGTGTACTCGGACTTTTTAATCGATTCGCACCTTGTCGGGGCGTAGCGCAGCCTGGTAGCGCGTTTGCTTGGGGTGCAAAAGGTCTCGGGTTCAAATCCCGACGCCC
>CAZSUH010000097.1:0-11691 GCA_964609905.1 uncultured Verrucomicrobiota bacterium
GGCCCGCAGCCGTCTCAGATTGCATGGGATCAAAAACTCCCATAGGGGCCCCATTTGGCAAAGCAATACTTTCCACGAAGTATTGGGATTCAGAAACCAAGACCCTCGCCTATCAGTTGCGCGATTACGGGCCGGGGATCGGGAGATGGTTCTCCAGGGATCCGATCGGAATAAACGGAGGAAAGAACATTTACAATTTTTGCCTTAATTCAACCCAAGAAAGATTTGATGCATTCGGACTAAATTCCTGTTGTTGCTGTTGCGCTGAGAAACTATTACCCACTGTAACCCCTTATATCGTTTTAACTGGGCCAATAAGGATGATTGGGCACACCGTTAAGTTTGGGGTAACACTAAAATATGTCAAAGATGAGCGAATACAGGGCGATTGTGATTATACATGGGAAGAATGGTCGGATCGTGACATGTGGCGCGATAGGGGTCAAGTCCCGACAAACGACAGAACCGCTCAGGGAAATAGTCCCGAAAACAGCAAATAAACAATATTAGCGACCCGCCTGATAGGGCGTGAAAAGCGAGAGAATCAAGGTTGGCGTTCGCCTGCGTATAAAGCGCCGGTCCAGCGCGATTTCAAATTCGATGTTCTGATTTCCGGAAGACAGAACATGAGAGATGGCCGATCAACGCCGGACTACACCGCCTTCTTCGAGCCACTGAACGCAATCGGGTGAGAGCACCCGCGCCTTTGTTTCCGCATAGATGGCAAGATCGTCTTCGGAGAGGATATCGCGCCAACGGCCGTTCGACCCCTTGAAAAAAAACGCCGACATTCCGCCCTTGAAGACCATCCGCATTCGGTCCGAATCGGCCGGCAGTTCATCCGCCTTTTTCTTGACGTTCGAGAAGGTGGTTGCCTTGACCACTCGCGCCACATCCGCATCGCATACGTCGATATCCGCGAAGACGGCGACCCGTCGCACCGCGCCCGCCAAGTCGGCCAGCATGTCGGCGTAGTGGACGAAGAGAAAGTTCGGTAAGTGTCGATAATTCCAAAAGCTCTGCGTGTGACCGAGGTTTGACCAGAAGGGCCAGCCCTCGCTCTCCCAGTCGAAGAAACCACGAGTCATCCATTCCCGCCAGAATGCGCGAGGATTGTCGGGGCATGGAGGGAACGGCTGGCCAATGCGGTCGGGAGGATCGTTCAGCAGCGTGAACGCGAAGTCGGTATAGTTCCGGTAGTGATTGAAGAGCGACATGAAGACATCGCGCGGATCGCGGCAGACGATCACGTAGCGAACGTTCTTGTAAAAGGGCAGCCCATCGAGGGGTAGATGGCTTTTCAGGAGGCGTCGGCCAGGCAGTCCGGCGATAATCTTTCGTAGATCCTCCTTCGGGGCGCTCCTGAAGCGCGAGTCAACCCATGGCGCGGCGCCGTGCAGAGCGACGCTTTTGCTTGAATCCCCGAGCAGCAGAAGGCCGAGAATCTGCTCCATCCACGTTGTGCCGGACTTATAGGAGGTGACAATGACGATGTCGCCGTCGCGCGGCTCATAGACATCCCAGCGCGTCGAATCGAGGTGGTGGTTCTGATAGACGCGCGTGACGTGTGGCAAGCCGGGCACCGTGGTTTGCCGAGTCTCCGAGACAAAAGCTCTGGTACCTGGCAAACTGGTTTGCATGTCGTTTCCCCTTGGAAAAATAATGCCGAAAGTTGATTGGGGAAACAAGTCAAATTGTTGGTTCGGAACGAGGCTTGATTGGGGCGGGGGCGGGATGTAGGATACGCTCCATGAAACGGAAAGACTCGGCCGACGTGCTGGCGGGAGCGCAGGCGGTGGCGGCGGACGCCCTGGCGGTGTTCGGCGGCTTCATGCTGGCCGTCTGGATCCGGTTCGAGAGCGGGTGGCTGGCGGTGGAGAGCCGCCCGCCGGACCTGTATACCCGCTACGGGCTGGGGAGCCTGGTTGCGGCCGCGGTGTTCCTGATGGTATTCAAGAATCTGCAGCTTTACGCCCGGCCGCAGACGGGCCGGTTCGAGGACAAGATTCCGCGCCTGTTCCGGGCACTGGGGTGGGGGTTGTTGCTGTCCAGCGCCCTGGCCTACGCGGTCCGGGATCCCAGCTATCCCCAGTATTCGCGGCTGACGCTGATCCTGGCCTTCTTCACAAGCGCCTTCCTGGTGCTGCTGGAGCGCTATCTCCTGTTCCGATACGAGTTGCATGCCGCGCGCCACAGCGCGAAGCGCAGCGCCGCGCTGCTGGTGGGCACGGACGAGGTGGCCGCGCGGTTGGCCCGGGCGATCCGGCGCGAACCGCGGATGCGCACCCGGGTGGCCGGCTTCGTGGCCACCAGCAACGAGAAACCGCACCCCGACCTGGGACCGGAGCCGATCCGGGGAGGACTGGCGGAATTGGAGACCATCCTCAACGGCGGCGGGATCGACCAACTGGTGCTGTGCGACACCCGCCTGCCGCAGGAACGGATCCTGGAACTGATCCTCCTGTGCGAGCAGAACCTGGTGACGTTTCACATGGTGCCGGACCTGTTCCGGATCATGACCGGCAACGTGGACATCCAGACGGTGGGCGACGTGCCGCTGCTGGGGGTCAGCCGGTGGCCGCTCGACTATTTCTGGAACCGGCGGCTGAAACGGATCGAGGATCTGGCCGGCGGGCTGGCGGGGTTGATCGTCTCGGCGCCGGTCATCGCGCTGGCGGCCCTGGCCATCAAGCGCACCTCGCCGGGGCCGGTGTTTTACCGGCAGGAGCGGTGTGGGGAAGCGGGCCGCACGTTCGTCTTGTACAAGCTGCGCACGATGTCCGTGGATGCCGAATCGGGAACAGGCCCCGTGATGGCGCAGGCAGACGATCCGCGGCGCACGAAGGTGGGCGCGTTTTTGCGGGAGCACAACCTGGACGAGTTGCCGCAGTTCTGGAACGTGGTGAAGGGCGACATGAGCCTGGTGGGGCCCCGGCCCGAGCGGCCTCATTTCGTGGAGCAGTTCCGGGAGGATATCCAGCGCTACATGTGGCGGCACGTGTCCAAGCCGGGCATCACAGGGTGGGCGCAGGTGAATGGGCTGCGCGGCAAGACGAGCATCGAGGAGCGGATCCGGTACGACCTGTATTACCTGGAAAAATGGTCGCTCGCCTTCGATTTCAAGATTCTGCTCAAGACCTTGTTTGCACGAGAAAACGCGTATTGAGGGCGGGCCAATTGGCTTGCTGAACGACACAAGGTTTCCATGACAAAAAAACAAATCGACAAACTGGCGGTGGCGGACGAGGTGGACGTGCTGGTGGTGGGGGGCGGACCTGCTGGCGTGAGCGCCGGTTTTGCCGCGGCTCGAAGCGGTCTGAAAACCCTGATTGTGGAACAGTTCAACTGCCTGGGGGGCGTGGCCACGGCGGGCGGACACGGTCATATCTGCCTCTTTTCCGCGTGGTCCGATTCCACGCGCGTCGTGGGCGGCGTGCCCTATGAGATGGCCGTCCGCGTATCCCGGGCGGGTTACGGCGTTCACACGACCAGCACCGTCGATTTCGAAGTGGAAGGCATGAAGCTCGTGCTCGAGCAGATGGCCGAGGAATGCGGCTGCCGGCTGCTCTATCACACCTTTTTCTGCGAGACGGTGGTGGAGAAAGGCGGCGTGATCGGCGCCGTGATCCAGAACAAGGGCGGCCGCCAGGTCGTGCTCGCCAAGCGGATTGTGGATTGCACGGGCGACGGCGACGTGGCCGCTTCCGCGGGTTGCGCGTTCAAGATGGGGGACGAGGAAACGGGACTGTGCCAACCGGTTACGCTGATGTTCACCATCGGCGGCGTGGATTGGAGCCGGGTCGCCCGATGGCGCAGCAGTTATCAGATGAAAGAGGTCTGGGCCGAGGCTCAGAGGAACGGCGATATGCGGCCGTTCCAGAGCGAGATCATGGGATTCTGGTATACGCCCACCCGGCCCGACCAGGTCGGTATCAACTTCACGCACATCACCCACATCGACTGCACGCGGGCGGAAGACCTGACCAAGGCGACACGCGAAGGCCGCAAACAGGCTTACGAGTGCATTCCCGTATTTCGCAAATACGTGCCGGGCATGGAGAACTGTTACCTGGTCAGCACCCCCAACACCGTGGGCGTCCGTGAAAGCCGGCGCATTCAGGGCGAGCATGTGCTGAGCCGGCAGGAAGTCGCCCGTCAGTCGACGTTCGAGGATTCCATCGGCTACGGCTCCTTCTTCATCGACATCCACAACACCCGGGGGATCGGGATGGATGCGAAGGAATGGCGGCCGCCCGAGGGTTTCAAGTACCAGATTCCGTACCGGATCCTGGTGCCGAAAGGCGTGGACAACCTGCTGGTGGCCGGCCGGTGCGCGAGTTGCGACCACGAGGCGCTGGGCAGTCTGCGCGTCATGCCGCAGTGCGGCGTTATGGGCGAAGCGGCCGGCACGGCGGCTGCGCTTTCGATCAGGAGCGGCGTCTCGCCCCGGGCCGTGGACGTCAAGGCGTTGCAGGCGCAGTTGCGCAGGCAGGGCGGTATACTCGACGAAGCGGATATCGAGGCCGCGCGCAAACAGGATGCGGTTAAAGCGTAATTCAACAGGGGAGCGCCAGGTGAACAAGATCGATCTGTCGGGCAAATGGATACTGCGGCGGAAGGATGGCACGGGGAAGCCGGTGCCGGCCACGGTGCCGGGCGACACCATCAGCGCCTTGTTGGCCGCCCGGCAGATTCCCGATCCCTATGAGGGACGGAACGAACTGGACGTGCAGTGGATCGGCCGCGAAGACTGGGTGTTCGAGCGGTCCTTCACCGTGCCGGGACAAACGGCGCGGGCGGCCGGCCTGTTTCTGAACTTCGACAGCCTCGACACCGTCGGCCGGGTGTTTGTGAACGACCGCCTGGCCGGCCGCTTCGCGAACATGTTCCGGCGTTACCGGTTCGACGTCAACGGGATGATCAGGCCGGGTCCAAACACGATCCGCGTGGAATTCGATTCGCCGGAAAAAACGGCCATCGCGGCCGCGGCGAAACTGCCGTATCCCATCCCCACCGCGGGGGCGCCCGTGAGTTCCCCGAACCGGAACATGCTGCGAAAGGTGCAGTGCCATGCCGGCTGGGACTGGGGGCCCTGCCTGATGGTCAGCGGCCTGTATGGCCAGGCCTACCTCGGCGCCGTGTCCGTCGCCCGGATCGAGCATGTGTATACGGTCCAGCGGCACCGGCGCGGCGCGTGCGACGTCGAGGTGACCTGCGAAGCCCTGGCCCCGGCGGCCGGAAAAACGGAATTCGAAGTCCGGCTGGGGAACGGCCTCTTCCGCAAAACCGTCACGCTGACCCGGGGGCTCAACCTCCTGAAGGGCACGGTGACCGTCCGCGCTCCCCAGCTCTGGTGGCCGGCCGGCCATGGCGCTCAGCCGCTCTACGACCTGACCGTTCGCGTGGGGGACGACACATCCCGCAAGCGGATCGGGCTGCGCACGCTGGACGTGGTCAACGAGGAGGACAAGCAGGGGATGTCGATGCTCTTCCGCGTGAACGGCCGCGATATTTTCGCGAAAGGCGCCAACTGGATTCCGGCCGATGCCATGCCGGCCCGCCACACACGCGAACGGCTCGACGACTTGCTCTCCAGCGCGGTCGAGGCAAACATGAACATGATCCGCGTCTGGGGCGGCGGCCAGTACGAGACGGACGATTTTTACGAGCTCTGCGACGAGAAGGGCTTGATGATCTGGCAGGATTTCATGTTCTCCTGCTCGTTGTATCCGGCGTCGCCCGAATTCCTCGACTCGGTGCGCGAGGAGGCCGAATACCAGGTCAAACGCCTGCGCGATCATGCCTGCCTGGCGTTGTGGTGCGGGAACAACGAAAACGTCGGCGCGTTGAACTGGCACGCGGAGTCGCGCCAGAACCGCGACCGGTACGTCATCGATTATGACCGGCTCAACGAAGGCGTGCTGGGCGCCACCGTGGACGCCTGCGATCCCACCCGGATTTTCTGGCCCAGTTCCCCCTGCGGCGGGCGGGGCGACTATTCCGACAACTGGCACAACGACAATCGCGGGGACATGCACTTCTGGTCCGTGTGGCATGAGAGCAAGAGCTTCGACGCCTATTTGAAGGTCAAGCCCCGGTTCTGTTCGGAGTTCGGGTTCCAGTCGTTTCCGTCGATGTCCTCGATCCGCACCTATGCCCGGGAGTGGGAGCGGAATGTGACGTCGCCGGTCATGGAGCACCACCAGAAAAACGTGGGCGGCAACTCGCGGGTGGTTGAAACGATCACTCGCTATTTCCGGTTTCCGGCGAAATTCGACCAATTCATCTATCTCAGCCAGGTTCAGCAGGCGCTGGCCATTCAGACCGCGGTTCGCCACTGGCGGCGGCTGCGGCCGCTCTGCATGGGCGCGCTCTATTGGCAGCTCAACGACATGTGGCCGGTCTGCTCCTGGGCCAGCCTGGAATATGGCGGCAAGTGGAAACTGCTCCACTATGCGGCGAAGCGGTTCTTCGCTCCCGCCAGCGCCTCCGTGTTTGTCGAAGGCGATGCCGTGGAAGCCTGGGTGGTGAACGACGGTCCGGCGGCCTTGCGCGGCACGCTGGAAGCGCGGGTCATCGATTTTGCCGGCCGTGTCCTCTGGAAGAAACGGGTTCCGGTGACGATGCGCGCGGGAGCGGCCAAACGCACGGGGCGCTGGGCCGTGGCCGACCTGACTCCCGATCCGGCCGCCGCGTTTCTGCAGGTGACCCTGAAAGCGGACACGTTCAACGACGAACAGACGCTGTTTTTCACCGAACCCAAGCGGTGCGAACTCCAGCCTGCGCGGATCCGGCATACGGTGCGCAAAACGGCCACGGGTCTCTCGGTGGAACTCACGGCCGACAAACCGGCCTTTTACGTCAGCCTCGACCCGCAGGCGCTGCGCGGCCGGTTCAGCGACAACATGATCACGCTGCTCCCCGGCGCGAAGCGGACGCTGGCGTTCCTTCCCAAGGGGCCTGTGACCGCGAAGGAACTGGACGCCGCGCTGAAGGTGTACGACCTGCGCGGTTCCTATTCGGCGTAAGCGGTCCCGGCGGCGTCGTTTTCCGTTACGCCTTCTTGTGCCGGACACCCAGGGCCTTGACCCGCGCCCGCAGGCCGGGTTCGTCGCGCAGGCGGGGATCGGAGACGCTGAAAAAGCCGGACTCCTTGAAGTGATAGGATTCCGAATGGTCGCACGGGTAGGCATGGTAGGTGGGCACCGGTACGCCTTTTTCCATCAGGGCCTTGAGCTCGGCGAAATGGCGTTCGTAAATCGCGCGGGGCAGGACGTTCTTTTGCGCGCAAAGGCCGGCCGCCAACCCGATGACCTCCCCGAGCACACCGAGGGTGCGCATGACGCGGACCGCGGAAAAGGCCACGTGCGACACGCTGATGTGGCGGCCGCCCAGGAACAGGTTCGCCACATCCCGGGCGTACAGGCAGCGGAACGGGACCGGGTAGGTCGCGACGATGCCACGGTGGTAGGCGCAGGAGCGGAACGCCTCCTTGAACTTGGCCGCGTTTTCGGGGTCCGGGAAGTGCAGGTCCAGGTTCCAGGTGATCGCGCCGGTGGCGTCGGGATGGGCCACGTGGTTTTCGATGTCGTTCTGGGTGAGCACGTGATCGCCGACCACCCGGTAGCTCTCCCGTTTCCCGCCGATGGGCGAGACCCAGTCGAGTGTGTCGCGAGCCCACTCGTTCTTCCGGGCCGACCGGTTTTTCAGGAACGACCAGTTCGCGTAAATGGCCATCATGCCGTAGTCGCGGATATATTCGGTCTCCCCGACCTGGTCGCGGTACTGGCCGGTCTCCCATTCCCAGTCGCCCCCGCGGATGTAATAGGCGTTGGACTCGTCGATCGCCAGTCCCCAGTCGATGTCCGGAAACGCGGTCGGCCGTTCGGCCTGGCGCGCATACCACAGCACCGAATGGCCCATGACCTGCCGGTCCGCGATGTCCGGCGCGAGCGATTCGCCGAACGCCGCCCGGGCCTCGCGGCCGTACATCGTGGCCGCGCCCATGAGCCGGGCCACGGCCGCGTCGCCCGTGCAGTCGGCGAACAGTCGGGCGCGGTAGCGGGTTTCCCCGCCCGTGCGCGTGTGGCGCGCGACCAGGGCGCGGATGGTCGATGGACTGGCAGGATCTCTTTCGATGCCGATCACCCGTTCGTTCAGCGCGAGTTTTACGGCGTTGCGGTGCAGGAGAAAGACGTTGGCTTTGCGCGCGTCCTCGTACAGGTCGGCCGAATAGGTGCCCGATCCGCCCATGACGGGGCCGATCTCCTGGACCACGTTGCCCAGGTTGGGGTAGGGCTCCGCGTGCGCGTATCCGCCCAGGCCGACGCGGATTTCCGAACTGTTACAGCCGCCGAGCACGGGTCGGTCCTGGATCAACACGACCTTGCAGCCGGCCCGCGCGGCCGCGATTGCCGCGCAGATCCCCGCCATGCCGCCGCCGGCCACCGCCAGGTCGTATTCCACCGGATCGTCGCGGCAGACGGTTCGGGTGATTGCGCGGCGGAATGCGGCCAGTTCCTCTCCGCCGTCGGGCGGATGGGAATCGGGCTCGGTTGTCAGGAACAGCGCGTCGCAGCGTCCGTTGAAACCGGTCAGGTCGCGCAACGCGATCCGGACATTGCCCGGTTCCAGGCGGATGGATCCGGCTTTCTGCCAGGCCCAGGCGGGGCCGTTCGTGCCGAGGATGGCGGGCAGCGTCTGGCCGTGGATCCGGACCTGGAAGGTGCCGCCCGGCGTACCCCGCTGCCAGGGCGCGGTCCAGTCGCGGGTGCGCGCCCAGACCGTGTAAACGCCGGACTCGGGGATGCGGCAGACGGTTTCGGCGTCGGCTACGGGCACGCCCATGCCGTGCGCCATAAGATAGGGCGACCCCATCTGGTCCATGGACTGCGGGTCGACGATCCAACCGCCCAGGAAGTCAAACGATTCGGTCTCGATCCAGATTTCGGTTTTCATGATGGCGATAAAATGGCGGTTGACGGGTAAAAGGTCAATATGTTTGACTGAAATTCCAATTAAAAACGGCAAGGACAGGAGGCCATGACGATGGAACGGAAGCTTGCGGGCAAAGTGGCGCTGGTGACGGGCGGTTCGAAGGGGTATGGCGCGGGTATTGCCGAGGCGCTTCGCGAGGCGGGCGCCGAGGTCTGGATCACAGGTCGGAACGCCGTTGCGCTCAAAGCGGCCGCTTCGAGGTTGGGCGTTCAGGCGGTTCGCGCCGACGTATCTCGCGGCAGGGATTGGGATCGCGTTTTTGCCGCGGTTTTGAAGGCCTGCGGCCGGCTGGATATTCTTGTAAACAACGCAGGTTTCGGCGGACTGATCACGCCGGTCGCGGATCAGACCGACGCTGGCATTGAGGAGACGATCCAGGTCAACCTGACGGGCGCGATCCTGGGTTGCCGCCGGGCCGCGCCGGTGATGATGAAACAGAAATCGGGCATCATCATCAACGTGTCCAGCGTGTGCGCCCTGTATGCGTGGCCGGGCTGGTCGGTTTACACAGCGGCCAAGGCGGGGTTGAGCCATTTCGGCCATGGGTTGTATACGGAATTGCGGCCGTATGGCGTGCGTGTGACCACGCTGACGCCGTCCTGGGGCGCCACGGACTTCACGGCCGCTTCCCACATCGAGGGGCATCCGGCCTCTCAGGACGCGATTCGCCGTCAATGCATCCAGCCGTCGGAACTGGGCGCCATCGTGGCGCAACTGTGCGCGCAGCCGGCGCATCTGGCCGTGCCGGACATGACGGTGCAGCCACTCGTGCAGGAAATCGTGCCCCTGTAGATCAGGAGCGCAGGGCGATCAGCAGAAGGCCGCCCAGCAGGATGGCCATGCCGCTCCAGATGAAGCCCCCCAGCCGTTCGCCCCGCGCGGCGCGCCAGAGGGTGAACGCGAGGATGCAGGTCCCGATGGCGGTGGGATAGGCGAGCCCCGCCCGGCCTTGCGGGGCCAGCCGGTCCAGCGCTTGGAGCAGGATCCATTGACCGCCCAGACTCGCGCCGGCAACAGCCAGGCCGAACAACGCCACCGGAGCCGGGATCCGGATCCGCCGGACGGCACAGATGACGAGCGCCGTGATCAGCATGGCCGCGAAATAGATCGGAATCCGGATTTTGCCGGGATCGGAAAGTCCCTCCTGCGACGGTTCCGACATGGCGGTTTGCTGGAGCCCCAGCAGCAGGAAGGCCAGCAGTGCCCATTGGATGCCCTTCGCCTCCCGATGATCGCTTTCCTTGTTCCGCGCCATCATGGCGAGGGCCGCCGCCATGGCCGCGATGCCGATCCAAGCCGGGAGCGCGGGCCGTTCGCCGTGCGCCGCGATGGACACGACGAGCGGTACCATCGGGGCCGACTGGCCAATGGCCCACACCAGGCCGGCGCGTCCTTTCGTGAAGGCCGTCTGCAGCGCGATCAGGCCCAGGCAGTTGGCGCCTCCGGCCAGCGCCATCCAAGCGGCCAAACCCAGGCGGTTCTCCCCGGAAGTCGTGCCGGCGAGGCGCCAGTCGCTCCAGGGCAGCATCAGGGTCAGTCCCCACGCGGCGAGCCCCACGACCATGGCCGCCGGCGGGATGCCCAGTTTGGTGGTCTTGTTGTAGACCACCCCGCAAATCCCGAAAAGCAGTCCCACGACGACGCAAAGGCCGAGCTCGGCTGACGGTTGCATGATTCGTTTTCCCGGTTTCGTTCGGTACGCGTGAAAGGGGAAGAATGCCACGTTTAAGCGGCGGTGTAACGCGGAAAAAGACGGCCCGCGGCACGGCGGCGATCATGTTGAAAAAAGGCTTGAAAATCCGTCAGATATGGTTCTAACTAGCCGACATGAGTTCCGCGAGTCATTGGGGTGGCTTGGTGTCGAGGAGAACACCACACGACGAATTGAACGAATAAACCTTTCTCGTGTTTCGTGAGTGAGGCTTCGTGGTCCCTTGATGGAGGCATGAGCCTGGAGTTCGCGCCTCTTTTGTTTGGGGCGCCAAGTCGATAACAGGGGCCGGATGAGTATGGGCAAGAAAGGGAGATCATCCGTCGTCTTATTGGGCGTGATCGTTTCCGGTTTGCTGCTCCTCCCTCTGATCTATCGCGTTTTCGCGGCCCAATTCGACAAGACCGACTTGGAACGCCGGATCGCGGTGCTGGAATCCTCGGCCATCGCAAGCCCCGCCGATTTGCAGGCGCTTTATCGGAGCGTTCAGACCTCCCTCCTGCCGATTGCGCCGCCCGTTCCGGACTGCAGCGTGGGCTGCGAACAAGGCATGGTGGTGTTCGACCCCAAGGAGTTTGAGGGCTGGACGGAGGCGCTGGAGCCCGAAGAGCGGTATGGGGTGACCGTGTGTCCGGTCATCGTGGCGGAAGATCCGGACACACGGGAGACCCTTTTCCTGAGCCGCTCGGGCAAGGAGATTGCCGGCATCGCCCCGGAAAAGGACTACGAACCCTATGCCTGTTTTACCGCGTGGTGGCCCGAACTTCTTCTCGCAACCGCCGATCCGGCCATGCAGGCCTGGCAGATGGCGGTTTGCGATCCCGCCCGCGTGAGCGCGACCTATTACCTGCTGTCCGTCGAGGACGTCGCGGCTATGGCCGAGGCGTTGATGGTGGAAGCGGAGGCGCGGGCGAGCCAACCCGCCATGCGGCTGATGATGGGCGAAGGGCTTCCGGCGCCAGTGACCAATCTTGTGTTTTTCG
>CAZSUH010000098.1:0-1667 GCA_964609905.1 uncultured Verrucomicrobiota bacterium
TTCCACCGACGCGCAGACCACGGGGAAAGACGGGGAAAGCACGACACGGACCACCACCAGGACGACGTCCAGCACCGAAACGGATCTGGGCGTCACGTCGGTCAAGACCACCGGCAGCGGCTCATCGAGTTCCACGGAAACTACGGGCGGCGGACGCACCACCACCCGCACCACGTCCAGTTCCACGGAGAGCACGGAGATCGGGGGTGTGACGGTTAACAAAAAAGGCACGGTGTCAGGCGGCATAGAGATCAAGAAAACTCCCGCGGACGGTGAAGAGCCCGCCAAACCGAAAGACCCGAGCAACGTCAGCGTCGTCATTGCCAAGGGCGATCTGTTCGAAGGCGTTGATGAGAACAAGGGGCGCGCCGAAACCGGCCCTATGATGACCACCAGCGAAGACGGCAGCGGATCGGCGATCGGCCACGGCAAGGTGGAGGTGGGGCAGCACGCCGCCTCCGGTGATTACCAGGTTACAGTTGATCCTCTAACCGGACGAACCAAGGCGCAGGCCCAGGTCCAGGTCGAGGCAAACCTGATCAAGGGAGAGGCGAAGGGATCGGCTCGGCAGGAGATCGCGCCCGGCACCGCGGTTCAGGTGGACACCAAGGCGACCGCCACGGTTGGCGCGGAAGGCGGCGGCCAGGCCACGGTTGAGGCCGGCCCGGACGGCGTCAAGGCGACGGTCGGCGTGAACGTGTTTATCGGCGCCAAGTTGGAAGGCGAAATCGGCGGCACGCTGGACGCCAAGGATTCTTATGGTTTCTCAGTGACGGCCAAAGCCAAGGGCTCGCTCCGCGCTGGCGTGGGCGGCGAAGCCGAGGGCTCTGTGGAGGTGGGGTGGACCCGTTTCGCGATCAACGGTAAGCTGGCCGGGGCGCTTGGCCTGGGCGCCGGCGGGTCCGGCGAGGTGGAAATCGATGCCACCAAGCTGATTTGGAGCGTCGATCCGGCCGGAGATGCCCAGCGCGTGAAGGCGGCAGAAATGACCACAGCCGCTTACAAGGAACTGGTTCGGCAAGGCTATGCCGGCGGACCGGACGCCTTGAACCAACTCCGGGCGCTTTCCGCGATGGCCGCCGCCAATCCCGATATGCTCGGCAAGTTGACTCCCGAGGAGATTGCCCGCCAGATGGTGGAGGCTATTCCCGGCAAGGAGAAGAGCGCGGCGGTGAAGCAGAAGGAAAAAGAGGAAGCCGATCGGAAGGCTGCCGCGGAAGCCGATAAGAAGGCTAAGGAAGAGGCGGATCGAAAAGCAGCCGAAGAAGACGAACAAGAAGCCGAAGAGATCGAGCGGGAGTTTGATGAAATTGCGAGCGATGCGGAAGATGCCGCCGAGGACGCGGAAGACGAGCTCGACGATATGGTCGATGAAGTAGGCGATGACGTCGATGAGGCGACCGCGATTCGCAACGAGGCCGGTGAAAAAGTGGGTGCGGAGGGGTATGAAGAAGGAGACATGATCATCAGCCAGAACGGCGACGAATACATCCGGCAAGGCGGCGACTGGGTTCCCACCGGTGAAAACTATGGCGAAGTGGATCCCGACACTCTGGCGGGGTGGCAGAAGGAACTGAACGAGTGGAGGGGGAAAGACGACGATGATGAGGACGACGACGCGGACGAGGGGGACGACGACGCGGACGAGGGGGATGACGACGCGGACG
>CAZSUH010000098.1:1767-11675 GCA_964609905.1 uncultured Verrucomicrobiota bacterium
GACGACGCGGACGAGGGGGATGACGACGCGGACGAGGGGGACGACGACGCGGACGAGGGGGACGACGACGCGGACGAGGGAGATGACGAAGGTGGCGACCTCGGCGAAAACGAGCCTGAACTCGGAGACGGGGATGATGATGGCGGTGGTGGAGATACGGGGGTCGATGGTTACACCCGCGGACGCGACAAAGGCAACGACACTCGAGTGGACAACGGATTTGGGGGCATGGATGCGAATGACGATGTGACGGATGCCACTACGAGCGGCGATGACGCGGACGACGATGCCCGCAACATCCGCAATCAGGGCGGTTCATCAGCCGGTCGCACGAGGAGCTCAAGCGCCACCGATATTGCTTCCGCGGATCGGCAGAACAGTTGGCGGACCAAACTGGGCAACGGTTTGGCGGACGGAATCGAAGAGGGCGGAAAATCGTTCGGCGGCGCTGTTGGGCAGGGGACAGCCGATCGGACGGTCAAGGGTTGGCGCGGGGGATCGAAGGGCGGCGGTTCCGATAACGACGACGATGATGACGGCAGCGACGATTCCGGTGACAAGGGCGGCATGGGGGTTTCCTCCGGCGGCAAGAGTGGGGGAACGAAGAGTGGGGGAACGAAGAGCGGGGGAAGCAAAGGCGGCAGCGGAAGCAAGGGTGGGGGAGGCAAAGGCTCCGGCGGGGGCGGCACGGTCAAGGGAAATACGATCACCGTTAAAACCAGCGGCGATGCCAGCGACAGCAGTTCGGGCGGATATGCGGCCGGTCCGCAGGACAAGGTGATCGCCGTGGGCGGTCAATTGGCCGGGAAAAAGGTGACGGGATGCAAGGTTCGGCTCACGTATCAGGCCTATGGCATTCCGGACACGTTCAAGGTGATGTATGAAGGCAAAGCGATAGCCGGGACCGGATCGATCAGCGGCAGCGGCACATTGAACGCGAAGGGATCGGGGACGGCGCCGCGCGTGACGATTCGGGTCATTTCGTCGGACGATCAAGGCACGCAATGGAACTGGTCCGCTCGCGCCACTTTTTACACGGAAGACGCGGACGCCACGCCCGCCAGCGGGAAGAAGGGCGGCGGGGGTACGGGCGGCGGCGGGACGGGCGGCGGCGGGACGGGCGGCGGCGGGAAAAAGGGAAGTTCAACCGGGAAACCGATCAAGATAATCAAATAGCGAACGGGTGTGCGGGTTAAACACAGGATGATCCATGAATAAAAAATGGCGCGGGTTGGCTTTGTCGGGTTTTCTGGCGGGAGCCTGTTGGTTGGCCGGTTGTGTGGGCGGGGGAGTTGGCGATCCGTACCTGCGGCCGTCCGCCTCGTCGGGCATCGAGGTCTTTGTGGCGCCGGAAGCCCGGGCGATCAAGAAAGTGACGGTGATGCCGTTGAAGGCGGAAACCGAACTGATTGGGAACTCCGTGGCGGACATGGTGATGACCCAGTTGCTTCGGTCTGGAAAATACGAGGTGATGGAGCGAAGCCGGCTGAACCAGGTGCTGGGGGAGGCGGAGTTGGCCATGTCCGGCTTGTCGGACAGCAAGCTGGCGGATCTGGGCGCCATGATGGGCGCCGAGGCGGTGGTGACCGGAACGGTTGAAGAGTATGGGACCGTGGCCGCCCGCGGCAAAACGCTGCCGAGCGTGGCGCTGTCGGTCCGGCTGGTGGATTGCGCCAGCGGGAAAGTTCTTTGGAGCGTGGAGGCGGTGGATCGAGCGGATTCGGGCGGGGTGACCGTGTCGCAGCATGCCCGGGATCTGGTCCGGCGCATGATGGTGGAGCTCTACAAAAATCTGCCCTGAGGGAAACGGACGGACAAGCCAAGGAGAGGCGCGTGATGAAGAACGGAATCGGAGTGGGAGTGATCAGCCTTGCGCTGTGGTTCGGGTATGGCGCGCAGGCCGGCCCCCGGGTGATGGTGCTGGTGGACGAACAGAACCTGGGTTCCATCGCCACCTCGGAAATTGAAACCATGGCGGTCGCCAAGTTGTTGGAAAAAGGGTGCCGGTCGGTGGATGCGGATATGATCCGCACCAAAGTCAAGCGCAACCAGCAGTTGCTGAAGTCCGTGGGCGACAACCGGGGCGCCGCGGCGCTGGGTCTGGAGTTCGGCTCCGATATCGTCCTGGTGGGCGAGGCGGTGGCCAAGCCGTCGGCGCGCCGGATCGCGGACAGCAATTTGCGCTCGTACGAGGCGGTGGTGACGCTGCGGGCGGTTCGGACGGACAATGCCGAAACGCTGGCCTCGGTGTCGGAAGTGGGCACTGTGGTGGGGCTGGACGATGTGAGCGGCGGTTCCAAGGCGCTCAAGGCGGCGGGGGAGAAGTCGCTGGACAAGATCATCCCCACGCTGGCGGCGAAATGGGAGGCCGCGGCATCTGGTCCCAAGGTCATCACCCTGACGGTAGGCGGCGTGGATCAGGCCTGGAAACTGAAGGCGGTTCGGGAAGCGTTGCGGGGCCGGGACACGCTCAACAACGTCACCCAGCTCAGTTACACCGCGGGTGCGGCCGTGTTTGAACTGGAAAGCCAGGAATCGACGGAGACGTTGTCGGAGGCGTTGATTCTGGCGCCGCCCAAAGGATTGAAATTCCAGGTGCTGGAGGTGACGCCCGCGGCCGTTCAGCTACGGGCCGTCTCGCCGGCGCCCCAGAATTAGCGGAGGAGAATCGACATGCGTGCCATGCTTGCGGCGGTTTTGTTGGCGGGGCTGGCGTCGGTGCAGTCTGCGCGGGCGGTTCCGGACGAGACGGTTCTGATGGGGGCTTTTCTGCAAACCCATCTGATTCATCTGGCGAGCACGCAGATCGACGACTGGGCCGACGGCCAGGCGGAGCCGGTTGTCGAGGAACTGGAAGCGGCGCTGGACAATTGGACGAGCGGGTTGCGCGTCTTTTCGCGCAAAAAACTGACAGGCCAGTTCGGCAATGAGGAGAAGGCACGTTCCAGTCTAACGGCTTTTGTCTCCGCGTTCACGCAGGCCGAGAAAAAAGGGGACACGGCGTATCTGAAGAAGCTATGCGGCCGGCTGGAACTGGAAGACCCATGGCCGGCGGATTATGCGGCGTTGCGGCAGGCAGCCTTGCAGTCCTGTCTGAGCGCGGAACTGGATGAGGCCTCGGCCTTTCTGGGCGCGGTGGAGACGTGGTTGGAACGGCGGAACAAAACGAAAGCGGATATGCCGAGTCTCGAAGCCTGGCTGGACGCCACGCTGTACAAGAAAGCCGCCGGGAAAACCGGCACGGCCAAGAAAAAAACAAAACCGGCTCCGCCGGCCGATCCCCTGGCGGCAGCAGAGGCGGGGTTGGGCGGTTTTTCGGACGAGTTGGAAGAGATGGATAACCCGTTGGACGAGTTGCGGTCGTCCCGCGCGGCCAAGCGGAAAAAGGCAATGGAGCAGGCGCGAGACGGCATGGCCTCGGTGGCCCGGGAGCGGGAGGCCGCAGAGCAGGAAGTGGCGGCCAAAAAGCTGGCCGCGGCCCAGGCCGAGGCCGCGGCCCTTCAGGCGCATGCCGACAAGCTGGCCGCCGTGGAGAAGGAGGCGCTTGAACAGCGGCAGAACAGCTGGACTTCGCGCCTGAAAAACATCGTGGCCAGCACGATCAGCACGGCCACGGGCGTCTTTTTTGGCTCCGTCGGCCAGCGCGCGGGCGAAGCGGTCACGGACGCGGTGTTCAACGACAAGAAATGAACTCCCCTTCTTTTCATGTTTCGTACTCGCACCGTCTGGGCGGAGGCGGTAGATTGGGTGAATGAAAAGCGCATTTCGGGATGGGGATCGAATTTTTCTCAAAGTCGTGCCATCTCCCGCGTTGAAGCCAGGCTTTGTGCGGATTCGCGTGGAGGCCTGCGGCATCTGCGGCACCGACATCCATACGGAGGCCAGGGAAGGCGCCGTTTCGGGACATGAGGTGGCCGGCACGGTGATGGAACTGGGGCCGGGCGTGGATACGGTGAAGATCGGCCAACCGGTGGCCTCCGACTCCGCCACACCCTGCGGCTATTGCGCCGCCTGCCACAACGGCCGGCAGGAGCTGTGCGCGAACTTGAAAACCTTCTGGGGCGAGTTCGGATTCGCCCCCGAGCTGGTCATTCCCGCCATCAGCGCGCTGCCCAGCAACGGGCTGACCCCCGAAGTCGCCTGCCTCCAGGAGCCGCTCGGCGTGGCCATCGACATGGTCCGCCTCGCGGCCATCGAGCCGGGCGACAACGTGCTGCTCATGGGCAACGGCCCTATCGGTCTGATGGCCCTGCCGCTCATCCGGCGCGCCGGCGCCCGGCGCGTGTTCGCCTCCGGCTTCCGGCGCCGCACGGCCCGTATGGAAACGGCCTTGAAATTCGGCGCCCACGCCTTCATCGATCCGGGCGAAAATCCGCTGACGACGTATGAATTCGGCTGTCCCATTCACCGGGTGATTGTCACCACCCCGCCCGCTACCTTGAACGACGCGTTTGCCGTGGCAGCCAAGGGCGCGATCGTGGTGTTCATCGGCATCGCCCACGGCGAAGGCGCCTTCTGCCGGTTCGACGCGAACGCGTTCCATTTCAAAAAGCTCCAGTTGCGGGCGTCGTTCGCGTCGCCGGCGTTGTACGGTCCCATGGCGCTGGACCTGCTGCGCGAGAAGGTGGTGGACGGAAAGGCGTTGGTATCGCACGTGTTTCCGCTGGACCGGATCGCCGAGGCGTTCCAGACGGCGGCGCACGACCCGGCTGCCATCAAGGTGGTGGTGAAACCGTGAGTGAGACAGTGGGTGAGATAGGGAGACGGTGCATGAGCGTGACGGTGGGTGTGATCGGATGCGGCGGAATTGCTCGCTTTCATTTCGCTGGCCTGGAAAAGGCCGGCGCCAGGATCAAGTGGGTGTGCGACATCAAGCCGGAAGCGGCGAAGCCGTGGGCGGAGAAGTTCGGCGCCAAGGCCACGGCCGACTTCCGCAAGGTGACCCGGGATCCGGCGGTGGAGGCGGTGTTCGTGACCACCTTTTCGGCGTTCCACAAGGAAATCTGCCTGGACGCCATCGACGCGGGCAAGGCCGTGGTATGCGAAAAGACCCTGGCGGAAAACGCGGACGACGCGCTGGCGATCGTGACGCGGGCGAAGGAGAAGGGGACACTCTTCTACACCTCCTACATGAAGCGGTTCGTTCCAGCGGTGGAACAGGCCAAGGCGTTGATGCCGTCGCTGGGCCGCATTCTGTCCATGCACATCCGCGCGCACCAGTGTTGGGGCGATTTATGGGCCGGGAATCCCGAGCCGGGTTCGTTCATGCACGCGCCGCCGGGCGGCACGTCTGAGGTGGTCCGCCGTTACGGGGGCGGCATCCTGGTGTGCGGGGGCAGCCATATCCTGGACCTGGTCAATCATTTCATGGGGCGGCCGACGCGATTATTCGCCACCCTGGTGAAGCCGTCGGACATGGATTACGACCTGCACGCCACGGCGCTGATGGAGACGCCGAACGGGAGCGTGTCGGTCGAGGCGCTGGCGCATCCCCTGGGCGGGATTGGGTTTTTGCGGGACGGGTGGGACGAGCGGTTCGAGATCACCGGTTCCGCGGGCCGGCTGGAACTCTTCAGCGCGTCGTGGGACCAGTTTGACCACAAGGCCTCCCTGCTGACGCATTACGACAACGAGTCCCGGTCCGTTCGGGAATACCGGTATGCGCCGGCCTCGCCCTTCGAGCGGGCGGACGCATTCTTCCTGGCCCAGATTTCGGCGAATCGGCAGGGCCCCCAGTCGGCTCTGACGGGATACGAGGCGGACGAATTGATCGCCCACATCCGGAAGAGCGCGGCGGAGGGCCGGGCCGTGGACGTGGGCTGGCGGATTTAAAAGAGGAACACGAAAAAGATCGGCATCATCGGGTATGCGCATGAGCCTGGAGCCCCTCCAACGCGACCTTGAAGCCGCGGCTGATCCGGACAAAGCGAAGATCCTGCGGCGTTTTTTCAAAACCGGTCCCGGCGAATACGGGGAGGGCGACCGGTTCCGCGGCATTCCGGTGCCCCTGTTGCGCGCCATCGCCAAGCGGCACCGGGACCTGGGCTGGGGCGATCTGAACCGCCTGTTGCGGAGCCCCTGGCACGAGGACCGGCTGGCGGCGCTGATGCTGCTGGCGATGCGCGCGGAGCAGGGGGCGCCGGCGGAGAAAGATCGCGTCCTGTCCTTCTACCTGGCCCGCACTCGATTCGTCAACAACTGGGATCTCGTGGACCTCTCCGCGCCCGATGTGGTGGGCACAAGGCTGGTCGAAACGAACGAGCCGGGACTCCTGTTCGAGCTGGTCCGGTCGCCGGTCTTATGGGAGCGCCGCATCGCCATGGTGGGCTGTTTTGCCTTTATCCGAAGCGGCCGGTCGGACGTGGCGTTTGCGCTCGCGGAGAAGCTGTTGAACGACGCCGAGGATCTGATGCACAAGGCCGCGGGCTGGATGCTGCGGGAAGCGGGCAAGCGGGACCGGGCGGGACTGACCGGATTTTTGGAGCAGCACGCCGCCCGCATGCCGCGCACCATGCTGCGCTATGCGATCGAAAAGTTTCCCGCGCCTGAACGCCGGCGCTGGCTGGCCATTCGCCGGGAAACAGGGGCCGCAGGGGGCCTTCAGACCGGCGGAGGCCCAATCGCTCATGGGCGCGGCGCCAAGGGGTCGGACGTGAGAGGGTGAATTTGCCGACGCATGTGATTGACCATGTCGTGGATGCGCAGGTCGTCGATCAAGGCCGGCGGCGTCGGAAGCGGATCGCGCGTCGGCCCTTGTGACGCGGGGCGGCAAACATGGACGATACCGGGGACGTATTCCGCCGACCCGTTTCTGGACGCCTGATAATCCTCGTACTGGACGCCGGAGGTGTGGTCGCCATAGAGAATGACCAACGTTCCGGCCGGCAGCGACTCCACATAGGTTTGGATATTGCGGTCCAACACCCGCATGCTGTTAAAATAGTTTTGCTGCCACTGGCGGCTATTGGGAAAAATTTCCTTTTCCGGATCCGTAATGAGATCGAACGGGCCATGACTGTCCAGGGTGATGATAAAATGAAATTCACGGCCGACGGCGGCCCGCATTTTGTCGCTGGATAACCGGAAGAGCTCTTTGTCGCGAATGCCCCAATAACAACTGGCGAGCGAAGCGGATCGGCTTAAGTCTTCCTTAAAAAAGATTTCGGAAATCCCCATTTTCTCGAAGTGCGAACGGCGGTGGAAGAACGTGCCGTCATTGCCGTGCCAGGCCACGGTATGGTAGCCGTGTTGCTCCAGAAAACGGGGGAGGCTGTTGGTGTAAGCGAGACCGGAAATCGTATAACTGTTCAGCCGCGAACTGGGTGTGCCGCCGGACAGGACGGCGAAATCCATATCCGCCGTGCAGACGTCATGGTAGGCGCGCAATTTGAAAAAGCGGCCATCTCGAGAAAGCCGATTGAGATACGGAGTCACTTCCCGGCCGTTGATTTTGTAGTGGATCACGGAGTAGTCCAGACTTTCCGCCTGGATCAGCGCAATCTTATCGCCGACCGGCCATGGCGGTTCGGACGACTCAAGACGATCCGGCGATATTTTTTGGAGCTGGATCAATTCTTCGGAAAGCTTCTCCGTATCCGGGGCGAGAATGGAATCGGCAATCCAGGCGGTCACGTATCCGTAGACATAGATGCTGCGTGCTACGGTCGTCATGCGGATGCTGGTGAACTTGAAGCTGGACAGCTGCAACAACGACAAGAAAACCATCAGCAGAGACAGGCTTATGATCGCGCCTCGCCGCCGGAAAGCGGCCGGCAGACGGGGCAGCCGGGAAATCCAGAACAGCTTGATGATCAGCGCGCTCACCAGCAACAGCCAGACAAACGGCGGAATGATGCGAAATGCAAAACCGCGCACCTGCAGGCCTTCACGCAGGGAATGAAGGGCGTAATAGATCGCCAATACTTTGTGAAAGTAAAGGGTGTAGGCCACAATGGCCAGGGATAACAGGCAATCCAGCACCGCCAGGGTTGCCAGCCAGAAACGACTGAAGACGCAGAGCACGGCGAATGCCGCCAGCAGGTTGAAGGAGAATCGGATGGCTTGGTAAAGGGCCGGATGTCGGGTGAGCGGAGGGACAGAAAAGGCTGACGCCTGGAGAAAGCAGTTTTCAATCGCCCAGAAAAGGGCCAGGCCCGCAACTAAATAGAGGTGTCGTGGCAGGGCGGGGGTGGAACGGGGCATTTTCGTGCCGAACCGATTCATGCGTGTTGGCGGGTGAAGGCGATGAGTGATTCGAGTTTGTCCTGGGCTGCCCCGGAGTCAATCGAGTGGGCCGCGGCCGCGATCCCGGCATTCAAATCCGACGCGCGGCCGGCGGCGACGAGGGCCGCGGCGGCATTGAGCAGCACGACATTCCGGAGGGGGCCGGTCTCGCCCTTGAAAATGGCGGAGAGAATGGAGGCGTTGCGGGCCGCGTCGCCCCCCCGGAGTTCTTCGGGTTCGGCGGGGTCGCCGAAGAAACGCGCGGGATCGAGGTCGTAGGTTTTCACGGCGCCGGCGTTCAGTTCGGAAACGCGGGTCGGCGCGCAGACGCTGATTTCGTCCAGTCCGTCGTGGCCATGGACCACGAACGCGCGGCGGGTTCCGAGTTTGAGCAGCACGTGTGCGAACATTTCCGTGAGAGACGGCGCGAAAACCCCAAGAAGTTGGGCCGTGGCGCCGGCGGGATTGGCGAGGGGGCCGAGCATGTTGAACAGGGTGCGCACGCCGAGTTGCTTGCGGGCGGGCATGGCGTGCTTCATGGCCCCGTGAAACACGGGCGCAAACAGGAAGGCCACGCCGATTTCGTTGAGCGCCTGTTCCATCACCTCCGGATGAACCTGGAGGTTGAGGCCGAGCGCCTCCAGGACGTCGGCGCTGCCGCAGGCGCTGGAGACGGAGCGGTTGCCGTGCTTGGCCACGGTCACGCCGGCCCCGGCGACCACGAACGCGGTGGCGGTGGAGATATTGAAGGTGCCGGCGCCGTCGCCGCCGGTGCCGCAGGTGTCCACCACGGCGGAGGCCACGGCCTGCACGCGGACGGCCTTGCGGCGCATGGCCCTGGCCGCGCCGGCCACCTCGTCGATGGTTTCGCCCTTGGCCGCGAGCGCAGCCAGGAAGGCGCCGATCTGGGCGTCGGTCCAAGCGCCGTCAAGAATGGCATCGATGGCATCGGCGGCTGCGGTTTCCGTCAGATCGCGGCGCTGGATCAGGGCGGTCAGAATCTCTTTGTACACGACGCTCATGGGATATCTCCTGTCGTTAGAGGCGGGCCATCTTCAGGAAGTTGCGGAGCAGCCGTTTGCCGATGGGAGTCATGATGGATTCGGGATGGAACTGGATGCCCTCGGTGGGGTGGCTTTTGTGGCGCACGCCCATGATCTCGCCGTCTTCCGCGGTGGCGGAGACAACCAGGTCGGCGGGGGACGGGTCGCGGGCGACGGCGAGGGAGTGGTAGCGCATGGCTTTGAACGGGCGGTTGCCGAATCCGGCGAAAACCCCCTGGCCGTCGGTCGTGATCTCCGAGACCTTGCCGTGCATGAGGCGCTGGGCGTGGACGATGCGGCCGCCGAAGACGCAGCCGATGGCCTGGTGGCCGAGGCAGACGCCGAGGATGGGGATGCGGCCGGAGAAGCGGCGGATGGCCTCGCAGGAGAGGCCGGCGTCCTCGGGCCGGCCGGGACCGGGCGAAATGACGAGGGCCTGGGGCGCGAGCTGTTCCAGGGAGTCGATGGTCAGCGCGTCGTTGCGGTGAACCACGACGTCGGGGGTCATTTCGCGCAGGTACTGGACGAGGTTGTAGGGGAAGGAGTCGTAGTTGTCGAGCACGAGGATCATGAGCGGCCTCCGGAGGACGCGAGCAGTTCGAGCGCGCGCATGACGGCGCGGGCCTTGTTGACGGTTTCGAG
>CAZSUH010000099.1:0-11599 GCA_964609905.1 uncultured Verrucomicrobiota bacterium
CCCTATCACCCTCAACCGGGACAGGGGGGGGTCACGATCTACCCGTCCGCTCCCAGCGGTTCCGGCGATTGGGCTTGTTTCCGATCATGTAACCGGTTATGTTGTTTTTTGACGACACATTCAAGTGACTCGGACCGCAGGGACTGTCGAATATGAAATTTTGTCACTCTGCCGTTTTTGTCGGTTTATCCGTCTGGCTGAGCCTGGTTCCCGCAAGCTTTGCCGCGCCGGACGCCAAGCGCCTTCCACCCGCCGAGGTTGTGCTGCCTCCTCCGGTCTTGATCCCCGACACCCCGCCGCCACCCGCCGAGATCGAGCCTGTGCCGGCGGCCGAACCCGAACCGGCCGCCGTCAGCCCCGCCCCAGAATCATCGCTCTACTATGGCGACTGGAGCCTCTCCGCCTACGATTATTCCAACTGGCCCCTGTGGGCGCAGGACGCCTGGGACATCACGGCCGATGCGGTGCATGATCATCTTCGAATCGGTATCCGGTTCCGGCAGGTCAACCTCGAGGACGACCAACGGACCGCGGACGATTCCTTCCTGGGCAGCATCACGGAATTGAACAATCGATCGAGTTACGAGTTGATCAGCTGGCTGACCTTCGACTGGTTGTTCAACCCCTATGTCGGCGGGCGGCTTGTGTGGGAACAGGTGCGCGCCCAAACCTTCACCGACCAGGGCACCTCCGGCCTTAACCATTCCGACGGGAAAGTGGACCTGTTCGGCCCGAGCCTGATGTTGCTGCTTCGCTATCCGAATCAGACGCGTTTCGTTCCCACGGTTGGAATCGGCTACGCCTGGTTGACCTCTTCATTCGAGCATAACCCCGTCTGGCACAACGGCTTCGGAGGCCCCGCACGGCAACAGGGCTATGATGCCTGGGTCGCCGCCGGCAGTCCCCCCTGGCCCAACAACGGCTATCAACGAACCATCTCGCTCGACGACACGACCGCCGTGATTCTGTACGGCGAATTGGCCTTTCAGATCACCCCGCAGCTCGATATTCACGGGTACATCGAGTCCATGGACGTGAAAGGCGTGGACCTTTCCTATGAACTGTCATCCTACGGCAATACGTTCCGGACCGAATCGGCTGTTTTTCCCATGAGCAACACCTCGTACGGCCTCGGTCTGCGCTGGACGTTTTAAGGCGCCGGCTCAATCGTCAACGTCTGCGGAATCGCCACCGCTTTTTTCCCCCGGGCAAAGGGGCTCTTGACTTTCAGCCTTTTGCCTCCATGCCCGGCAAAGACAAGTCCAAGCTCGATCCGCGCCTCGCCGGGCGGCACCTCCGCCGGCACGGCCACCATTCGCCTTTCTACCTGCGTCGAGGCCCACGTGCCGGCCGCGTCCGGCACTTCTTCCGCCAACAGAGCATGATCGTCCTGAAACACGGTTTGCCCGTCGACCTTAAAATGCACAAAGACCGCCAGGCCGGGCGGGCGACCGCCCCGCGGACAGCGCCAATACAGCTTCAGCGGTAAAATTCCGCCGGCCGTCGCGCGCCGTTCGCATGTAATGCCCCGCAATTCCATGCCATGCTCGAATCGGGCCGGAACCGCAAGTTCCGGAAACCCCGCCTGTTCGGCTTGTTTCCGGCATTCCGCCGCCGCCTCCGGATTGCCGATCCCGGTGTAACAGTCGGCCGCGATCCGCGCCAGGGAGGGATCGTCCGGCGCCCGCTCCATGGCCCGAAGGACCAGCGGCAGGGCTGACGCATAGTCCTGGCGCGCGCAAGCGGCAGCGGCCGTCTGCCCGGCCGCGGCTGCCCAGGCCCCATCCCGCTCCGCAAGACAGCCAAATCCCACCCACCGCAGGCCCGGTTCGCGCACATGCGGCAGCCGCGCCGTTGCATCCGGAAAATCAAAAACCACCCAGGGGCCGACCGCCGTTTCCCGGGCCGGGATGAACCGCCCGGCAAGCGCGCCACGGGTGGTCTTGACCTCGTGTTCACGGACCACAAGCGCGGTCTTCCCGTCCAGCGTCATCGCCATGGGCAACGTCTCCTCCGCAACCACGCCGGGCTCCAGAGACAAGAGAACGCGACCGCCGAACCGTTCAAAGAGACGATTGGCTTCCCATCGGTCGGCATACACCCGCCCGATTCCCAGTTCCCGGATAAGCGCCGCCAGTTGGTCCAGTTCCGCTTTCCCGGGCGGCAGGGCCGGTTTGGCCTCTTCCAACACCTGAAGTTCCGCGATTTCACACCGGTTATGGTGCGCCGGATTGGTCACCCGCACCTTGAAACGCGCGGTTTTCATCGGCCTGAACCGGCATTCGAGCCGGAACATGTCGCCGCCCCAAAAAAAGCGGGGGCCGGACCAGAAATAGCGCGTACACGGGGAATCCGAACGCAGAACGATCCAGTTCGTCTGCCGTTCATCCCACCCCTCCACGCGCAGCGCTTCCGGCCAATCCGATTTCGGACAAACCAGCCGCACGCCGGCGAGGCGCCGGGGATGCGTGAGCCGGATTTCCAAATCGTTTTTTCCGCCCGCGCCGGGCGGCGTCCGCCACCGGGTGGCGTAATCGCCATCCGCAAGCGCGCCAGCCGAATCCGACACGCCGGCCGTGGCGATCCCTTCCCACTCCGAACCCGCCACCGGGAACGCCGGAACGGAAGGAGGCCGGATGGCATAACGCAGGGAGAGCCGGTCGTACGGCTCGTGTGATCCGGAGAAATTGGTGCTGGCCGCGCGCCCCCGCGTGGATTCCAGAAAGTCGTTGAATCGCATCACGTCGTTCATCACGGCCGGTTGTGCCGCCAGTTCCATCGCCTCCTTGTAAGGCCTGTATTTCTCGGCCCTGGGGGGGGAAAAAACGAATTCTTCATCCAGCAGGAAGTTCAGGCCATGGCTGGCCCGGTAACGCTGGTAGTCCGCATAGACATGCCGAATGCCCTGCGTCCGGAGAAATGCCGCACACTCCCGGGCCTGCGCGACAAATGCCAGGGCCGCGGCCCGTTCCCGGAAGTGTGTGGGCATGGCGGCCGCCTGCAACGCCACGAGCGCCAGGAGCGGCAGCCATCCCAGCCACCCGCGCATCCGCTCGATCAACCAGGCCGTGCCCGCGCCGACCAGGACACCCAGCACCGGGATCATGACCAGAATATACCGGAGCGCGTGCGTCTTGGCATAGTGGGAGAGGGTGAACAGGACCGACATCAACAGCGCATAGCCGACGGCGGCGGCGAGATGAAGCGCCTTTTCGGAAGACCGGGCGCGGAACTGCCGGATCGGCCGAACAACCGCCAGAATCGTCAGCAGGATCAGCAGCAAGGCGAAAACCGGCCGGATGCCTGCCGGCAGCGACGTCAATCCCAGAAGTTCCGGCAGCCGCGCCCGGTAAAATATCCGCAAGCCGTCCAGGAAAGCGGGCCGATGCTCCGTGCTCAGCATGTCGAACGTTTGCCAGTGGTGGCGGACATTCCAGATCCACAGCGGCAGACTGCCCAGGAAAAAGCCCGCCGCGCCCGAAACCAGCCGAAGGGTGAACAGGCGGAGGCGCATCACGCCGAGGAACAGAAGTGCGCTCGTGATGAACGCCGGAATCAGCAGCGGCGACTGCCACCACCCCAGCCCGGCGATCACGCCCAGGAGAAGAAAATGCGCATGGGAATTTCGTTCGCCACGCATCTCCCGGACGAGCATGCGCAACGACACCACCAGAACGGCGCAGGTCAACAGGGGAATCGCCGCATACCCCCCGTACGTCCACCCTTCATACTGAAAATAGGTCGGCGGCCCGATGACGCAAAACGCCAGCGCGGCGAGTCCGCCGGCGCGGCCCGCCGCGCCGCGGCCCCAGAGGTAGACGAGGGGCAGAAAGGCCCACGCGACCACCGCCGTACCCATGTTGATCCAGAAAGGGCTGAGTCTAAATATCCCACACAGCGCTGCGCTCACGGCCGGCTCGAGCGAGCCCAGGTAGGCCTGCCCATAGTAGAAGACCGGGAAGCCCTGCCCCTCCAGCATGTGCTTGACCATGAGGCAGACAATGCCATGATCGGCTTTTTGGGTGAATTCGTAGCACCACGCGCCCAGCGCCCGCATGGCCAGCCCCGCCAGCAAAAGAGCCGCCACCGGCGCCATCGACCGCCACCGGACAGAGTCCCTTTCGCTTCCGTCTTTTTGCTCGGTACTGCCCATGCGTTGCGGTTTTAACGTAATAACCAGGCAGACGCAAGACCCAAATACCTCCATATGATCGAAGGTGATTAAGCTAAAGAAAGTGAAACGGAAATGAAAAAGAGTCGAGTCCTGCTAATCCTGGCGAATTTAACCCTGGCCGGTGTTGCCCCCCCTCGCCGTCTGAATCACGATTGTTTATTTTTATTGGCCTTGCGCTTGCCAAGGGAAAAGAGTATTCTATAAAAAGGTGTTTGCGTATAGTTCTGTTTCGTTCGAAAGTCAAGGAGTCGTGATGTCGCGATATCGAAAATTCATGCTGCTGTTCGCCGGTTCAGCCGTGGTCGCAACTCTGGCTCACGCGCAAGTGCCCACCGTCACCGTCGGCAAAGAGGAGTTCGTCTCTTCGCTATCCATGGAACGGCCGTCCGTGGCCACCGACTCCATAAACCAGCCCCACTTTGTCTGCGACCCGGGCGGCAATCGCTTCATCTACAAGTTTCACCGGGTCAAAGGCAAATGGCAAGGCGGTGTGTTCGCCGAAGGGTCTCTCAACGGCCGTTATAGCGCCTCCCGTCTCTACATCGGCCAGATGGAAATCGACGCCAAGGACCGCGCCTGGATCTCCTGCAAATTCGGCTGCAAGGAATACGGCTCCATGCTGGGTCAGGGCGTGTGGCTCTATCGCAACATCACCACCGCCCCCGTCGAACAGATGTTCCGCCATGTCAACGTGTACAAAGGCATGGGCGTGGTTTCGCTCGATGCGAAGTATCCGGATCAGGGTGTTGTGCTGGGCACCTTCGGTAACTTCCGAATATTGAGCCAATACGGTGAAAACCTTGGCAGCGGCTCCATCAATGCCGGGCACGGCGGCGAAAAAGTCCGCATGCGCATCGCCTCCTATGCTCCCAAGTACCGGGCCAAGGGGGACACGAAGGCCTACCCCGACGGCATCTGGCACACCGCCATGAACGGCGGACCCATCGACTCCATGTACCAGAATTCCGCCCGTTACAAGGCCGGTCTGGGCCCCGTTCCCTGGGCCTCCAAATACGCCTATCCCGAGATGGGCGACGATTATCACCACCCCGGAATCGGTATCGACGCCACCAACCCGAAAATGGCTTATATCGCATCCGTGTTTCTTGGCAATTTGTACATGAACATCTGGGATGGAAGCAAAATGCTCTTCCCCATCAACAACCTGAAGGTGATCGACTACGGCGCCGCCTTTGAAATCCGCCACGCTCCCTCCATGACCCCCGCCCCGGGCACTCAAGGCGGTGTTTTCATATTCTGGAGCGAGAGCAACCGCATTAGAGGCGTCTACGTCTCCAAGAAAGGCGTTCCCGCCAGACCGTTCGACGTCGGCTACGGCCGCAGCGCCGGGGCCACCACCGACCGCGAGGGCAACATCCATGTGGTATACATGGGCGGAAACGGCATCAAATACCGCAAAATCCAGGTCGCCACGCTCCAAGCCCTCGCTCCCCAAGGTGTCGTCGTCGATAGAACGCCTCGGTTCCGATGGACCGACACCCATTCCGCCACCTATACCATCGACGTGACCAAGGATGGAGAACGCCTGTTCACCCGCGGCGGCATCAAAAGCAACACTTGGACCCCCGCCGCTGATCTCGGCGTGGGCGTCTATAGCTGGCGCGTGAAAGAAGGGCTGCTGAACAGCGCCAACAAATGGGCAACGCCCTCGCTTACGTTCACCATTAAGCCCGACATGCCCGATTCCACCGCTCCCGAAGGGCGCATCTCGGATAGCCCAGGCGACACCTCATTCGAGTGGACCAGCGAAGATCCCGACGTGAACCGTTTCCAGATTCAACTGTATAAAGATTCCGTGCCTCAGGGGCTTCTGTCCGTGACCGGCGACGTCAAATCCGCGTTCACGACCAGCACCAACCTGACTGCCGGAAGCTACCTGTGGAAGATGCGGTCCGTGCGCACGCATGCGCTTTCCAAATACACCCTGTACAGCGGGTGGACGCCTTTGATGAGTTTCCAAATCGGCGTGCCCGGCGCCCCCGTCATCACCGATCCGGTCGCCAACGCGAAGCTCGCCCCCGGCAGTCAGGTCATCACGCCCGTCTGGAGCGAACCGGCGGGCATCCCCACCGCCTATACGCTGGAATTGGTGCTGAACGGAAGCACGCTCGCTACGTTCCCCGGCGTGACCACCAACTGCCCGATCAACCGGAACTTCACACCCGGTTATCACACACTCCTGGTGGCGGCCGAAAACGGCTCCGGCGACGGTCCTAAAAGCGCGCCGGTCACGTTCATTGTCACCCGCGACATGGTTCCGGGCGGTTACGCCGTCCGAAAATGGCCGCCCAAGGAGTTCCAGTGGACCCGCTCCCCGCAGGCCACGAAATACCTGGTCAAGCTGGCCCGCTACGACTGGTCCAAGAAAAAATATGTGCTCCAGCGCGAAGCGTGGGTCAACCAGCCCAAATGGGGCGCCCCGAAGTGGGGTCCCACCTACAAATTCCCGGATGGCCGGTATCGGTGGACCGTCACGGATTATATCGGAGCCAAGCAGTGTTACTCCTCGATGGCTTTCTTCTCCGTTCGCCGTCCCTGATCGTTCCGACCCGAACATGTTGAATGGGCGCGAATCCCCACGGATTCGCGCCTCATGACAATTGGATACCCATGGCTGTTCACCGCTATCTGCCTTTCATGACGGCTATCCTGCTTGCTCCGTTCTGGCATGCGAGTGCCCAAATACCCGTCATCCGGTCCATCGGCCCGGAAGAATCCGTCTCCTCCTCCTACATGGAACGGCCGTCCGTGGCCGCCGACTCCAAGGGACAACCGCATTTTGTCTGCGATCGCGGGGGCATGCTCAGCAGCAGTGTAATGAAATTCCACCGAATCAACGGCAAGTGGAGGGGCGGCGTCTTCGCCACCGGTTCCCCGGGCGGCCGCTACGATGCCGGCCGTCTCTACATCGGCCAGATGGAAATCGACGCCAAGGACCGCGCCTGGATCTCCTGCAAATTCGGCTGCAAGGAATACGGCTCCATGCTGGGTCAGGGCGTGTGGCTCTATCGCAACATCACCACCGCCCCCGTCGAACAGATGTTCCGCCATGTCAACGTGTACAAAGGCATGGGCGTGGTTTCGCTCGATGCGAAGTATCCGGACCAGGGCGTTGTCCTGGGCACCTTCGGAAACTGGCAAAAACTGAGTCAATACGGCCAATCCCTTGGCAGCGGCACCATCAATGCCGGGCACGGTGGCGAAAAAGTCCGCATGCGCATCGCTTCTTATGCCCCCAAGTACCGGGCCCGGGGGGACACGCGAGTCTACCCCGACGGCATCTGGCACACCGCCATGAACGGCGGACCCATCGATTCCATGTACCAGAATTCCGCCCGTTACAAGGCCGGACTGGGGCCCGTTCCCTGGGCTTCCAAATCCACTTTTCCCGAAATGGGCGACGATTTTCACCACCCCGGAATCGGTGTCGACGCCACCGACCCGAAAATGGCTTATATCGCCTCCGTGTTCTTGGGCCATTTGTACATGAACATCTGGGATGGAAGCAAAATGCTCTTCCCCATCAACAGCCTGAGGATGATCGACGCCGACGCCACCTTTGAGGAGCGTCATGCCCCCGCCATCACGCCCGCTCCTGATGGCGGCGCCTTCTTTTTCTGGACTTCCAACAACCGCATCAAGGGTGCTTACGTCTCCAAAAAAGGCGTGCGCGCCGCGCCATTCGTCGTGACCGCCGGCCGCAGCGCCGGGGCCGCGACCGATCGCTATGGCCATATCCACCTGGTCTATTACAACGGGGGCATCAAGTACCGCAAGATCCAGACCGCCTCCCTGTCGCCGCTTCACCCCGCAGGCCGGATCGAGGGCACACGCAAACCCGTCTTCAAGTGGACCGGCACCCAGGGCAAAGTGTATTCGATTGAACTCACCCGGGACGGCGTGAAGCAGAAGCCGTTCGGAGTCAAAGCGGCCACCTGGACGCCGCCCGCCGACCTTGCGGTTGGAGCCTACTCCTGGCGGGTCAAGGAAGGCTGGCCCGGGGGCAGTGCCGCCTGGTCCAAGTCGCTCGCGTTTGAAATATCTCCCGCCAGACCCACCCCCGTCGGCCCCTCCATCCGCTATCCCACCGCCCCCCATAAACCCTTTTTCACATGGATCAACAACGAGCCAACCGCCGGCCGCTTCCAGCTCCAGCTCTTCCGGGGAACGGAATCGCTCGGCTCCATCACCGTCTCCGGCGTCAACTATGCCAAATGGAGTTCGCGACTCGGCGCCGGCAGTTATTCGTGGCGCATCCGGACGCTCCGCACACGGAACAAACACACCATCGCCAGTTCTTGGACGCCGCACATGGAGTTTCAGATTGCCGTCCCAGGCGGTTGCGCCATTCGTTCCCCCGCTTCACTAGCCGTCTTCGAACCCGGCTGGCAAACCATCGCCTGCGACTGGACCCTCGCCGAGGGGGCCTCCTCCTACCGGCTCGATCTCCTGTTCAACGGCAAACTCCTGGAAAAACGGTCGGGCATCTCCGGCACCACCTACCGGATGAGCAAAGCTTACGAACCGGGCTACTACTCGTTCCTGGTGCAACCCCGGAACAGCTCGGGCACCGGTCCATGGACACCCGTCCGAACCTTCATCGTCACCCGTCAGATGACCCCGGGCCATAACGTCACCCGCATCTCACCACCCGCCGCTTTCGAGTGGACCCGGTCCCCCAACGCCACCCGTTACCTCGTCAAGCTGTCCGCTTACAATGCCACCCAAAAGGCCTTCAAGGTGGTCCTGGAAAAATGGGTTCCCCAACCCAAGTGGGGCACGCCGACATGGAGGCCCTCCTACACGTTCGCCAATAATGCCTACCGCTGGTCCGTCACCGATTATGAAGGCAAAAAACAGAACTTTTCCTCGGTGGCCTTTTTTCAAGTCAGAGTGCCCGGCCATCCGAATCTGTTGTCCCCCAAAGGCGTCTTTTACGGCCATCGCCTGCTCCCCTTCGAGTGGCAGGACCCCAGCCGGTTCGCCGAAGCTTTCCAGTTGCAGATATGGAAGGGGGACAATAAACTGAAAGATACCGGCTGGATATCCGCCGTTGAACTCGATAAGGCCCTCGCCCGGTTCCGCAAAACCTATTCCTTCCCGGACGCAGGCAGCGGCGCCTGCGTCTGGACCGTCCGCGGTAAAAACAGCAACGGCGCCGGTCCGTGGAGACAAGCCTCGTTCAACGCGCTCCCGCTCGACACCCCGGTTTTCACCTCGCCTGCTGATGGCGCCCAGGTCGCTGCCGGAACCCCGCTTGTTTTTACATGGACCGCCGTTTCGAATGCCGCTCATTATGGCATCGAAATTCTTGAAAATGACCGCCTCGTCGCCTCCGATCTTGTCACCGACACCCAGTGGGAATGGACGCCCACCACAACCGGAGACTTCACCGCGCAAGTGCGAGCCGGAGACACCGGCTGGAGCTGGCGGACCAACCGCGTATTCTCCGCTGTTGCCGAATAGCCCGTGGGCTCTCATTCAAGCGGCGTGAGGCCGGGCAACATGGTTCCGTCCCTGCTCTCCACGTTTTTCCCCGCATCTTCTGCTTGCGCCTGTTTTCCCGGCCATGCTATTGTCAACCGAGAGAAGGGAGGACGTATGCGATCGCTTCGTATCCGGCTCCTCGGTTTCGGGGCACTCATCTTTTTGGCTTGCGTCCTTCTTGCGGCCTCCGCGATCGCCGTGGAAAATGAATTCCGCTTCTCCGTCCTCGCCGACCTCCATGTCGGACAAAACGACGACGTTCACCAGACGCGCTATGACGAAATGGTCCGCGAAATCATCGACTCCGCGCCCAAGCCCCGAGCCGTCTTTGCAATCGGCGACATCACCGACCACGGCCGCGAAAGCGAATACGACCATTTCATCGCCTGCTTCGTCGAGCCGCTCAAAGCCTCCGGCATCCCCCTGTATGCCGTTCCCGGCAGCCGCGATATCGCGGGACATGCGCTCGCCGTCTGGACCAATAAACTGGGCGCGCCCTACCAGGCCGTCACCCTCGAAAAAACCCGTTTTATCCTCACCTGCGGCCGGCCCGACTCCGGCCAACTGGCCTGGATCCGTGAAACGCTCGACGCTCCCGAAACCCGCGCCGCCTCCCTGGTGATCATGCTGAACCACTTTCCGCTTTGGGCCGACGACTTCGGGCCCGTCTCCATCTCGGAAACAAACCTCCTCGCCTGGATGGACGCCCCCGGCGTGGACCTGTTTCTCTGCGGGAACCGGCATTACCAGGCCCCGCCCATCCTGCACAAACACCCCTCCGGCAAACAGACCTGGCACGTGTTGAACGAGTCGGCCGTCATGGGGCACACCTCCAAAATCACGGAGCCCAGGGGCACGTCCCGCACCGTGGGCGGCTACGGTTTTCAGATTTACGACGTGTCCGGAACCCGGGTCGAGCATAGCCGGAAAACATTGGAAGCCTCCGGTTACGCGCGCACCGGCCCCATGAATGTCTTCTCCCTTTCCTTACGTCCACTCGCGCCCGCCACGCCGCCGGCCGCGCCCGCCACGCCGCCCCTCCCCGCGGTGGACGCCCCCGCTCAACAACCCGCCGTCCCTTAACATGCAGGAGGTTATCATGAAACGCCGCTCCTTCGTTCCACCCGCCATTCTCGCCATCGGCCTGGCCTCGCTTTTTTTCACACCCGGTTGCGAATGGGACGACGACGATTTCGATCACAATCCGCCCGCCGGCCACGGCAGCATCATCATCGACAACTACACGTATTCGGATATCGAGCTCTTCGTGGACGGCCTCCTGGCGGGCAAAATCAACAACGACGACGACCGGGCATTCGATCTCGCGCCCGGCGTGTACCGGGTTCTGTTGAACGACGAAGACGATCAGCGCAACTGGGCGGGCGACGTGGACGTGCTCGAAGGACGGCTCACCATCCTGACCGTGCGCATCGATTCCACCGATTTCAACGATTATGACGTGGACCGGGAAATCCAGTAACGGCCATGCCCGCCGACCCCCATGCGCCCGCTCCAGCGGCTCCTTCCACTCAAGGTCCAACCGGCCCGTCGCGCATCGATCGACGGGAAAAAGCGGCGGCCGACGTGTTGCGCACCTTCATCCGGGACGCCCACGTGGATCGCTTCGGCCCCGTGGTGCACGGCCAGGATGAACTGATGCTGCAACTCCGGCTCGTCGTGCGACCCGCCGATAACTGGTCGCTCGCTTTCAATCCGCCGCTGGCCGACCAGGTGGAACGCCAGCTTCAGGACGCGCGCGCCGACCTCGGGGCCGCGCGTAAGGGCCGGGCCTATTGCTTCCGGTGCGCCTCCTCCCTCTGCGAGCATGCGGTCCCCCCCTCCTCCCTCCACGTGTTTGCCGGCTATTCGCCCACCGGCCAGCCCGAATGGGAGGAGTTCGCCCAGGCGCTGATCGCG
>CAZSUH010000100.1:0-11486 GCA_964609905.1 uncultured Verrucomicrobiota bacterium
ACTTGCAGCAGTTCCAGGGATTGGCGCAATTGTGGCGCCAGCACCATTTGGAGGCGCTGTTCCTGGGAGAGCGACATGTGTGCACCGGTCATACGAAAATTCCGTGTAAATTCGTAAAATCATACGCCGTTTTCGATGGTATTCAAACATAAAACGGGCGTCTGTCCGGGCCGCGAATCAGGTGTGGGTCGTATCCTGCAGGCCGGTCAGCAGGACGGCCGCCAGATAAAAGCGAACGCCCTTGAAACGGTCCGGCGCATCGATCGTGTTGTTTAATTGGGCGAGGATGGCGGCTTTATCCGGTTCCTGGGCCATCAACCGAATCCGGAGGAGATGCGGGCGGACGGGCAGGGACCGGACCAGAATCCGGTACGAAGGCCGGTAATACGTGCAGTAGTGATCGAACAGCGGCGCCATGACCGGCGGTTGGTCATCCAGTGTCCATTCAATCTGGCCACACGCCGGTCCGATCACCAGAAACAGGCCGCACGCGCTGCCGGTGAACCGGATTTCCATGGCGGCGCCCGCCGCATCCGCCAGCCAGAGTTCGGGCAGGCATTCGGCGGACCACGCGATGGCGGGCCACTGGGCGCGCGGCAGGTTCCGCCAGGCCGAAGAAAGCTTTAGGCTGGCGGGGGAGATCAGGCGGGACTCTTCCCAGCGGGACGGACTCATGGGCGCGGGGAGCGGAACGGGGTTCGCCGCGTTGACGCTCAACAGTCCGGGCAACCGGCGCGTGACGGCCTCGGCATACAGATGGTGGCCGGCGGGATAGGGGTGGCACCCGTCCCGGGCAAAGACCAGTTTTCCCTCGGCTTCCCGTTCGGCCTTGCGGGCATCGGTGGCCGTGAAAATCAGTTTTCCCTCACCTTCGAGGCGGGCCACCTCGGCGGCCATGTGGATGGACGGAACGCCGTAATGGTCCGCCACGGTTTCGTGAATGGCGGCGGCGGCCTGCAACCGGCCCTGCCGGAGATCGGCGGCCATGGCGTCGGTGATCGTATAGACGAAAAGAATTTCGCAGAGGGGATTGGCCCGCTTCAATTTCCGGACGATGCCTTCCATGGCGCCGGCGATCAGGTCGGGCGCGGTGCCGGAGTCGTTGACCGCGAACTCGACGAAAACCAGATCGGGCTTCTCCGGCAACAGATCCCGGTCCATCCGGTAGACGCCCAGATCGGACCCGGTGCCGCCGATGGAGGCGGGAATGGCGTGAATCGCCGATGCCGGATACCGACCGCGCAGCCAGTCGACGGTTTCGTTCCGCCATCCCTCGGCCTGGGTGATGCTGCCGCCGAAAAAGGCGACCGTGACGGAATCGCCCCGGGTCAGACGTTCGCCCGTGAAGGGAAGTCCAAGACGGGGGTGAAAATCAAAGCTATCCCGCTCAGCCATGCGCGCGTTCTCTCTGGTTGACTTGATTCGGTCGGCGGGTTTTGCCGCGTGGCAAACCGCTTACGGAGTGGGGCCGGGAGTGTCCGGCACGGCATTGGAGGGCTCGTCCTTGCTCTTTTCCACGAGTCGGTTCTTTTTCCAGGAGCCGTGGAGCGGGATGCCGTTCGTGTCGGTATAGATCCCAACGCCGTTAACCCGGTCGTGTGCCCATTCGCCGGAATACTGGCTGCCGTCTTCGAACGTGAACAGTCCGGTGCCGGACAGGAGTTTCCCCTTGCCCCATGTTCCGGCCAGGGAAGAGCCGTTTGCGAACGTATAGACGCCCTCCCCGTCCATGCGATCGTTCAGCCAGACCCCCGTATAGGAGTCGCCGTTTTCAAAAATGGCTTTTCCCTGTCCGGAACGGCGGTTTCGCGCCCATGCGCCCTCATACCGGGAACCGTTTGGGAATTGCGCTTTCCCGGTTCCGTGCCGCATCCCTTTTTTCCAGGCGCCATCATACCGTTCGCCATCCGGGAAAACCAGGAGACCGTCGCCTTCGAATTTCCCGTCCAACAGGGTGCCGGAATAGACGGTGCCGTCATCGAATTCGAGAACCTGGAAGGCGGGCTCCGGCGCCGCGGTTGGGGGTGGGGCTTCGTTGGGGTTCTCGTGAGCGGCAACCTGGGCGATCGGCTTCTCGCGGCGGCCCGCGCTTTCCTTGAGCAGTTCCACAATGCCGGGGAACCCGTTTTCCATGGCGAGCAGCTCGGGAGTCTTTCCGGCTTCCGTCTGGCAATCGAGTTGGGCGTGATGTGCCAGGAGCGTTTTGACCATGTTGGTGGCGCCGTTTTGAGCGGCCCAATGAAGCGGTGTGGCGTTGAAATCGGCCCGCGCATTGATGGTGGCGCCTTGGTCGAGCAGGATCGCGCTCACCTCGGCGGCATCCCGGTAGGCGCACCAATGCAAGGGCGTGGCTTTTGTGTCCGTGAGGGCGTTGACGGTGGCGCCTTTTTCCAGGAGGAGCGACGCTATTTCAGGCACGTCCAGAAAAGACGCCAGGTGGAGCGGGGTGTGACGGCGTTCCGTGACGGCATTGACATCCGCTCCCCGGGTCAACAGCAGGAGCACGGCTTTGTAATCGCGGGACAGCACGGCCCAGTGGATCGGCAACCAGCCCTCCTCGCCTTTCACCGTCATCAGGGAGGGGTTTTGTTTGATCATCGTGGCCATGAGGGCCGTATCGCCGCTTCGGGCCGCTTCCATGAACTCCTTGGCCTCGTCGGCAACCAGGGTTGAAGCCGCCAGCAAAACGCAAGCGAGCAGGGGGGCGGACAGTCGTGTGGGTTGGTCCATTGTCATCATGTGTTGGAATCCGCGAAAAGCTTGATCATGAACGGCATTATGAACGACCGTTCTCAAGCCGGCAAGGAAAAGATAATCGCCTTTTTTTCAATGCGCGACGCGTGCTTGACAAGCGGGCGGGTGTTTCCCTATAGTCACACCACTTGTTCCCCTTGGCGGCATAGCTCAGTTGGCAGAGCAGAGGAATCATAATCCTCGTGTCCGGGGTTCAAATCCCTGTGCCGCCACCATTTTTCTTCAAGGAGGCCGTATGGACGCGCTGTTCACGCACATTGAGACACGGGCGCTCCATGCCGGACAAGCGCCCGATCCGGCGACCGGCAGCCGCGCGGTGCCGATTTACCAGACATCGAGTTACGTGTTCAAGGACACGGAGCATGCCGCGCGGCTCTTTTCCCTGGCCGAGCCGGGCAATATCTATACCCGCCTCCAGAATCCCACCACCGATGTCCTGGAAAAGCGGATCGCGGATCTGGAGGGGGGGGTGGGGGCGCTTTGCACCTCCAGCGGCATGGCGGCCATTTTCCTCTCGATCCACACCCTCGCCTCGGCGGGCGACCACGTGGTCGCCTCCTCCTCCCTCTACGGCGGCACGGACACGCTCTTCCGGCACACATTTCCGCGCCTGGGCCTCTCCGTGACGTTTGTTGACGGATTGGACAGCCGAACGACCGCCGCCGCGATCCAGTCGAACACCCGGGCGGTCTACCTGGAAACCATCGGCAATCCCAAAGGCGACGTGCCGGACATCCGGGCCATCTCTAAGGCGGCTCATGCCGCGGGGGTGCCGGTGATCGTGGACAACACGTTCGCGCCGGTCCTCTGCCGTCCGCTCGATCATGGCGCCGACATCGTGGTGCTGTCCTGCACCAAGTGGCTGGGCGGCCACGGGACCTCCATCGGAGGGGCGATTGTCGACGGCGGCCGCTTTGATTGGAGCCGGGGCCGCTTTCCGCTGCTCGCCGAGCCGGACGAGGGTTACCATGGGATCGTCTATACGAAGCAGTTCGGCCCCGCGGCCTTCCTCGCGCGTTGCCGCCTGGACGGCATGCGGAACATCGGTTTTTGCGCGAGCCCGTTCAACTCGTTTCTTCTGATTCAGGGCGTGGAGACGCTGCCCCTGCGGATGCCGCGGCATTGCGCCAATACCCTTGCCCTGGCACGGTGGTTGAAGCGACATAAGAAGGTGGAATGGGTCTCCTACACGGGCTTGCCGGATCACCCTTCGCATGGAACGGCCAAGCGGCTGTTGAAAGGCGGATTCGGCGCGGTCTTCGGTTTTGGCGTCAAAGGCGGGCGCGACGCGGGCGCGCGATTTATCAATGCCGTCAAACTGTGCAGCCATCTGGCGAATGTGGGCGACGCGAAAACGCTGGTGTTGCATCCGGGTTCCACCACGCACCAGCAGATGACCGATGCCCAGCAGCGCGCGGCGGGGATTACCCCTTCCTTCATCCGCGTCGCCGTGGGGTTGGAACACATCGACGACCTGATCGCCGATTTCGACCAGGCCCTTGCCCACACCGGAAAAGGCCGCCGTCGTTAATCCCTCCGGCCTAGACGTCGAACAGGGTCGTGGACAGATAGCGTTCCCCGGAGTCGGGAAGAATCACGACGCACGTTTTTTCCGCAAACGCGTCCAGCGCGCTCAAGCGCGCCGCCACCGCCACGGCCGCGCCGGACGAGATGCCGGAGAGGATGCCCTCTTCCCGGGCCAACCGGCGTGCCATCTCCATCGATTCCTCGTTGGAGACGGTTTCGACCCGATCCAGCAGGCGCAAGTCCAGAATGGGCGGAATGAAACCGGCTCCGATTCCCTGGATGCCATGCGAGGCGGGCGCGAGCGGCTTGCACGCCAGGGTTTGGGTGATGACCGGGCTGCGTGACGGCTCCACGGCCACGGATTTGATGGCGGGCTTCATTTTCTTGAGGTAGCGCGAGATGCCGGTAATCGTGCCGCCAGTTCCGACGCCCGCCACCACCATATCCACGCGCCCCTCAGTGTCCTTCCAGATCTCGGGCCCGGTGGTCTGCTCATGGATGGCGGGATTGGCGGGATTCTTGAATTGCTGGGGCAGGAAATAGCGGTCGGGATCGGAGGCGGCGATTTCCTCGGCCTTGGCGATGGCGCCGGACATGCCCTTGGCGCCTTCGGTCAGAATGACTTCCGCGCCGAACGCTTTCATCAACTGGCGGCGTTCGACGCTCATGGTTTCGGGCATGACGAGCGAAACCTTGTAGCCATGCACGGCGCCGGCGAAACAGAGGGCGATGCCGGTGTTGCCGCTGGTGGGCTCGATGATCTCCTTGCCGGGCAGCAGCAGTCCCCGTTTTTCGGCTTCCCAGACCATGGCGGCGCCGATGCGGCACTTGACCGAATAGGCGGGGTTCCGCCCTTCGATTTTGGCATATACCACCGCTTTGTGGCTTACGGTTTTCCGCAAGCGCACCAGCGGCGTGTTGCCGATCGAAAGCGTGTTGTCGGCAAAGATACCCATGATTTGTCAGGCCCGTTCGACCACGATATCGGAGCTTACCTGTTCGCGCAACACGCGCTCGATGCCGCCCTTGAGCGTGGCCATGGCGTGCGGGCAACACCCGCAGGCGCCCTTGAGTTTGAGCGTCACGGTGTTGCCGGAGATCGAAACCAGTTCAAGATCGCCGCCGTCTTCCTGCAGCATCTTTCGTAGTTCTTCCAGTGTGGCCTTGATTTTCTCGTCCATGGTTTTTCCTTTCGTGTGCATCTATGATACGCGTTTGTCATGGGAAAGGATAGCGGAAAAACGGATCAGGCGATCAGCCCGAATCCTTAGCGAAGCATAGCGGCTCCGCCGCCATGCTTCGATAGGGATGTTTTTTGCTTGTCTCGCACGCGAGGGAGGCGATCATGGGGCCGCCGTCGATTAAAAAAGGCGCCCGTGGCCGGAAAACCGCTGAAATTCTCTCTTTTGAGCGCTTCTACCAACGCAAGCGGGCACACCCCACCGTTGCCGCGCGATGGCGGTGCGGAAGCTGGGACGGCGGCGATCATGGGGCAGCCATTCAGCCCGTGTTCGGTTCGGACCAGTATGTCTCCGCGATGCTCTCGCCCCGTTTGCGCCGTGGCACGAACCGCGCCAGAAACAACCGCCACCAACGCAGCCACCCGGCCGGAAGACAGATGCGCAGCCGGCGCCGGTTGGCATGGGTGATCTGCGTGGCCGGAACGGTCAGCAGGTGGCGGATGATCGTGCGCGTGCGCCACGTTTGTTGCTCATCGTCAAGCTCAAGCACCTTCAGCGCGGTCAGGATGTTGTAGGCCAGGGTCGCGAGCGCGTAAAAGGCGCGGTTCGCGATGAGCGCCAGACAGGGAGGATGGTGCAGGTCGAGGTCAGCGAGCACTTCGCTGAAACGTTGCTCGCACGCGCCTTTGAGGCGATGACGCTCGAACACGGCCCGAGGCGTCCGCGTCGCGTCCTTCTCGCACGCCACGAAGGCATACCGCCAGAACAGATCGTCGGGCTTTTTCCAACGGCAGGCGGCAAACGTCTGGGCCTCGTCCATGCCCTCGGGCATGTGCATGATCCAGGTATACGTCTCGGTAAAGCCGTTACGGTCGGCGGAATCGCCCCAGGCCGAGTCGGGCTTTTCCGCGGCAAACCGCTCCAACGGCCCCAGCCATTTGTTGTAGCTCACGCTCCAGCGCGAAAACCCCGAACCGGCCGTATGCGTGAGCAATTGGCCTTCACTCGACCCGCTATCCGCATAGAAGTAGCTCTTGCCCTCCGCCCACAGCGCGCCATGTTCGTCGATCAGCGCTTTCTGGCATTCCGAGACCGTGCCGAACCCCCCGAGCTCCTGATCCAGCAGAAACGGCCCCGCCCACAACGTCTGCCACGACAGGGCCAAATCGCCATTGTAGTTGAGCCGGGCACCCTCGATCTTTTTCCCATGGACCTCGATTTCGGTGTCGTCGAAGAAAACCTCCAGTTCGCCCCCATGCCGAATCCGCGCCGGTTGACTCGCTCCAACGACCTCCGCCACAAAATCCGAGTTCAGCTTGCAGAGCAGCCGGACGCTCTCGGGGCTCTGTGCCCGGAGCCACTCGCCCAACGTTGTCTGGTCCGCCACCTTCTCCAGCCCCACGGACTCCAGCAGGACCGCGTCTTGCCCGATCCTTTCCGCGTCGGCCAAGCTGGCCCCTCCGCTCGTGAGCATAAAGACAATCTGCGCGGCCATCGCTTCCGGGTCGTGCCCCGAGCTTTTGCGTGTGCGCGGATCGATACCGTCAATCCGCGAAATGCGCTCCCAGAGACGGAACCGGCGGCAAAGGGCGTCCACGAGCACTTGCCCGCCATGCGCTGTCGTGCGGCCTTTTCCGGTGAGTTCAAACTCGTAGCGTGTCTTGCGTTTACGGTAGTGTGCTTTCATGACGGACAGAATAACCCAGCAGGTTATTAATGTCAAGCTATTTTTTAACCCTTTGGCGCATTTTTCCCGGCTTCGCTAAGGATTCGGGCGATCAGAAGCGATCAAGACGAAATGAGGAGGAGTGGTGTTCGGTTCCTCAATCGACTACTCCGAAAAGGGCGAGATCAAACTCGACAGCGACCGGAAGAAAAACGATACTCTCACGTGACAAGATTCCCGAATTGATCATCCAAGGAGATGTCGTATGGCCTTGAACTCCGAATGGCGCGCGAAGATCGAACAGTGGCGCGACGCGATCGCCCGCATGACCTATGTGCCCCTGGCTCCGGCGACGTTTACGGGTTTCCGAACCCACGACCAGCTCACGCCCGGCCAAGCGATGAAACGGCGCTTCGCCCCCATGCCGGCGGGCCTGCGCTGGGGCGCCAAATGGGAATACGCCTGGTTGCGCGCGCGTGTCACGCTGCCGGCCGCGGCGGCCGGCAAACGGATTGTCTTCCGCTGCGGCGAATCCCGCTCGTTCACGGTCAATCCCGGCGGGGAGGGGCGGTTCATCGTCAACGGGCGCGAGGCCGGCGCCTGCGACTGGGCGCATCCCGAGGTGTTGCTGGCCGCCCGCGGCGTGCCGGGCAAGACCTATGACATCCTGATCGAGATGTATGCCGGCCACGGTCGCACCGACGCCGGCGGCGGCCCGCTGCTCGACGACGTCCTGAGCATTCCTGAGCCCCCGGCCACGCAGCAGGTCGTTCCCGCCGCCTCCTTTGGCATCTGGGAGGAGGACGCCTTCCAGGCTTTCCTGGATTTACAGGCTCTCTTCGAGGTGAGGGATCACGTCGATCCGGAAAGCTTGCGCGTGGCCAAGATCGACGAGGCGCTCCAGAACTTCTGCGTGGCGTTCGACCCCGAACTGCCGGCGGCCGAACGGATTGCCGCCCTGCGCGGGGCGCGCGCCATTTTGAAGCCCGCGCTGGCGTGCCGGAACGGCTCCACGATGCCCGAGTTTTACTGTTTCGGCCACTCCCACATCGACGTGGCCTGGTTGTGGCCCCTGGCGGAAACCGAGCGGAAATGCGCGCGCACCTTCGGCGCGCAACTGGCGCTCATGGAGCAGTATCCCGAGTACCGCTTTTTCCAAAGCCAGCCGCACCTGTACCGGATGACCCAGCGGCTCTATCCGGAGCTGTACAAACGGATCAAGGCCGCGGCCGGTCGGGGCCAATGGATCGCGGACGGCGGCATGTGGGTGGAATGCGACACCAACCTGGCGGGCGGCGAGGCAATGATCCGCCAGTTCCTGCACGGCAAGCGTTTTTTCAAGGAGGAGTTCGGCGTCATCAGCGAGTTGATGTGGCTGCCCGACGTCTTCGGCTACTCCGGCGCGCTACCGCAGATCATGGCCGGCTGCGGCATAAAATACTTTTCCACCCAGAAAATCTGCTGGAATTACAACAGCGAACTGCCCATGAAGGTGCAGACGTTCTGGTGGGAGGGCATCGACGGCACCCGTGTGCTCTCGCACCTCCATCAGGATTACAATTCCCTCCTGAACCCGGGCACGATGATCAAACGGTGGAAAGAGCGGTTTCAGAAGGACGGCCTGGACGCCCGCATGGTGCCGTTCGGGTGGGGCGACGGGGGTGGCGGAGCGACCCGGCAGCACCTGGAGTTCCTGCGGCGCGAGCACGACCTGGAAGGCGTGCCCCGGTGTCGCATCGCGGGACCCGTCGAGTATCTTCGCGACGAACGGAAGAAAAAAGCCAATCTGCCCGTGTTCGTGGGCGAGCTCTATTTCCAGGCGCATCGCGGCACCTATACCTCCCAGGCCCGCACCAAACGGGGCAATCGGAAGGCCGAATACGCCCTGCGGGATCTGGAGCTGTGGGGCGCGGCCGCCGAGGCGCTGGCCCGCAAGCCCTATCCGCTCGCCCAGGCGGACGAATGGTGGAAGGGCGTTCTGCTCAACCAGTTCCACGACATCCTGCCCGGATCCTCCATCCATCGCGTTTACGAGGAGGCCGAAGCCTTGTTCAACCAGGTGATCCGCGAGACGGAGCAGGAAACCGAGGCCGCCCAGCACGCTCTCGTGCGGGAGGATAAGCAGGCGATTACCGCCTTCAACTCACTGTCCTGGGATCGGCGGGCGCTCGTGCCGCTGCCGAAATCGTTCGCCGGCGCCGAAACGGACGGGCAAAGCCTGCCCGTTCAGACGATCGGGGGTGTGCGTTACGCGGAGACGGTTGTGCCGTCCTGCGGCTGGCTGACGATCCGGCAAGCGCCCGTGGAGAAATCCGCGGCGGCCAGCCGGCTGCCCGCGAATGTGTTGGAGAACGACAAGATCCGGGCTGTCTGGAATGACCGGGGCGAGATCGCGAGCCTGATCGACAAGGAGACCGGATCGGAACTGGCGGCCGCGCCCATGAACCGGTTCCGGCTGTTCAAGGACGTGCCGCGCGCATACGACGCCTGGGACGTGGATTCCAATTACGAGCGGTTCGAGGTGGCGGCGGACGGGAAGGCCGCGATCGAATCGATCGCGTCCGGTCCGCTGGTTTCCGTGATCCGGATTACCAGAACGATCAGTCGCTCCACGATCACGCAGGAGGTGTGGCTGCGGCGGGGGAGCCGGCGATTGGATTTCAAGACGGTGGTGAACTGGCAGGAGAAGCACCGGTTGCTGAAGGTGGCGTTCCCCACCGCGATCCACTCGAACGAGGCGATCCACGAGATCCAGTTCGGGCACATCAAGCGGCCCGGCCATCGCTCGCTGCCGTTCGACGCGGACCGGTTCGAGGTGTGCAACCACAAATGGACTGCGCTGGAGGAATCCAACCGCGGCGTGGCGGTGCTCAACGACTGCAAGTACGGCGTGAATGTCATCGGCGGATCCATCCAGTTGACGCTCCTGCGCGCGCCCAAGGCGCCGGACATGACGGCCGACCTCGGTTTGCAGGAGTTCACCTATTCGTTCCATGCCTGGAACGGGCCGTTTTTCGCGTCGGACGTGGTGCGGGAGGCCTATGACCTGAACATTCCCGTGACGACTCATCCCGGCGACGGCGGCCGCGAATCGCTGTTCCGCGTGGACGCGCCGAACGTGGTGGTGGAGACCGTCAAGCCGGCCGAGGATGGGAGCGGGGACGTGGTCGTGCGGCTCTACGAAGCGAAGCATGCGGCCACGCCGTGCGTCCTGTCGACCCCGCTGCCGGTGCGGAGCGCTCAGCTGACGGACATGCTGGAGAATCGCGTCAAGCCGCTGCGGATTAATAAAGACGGGCTGCGACTGACGTTCAAGCCGTTCGAAATCGTGACCGTGCGGCTGGCGCTGCGTCCGGGCCGCCCGACCGAGTTGCGCGGTTGACGATCGCGAAGCGATGGGGCAGGGAGGCCGTCATGCAACACACGAAAATTCATCTGGTCGGCGTGGCGGGGGTCGGCATGAGCGGCCTCGCGCGCGCCTGCCGGGCATGCGGGGCCGTCGTGTCCGGTTCAGACCGGTATTGGGGCACCGGCCAAAACCGCGAGGTGTTCGCCAAACTGGCCGCCGGCGGGGTGGCGCTGGTTCCCCAGGACGGGTCCGGCGTGACGGCGGACACGGACCGCGTGGTGGTCAGCACGGCGATCGAAACGGACAATCCGGATCTCCGGGCGGCGCGGGAACGGGGAATCCCCGTCACGCACCGGGCGGCCATGTTGGCCGAAATAATCGGGGGCCGGCCTTGCATCGCGATTACCGGCACATGCGGGAAGACGACGGTGACGGGCATGGTGGGCGTGATCCTGGAGGGGCTGGGCGCCGACCCGATGGTGGTGAACGGGGGCGCGGTGTTAAACTGGGCCGCGTCCCGCGAAATCGGGAATGTGCGGGTCGGGCGCGGGCCGTGGGTGATCGAGGCGGACGAGAGCGACAAATCGCTCATGGCGTTCAAGCCTGACTGGGCGATCATCACCAACATATCCGGCGATCATTTCGGGGTGGATGAGGCGCGGACGCTGTTCGCGTCGTTCCGCGCGCAGGTGAAGCAGGGCGTGATCGGCCCCCTGGACACGCTGCCGGGCGGGCGCGATTTCAAACCTATCCTGGAGCGGGAGTCCTCGACGTTCGAGTTGAACGGCGTGACGGTGCGGGTCCCGTTGCCGGGCCGGCACAATGCCGAGAATGCGCTCCAAGCACTGTGCTTGTGCGAGGCGATGGGGTATGCGCTGAAGCCGTCGGCGCAGGCGCTGGAAGCGTTTAGGGGCATTGCCCGCCGTCTGCAGACGGCGGGCTCGGCCCGTGAGGTGACGGTGATCGACGATTACGCGCACAATCCCGCCAAGATCGAGGCGGCCTGGAC
>CAZSUH010000101.1:0-11209 GCA_964609905.1 uncultured Verrucomicrobiota bacterium
TTCGGCGATAGGCGGCCGCCGTGGCCGCGGTCAGCCAGCCGCAGTTGCGGCCCATCACTTCATGGACGATCAGCATGCGGGAGTTGGCGCTGTGCTCGGCCACGACGTTGGCGAAATAGCGCGCGCCCTGCTCGGCCGCGGTCCAGGCGCCCAGGCTTTGTTTGATCGGATACACGTCGTTGTCGATCGTCTTGGGCAGCCCCACCACGGTCAGGGCATACTTGTTCTTCGCCAGGAACGCGGCCAGATCCGCGGCCGCCGTGTTCGTGTCGTCGCCGCCGATCGTGTGGAGCACGTCCACGCCGTCCTTCGTGAGTTGATCGGCCGCCACCTGCTGGGGATCCTGGCCCTCCTTGACCAGCCCGCGCTTGACGCAGTCCTTGACGTTGGTGAGCTTGACGCGGCTGTTGCCCAGGGGACTGCCGCCGAACTCCGCCAGCTTGAGCGCGTTGCGCCGCGTCTCCGGCGTCACCCGCCGGCGTTCCCCCTTGAGCAGGCCGCTGTAGCCGTTCACATAGCCGATAATCTCCGCCTCCGGCGCGACTTCCGTGTAGCGGTGGATCAGATAGCCGATCGCGGAGCTGAGACAGGGAGCCAGGCCGCCCGCCGTTAGAATGCCAACCTTCTTGATCTTCTTCATCCACGTCCTTTCCGGGGTTTGAAATGCTGAATTATCTTATCGAAACCGGCGGCAGACTCAAGAACAAGAAAAGAAACCCTGAAAAGCCTTGCGCCTCCACGCCCCTTCGCCCAGAATCGCCCCCATGAAAGCCGTCATCTTCGATATGGACGGGGTCCTGACCGACTCCGAGCCCCTGATCTGCGCCGCCGCCATGGCCATGCTCCGGGAAAAAGGGGTGACGGCCCAACCGGCCGATTTTCATCCTTTTGTGGGCACCGGCGAAAACCGTTACATCGGCGGCGTGGCTGAAAAATACGGCCTGTCGCTGGACATCGTGGAGGCCAAGCGCCGCACCTATGAACTGTATCTGGCCATGCTGCCCGGCCGGCTCCAGGCGTTTCCGGGTGCCGTGTCTTTTGTAAAAGCCTGCCGCCGAGCCGGTTATAAAACCGCCATCGCCTCCAGCGCGGACCTGATCAAGGTGGCCGCCAACCTGAACGCCATCGGCCTGCCGCCCGCCGGCTGGGCAGCCATCGTCACGGCCGAGGATGTGGTCCATCGCAAGCCCGCGCCGGACATTTTCCTGGCCGCCGCGGCCCGCATGGGCTGCGCGCCGGAGGCCTGCACGGTGCTCGAGGACGCCGTCACCGGCGTGGCTGCGGCCAAGGCCGCCGGCATGCGCTGCATCGCCGTGGCCCAGACCTTTCCGGCGGCCCGGCTCACGCAGGCCGACCTAGTGAAGGAGCGGATCGCGGAACTGGCCCTGGCGGATGTGGCGGGCGTATCAGAACAGTTGTGACAGAAAAGCGCGCGCGGAGATAACGACCGGCCGCTCATGGCGGAAACCATCGGCATCGGCATACGATTCGTTCATGACCGCTTGAAACGCGTGGCGCGCCCCGGTCTGATGTTGCATCGTTTCCAATGCCGGAGAGAGATGGGTGTCGCTTGTCTTCGCCTCCACCAAAAACCAGGGCACGCCGTCCTGCGTCACCAGAAAGTCCACTTCCCGTTTCTGTTTATCCCGGATATAATGCAGGTCGAATCGGCCCAAGCCCAAATCCGTCCAGCCTTCCACCGCCTTTAAAAGGTGGCAGGCCACCAGGGTTTCCGCGCGTTTCCCGGGTTCCTGCACGTCGGCCCAGTCGCGCAGATACCATTTCGGTTCCTTACGGATGGCCGCCGCCACGTTGCGGTGCCAGGGTTTGACCAGAAATCCGACGTGCAACGCGACCAGTGTATTCATCCAGGCGCGAACGGTGTTCTCGCTGACCCGCACCTGGTTGGCGAGCGTGCTGTAGATCACCTGTTCGCCCGATCGGGCGTCCAGGACGGAAGCGAGCGCCGCCATTTGGCTCAACTCCTGAATCCGGGTCAATTCCCGAACGTCTTCCCGCAACAACTGGTCCGTTCGCAAACTCTTCCAACGCCGATAAAACCGGGCATCTCGCCTGGAAAAAGGTTCCGGATAACCGCCATATTCCCAGAGTGCGTTCCAGTCGGCGTCCGCAATGGGGCGCGGTGGTAGAACCGTCGCGGGGGGTCTCTCCGGATGGACCAGTTCCGCCACGCTGAAGGGGTGCATGCGATACAGGAAATAGCGACCCATCAGGCTATCCCCGCCGCGCTTATAGACATCCAGACGTGAGGAACCGGTTAAAATCAATCTCGCATTTTCTTCATAGACATCGAAGAAACCCTTGAGAAAGGTTTTCCACCGACCATACCGATGGAGTTCGTCGAAAACGACAATCGGAGGCTTGGCATGCGCTTTTTGCAGGCCGGCCGCTTCGGCGATGGCGGCGGGTCCGCGCAACACGGCATCCCGGTCGTCCTGATCGTCCCAATTGAAGTAGTGATCGGCTAGTCCGCGGCAGACCGTCGTTTTGCCCACCTGCCGGGGCCCGGAAACGAACGCCATCTGCCGGTTCGTTTCCACATGCTCACGCACCATCTTCGTATAGACGCGAGGATAGGTTTTCATGTCAACCATTATTCATAGTACTGCGGATTGGTCAAGACCATTCCGCAATATTATGCGGAATGGTTCAAGCCAACCAGTGTGGGCGCGAATCGCGGACCTGGCCCTGGCGGATTTGCCGGCTTGACAAGCGTGAACCGGATGAATACTGTTTACCCCACAACCTTGAAAGGAGCGTGCGCATGACTCAGATCCCTGGCGCGGAAAAGAAGGTGGTGGCGGGCATCCTTGGGATCCTGTTGGGCTGCTTGGGCATCCATAAGTTTTATCTGGGGTACAAGCAGGAAGGCCTGATCATGTTGTTGGTTTCCATTCTGACCTGCTTTGTCGCCAGCAGCATCATGGGCATCATCGGCCTGATAGAAGGCATCATGTACCTGACCAAGTCGGACGAAGAGTTCGTGGCCACTTACATTACGGGCAAAAAGGGCTGGTTCTAAACCGCTTCACGAACAGGCCGCATCTTGATCGGATGCGGCCTTTTTTTATGCGCCCTTTTCGCCCCGCATCCTTCGCTCTTATCCTCGCCGCCGGGCCCGGCCTGTTTGTGCTGGGGACCCTAGCGCGCCACTGGCCGGCGGGCGCGAGGCCGCTTTGCCTGATGCACGCCCTGACGGGACTGCCCTGCCCCGGCTGCGGCTCGTTCCGCGCGCTTTGCCTCTTCACCGCCGGCCGTTGGCTGGAGGCCTGGCTCATGCAGCCGCTCATGACCCTGCTCTTCGCGGCCGTTGCCCTGGCATCCGCGGCGGCCTGGTTCGTTTGGCTGCTCCGCATCCCCACGGCCGCTTTGCGCCCCCTCACCCGCCGCGAGCATGCGCTGCTGGCCGCGGGCGCGGCCGCCGCCGTGCTCCTGAACTGGCTCTATCTGCTCGCGGATCGGCGGTAAAAAAAAACGCGGCTTCCCTCACGGGATGCCGCGTTTCGCTTCTCTTCCTTACAGTTTCACGCTCACACCCGCGATAGCGGTCGTGTCGCTGCGTTCGTTGTCATCGCCGGGCGTGCTGTCATACTTGTTCTGCACCACCAGTCGGATGTTGAGCTTGGCGCTGATCGGCGCCTCGACCCCCGCTTCGGAGTTGATCATGTAGTCGGAGAACTGCTCCATGCTCGGCATGTATTCCACCTGCTCCCACACCTTGGCGCCGCTAGCGAACTTGTATTCGGCCCGCTGCGCCACGCGCAGGGCGGGATATTCGTCGTCCTCCCCCGCCACCCGCTCCCAGACATAGCCGGGACCGGCTTCCAGCGACACCTGTGTCGTCTCGTTCTTGACCAGGTAGAGGCCCAGGCCGGGGCCGACATTGACGCGATAATCGATTTCGGCGATGTCGTCGTAGAGATAGGTGGCGTCAAAATAGGTGAACGTCAACGCCGACAGGGTCTTCTTCACGTTCGCGAAAACTTTGGCGTTCCCCATGTTCTGGTCCATTTCCCCATCGGATGCCCGGCTCTCCCCATACTTCCCTTCCGCGCCCATCCGCACCGAGCCCAGGCCCTCTTTTTCGCCCTCGACCAGATACCCGACGTTCCCCTGCCGGGTGTCGCTGTTGCCCTCCGTCATCGTCGCGCCCAGCGTAAACGTATGGGCAAACGCCGGTTTGGCCTCCTGCCCATACGCCGTGACTGCCGCCAGCAGAACCGCCGCCGCCCCAACCGAACGAATTCCAACCGTCATGTCGTCTCTCCCCCTTGCGTGTTCGTTTCTCCGCGTTACTTCGCGGCTTCTTTCTTTTCCGCCGCGCGGCGCAGACTGTTCATGCCCTTGACCAGCATGAAGATCGCCCAAGCCACGATCAGAAAATCGATCACCGTCTGGATGAATTTTCCGTAGTTCAGCGTCACCGCCGCCGTGGCCACCGTGGCGCCGTCCGCCGCCATCACGGCATCCTTGAGGGTTACGGCCAGAGCCGAGAAATCCACGCCGCCGATCAGCATTCCGATGGGGGGCATGATTACGTCGTTCACCAGCGACGACACAATTTTGCCGAACGCGCCGCCGATGATGACACCCACCGCCATGTCCATCACGTTGCCCTTGACCGCAAACTCCCGGAACTCGCTCGCCATGCTCATCGCCGTTCTCCTGGTTTATTTCCGAGCACAATCCATGTTTAAGAATGTTGCGGCTTATCTTATGGGTTTCCGTGGTTGTGTCCAGCGGAAAACGAAACTCCGCTTGTTTTCCCTGTTCACCCTATCCATTTCGTTCATGCGGCGTTGCCGCTCTCAACGGCCCTCATATCCATGCTTTTCTCTGAAACGGCGTTCTGCCACAATAAACGGCATCACCAGCCAGGGAGTTCACATGAACACCAAACCAACGCTCAGCACGCCGGGCGAACTTCTGAAGGCCGCGCTCGCCAAGGAACAGCAGGCGCACGACTTTTACGAGCACGCCATCCTGTCCTGCAAAATCACCGAGGTGCGGGAACTGCTCGAATTTCTGATGAACGAAGAAAGCCGGCATCTTCACCTCGTCCGCGAGATGATCGTCAAGCTCGATCTGGCCTAGCCCGCATGCCCCTTCGATCAGTCCGGCCGGGCAAACGGCGACTGGCCGTTCCACGTCAGCGCGGCTTTCGCGTCGGTCCACGGATTGCGATCCAGCCGCTTTTTGCCCGGCGTGGCGCCCGCCCCGCAGCCGCACACGTAGTTGCCCGGCGTGACCCCGAGCGCCTCGCCCATGCTTTTCCACATGTCCAAGCTCTCGGTCGAAATCGTGACGGGTATCGCTTTGTCGCGCGCCCGGATCGCGGCCAGATAATGCCGGTAGATCTCTTCCCGCACGGCGTGGGGATACGGCCCGACGTTCGACCCCTTCATCTCCGCCGCCGCCGCTTCCGCAGCCTCCACAAATCGCTCGTCCAGCCCTTCGGGGATGCACCCTTTCAGTGCCGCCACATCCATCCACATCAGGACGGTCATGCTCAGGTTGTCCGGCTTCGTCCGGCTCAAGGCCTGTTCGATCGCATAGTCGGCGTCTTCCCGCCAGGTTTTAAGCGGCACGATCGGCTTGAATTTGTAGCGAATGGTCATGCCCGCTTCCTGGCATCGGCGCGCGGCTTCGATGCGGCTGTCGGTCGTGCCGGCAACCTTCTCCAACTGCCGCGACTGGGTCGGCCCGCTCAGGCTCCAGGCGATGATCGTGTTCCGCGGGGCGCCGGCCTCCAGCAAAGCGTCCACCCGGTCGCTCTTCGTGTGGAGGATCAGGTACTTGTCCTTCGTGCGCTCGAAAAATCGCATCAGGGGCGCCAGCGTGTCCAACTGGGGCTCCAGGGTCAGCACATCCATGACGTCGTCGTACAGCCAGGTCTCCTGCCAGGGGTTCCGCCGGACCAGGTCGGCCAGCCGGTCGATGTATTCCTCCGTGTTCAGGTGGCTGATCAGCACGCCGCCCAGTCCGCAATAGGCGCACTGGTGGGGGCAGCCCCGCCCCTGGTGCAGCCTCCACTGCGGCCGGCAGATGTGTTCCGGATTGGGCTTCAGGTCCTCCGTCGAGCGACAGGCGAAATTGGCGGTGCCGGAACAGAAAAAGACGAAGGCGTCGCCGCCCGCCGCCAGCTCGAAGTCGAACCAACCCTTGCCCTTGTAAGCCTGTTGCAGCCGGGCGGCATCCGCCTTGACGGCCGCGCGGTCGAACTGGAACAGGCCGAACAGCGGAATGGGCGGCGGCACCGTTTTCAGCGTTCCCATCCGGGGATGCCGATCCCAGCCTTCCTCCACCACCACGTCCGGCAGGTCGTCAAGCGAAACGGTTCGCACCTCGATGCCCGGCCAGGCCTCCGCCATCCGCTCGGCCCGGCGGGCCGCTTGCGGATGATCCCAGACCGCCTTCAACACATACATCCGGGGCGGGTCGAATCCAAGCGGTTTTCCAGTCGTCATCGTTTGCTCCTCGGCGCGCGGTCGGTTATTTTTCGAGATCGTTTCGCACTTCCTCGCCGGTCCGGCGCGTGGCCAACCAGGCCAGCGCGCCCGCCGCAACCCCACCCAGGTGGGCCAGTGCGGAGACCTGCCCGAATCCGGCCAGTTGCTCGTGCGCGCCATACGCCTGCAACGCCAGCCAGATCAGGAAAAACGTGTAGGCCGGCATGCGGACAAGCCGGAACCGGGTCAGCCAGCCCAGCATCAGCCCGAGCTTGGCCTGGGGAAATTTCAGGATATAAAAAACCAGGATGCCCGAGATGCCGCCGCTCGCGCCGATGCAGGGCAGCGTGGAACGCGGCTCGCCCAGGATGTGCGCCAGGGAGCCCGCCAGCGCGGCCAGGGCCAGCAGCCCCGCATAGCGCCACCGGCCCAGCACATCCTCCACGTTGTCGCCGAGAATGAGCAGGAAATAGAGATTGGACAGCAGGTGCCACACCCCGCCGTGCAGAAAAAACGAGGTGAGCCAGGTCAGGTAATCGTGCCGGGCATAGTCCGCCGGAACCAAGCCATATCGCTCGACCAGGCGCCACGGCTCCCAGAACCCCGCCACCGAAACCAGCGCCATGAGCAGAGCCACGGTCCAGGTCACCATCGGAATCCGCGCGCGCGCCGGCGCCCCGCTCTCGACCGGCAGGCCCAGGACAGCGGGAATCCACTCCTGCCAGCCGTTGGGCGTCGGCCCCGCCAAGTCCCGATTTTCCGCCTTCTCCCGAATGTGTCCCAACTGGAGCAGGGCCAGTTCTTCCCGGGCTTGCGCCGGAAGCGCGGGCGCGGTCTTCTCTCCGGGCGCGGCCGGCATCTGCGCGAACTCGCCGGGATCGAACCAGACGAACTGGCAGGCGGTGCAGACGTCCAGCGTCACGCCTCGTCCCGCCCCGACAACCGGCGCCTCGGTCATCGGCCGGCTGCAGAAGGCGCAGCCGCGCTTCCGGGGCGCCTCCCCCTCCCGCGCGTGCCGCCAGAGCCCGTTGACCGCCTCCGCCGGCATCAGCCGCCGAAGCTGGCCGATGGTCGACGAACGGCCCCGGCAGGAGACGCAGCTCCAGAACAGGCCCAGCGACCCCTTCTGTTGCTTCAGCGGACTGCCGCAGCTCGGACACGTGAACATCGCCGTCTCCCGGTTTTCAGGCCTTCACCTCGCAGGGCGCGACCCGCCAGATGTCCGACGCATACTGCCGGATCGTGCGGTCGGAGGAGAATTTGCCCGCCCGCGCCACGTTGAGCAACGCCTTCCGGTCCCACTCCTGCGGCCGGCGGTACAGGGCGTCCACCCGCTCCTGGGCCTCGATATAGCTCCTCAAATCGGCCAGCAGCATGTACCGGTCGCCATGGTCCAGCAACGCGTTCAATATCGGGTCGAACTCGCCCGGCCGCTCCCGGGAGAAGGCGTTCTGCCGGATCCGCTCCAGCGCGGCGTGAATCTCGGGATCCCGGTCGGCCGTCTCGCGCGGATGGTAGGTGGCGCGCCGCTGCTCGGCCTCTTCCGCCGTCATGCCGAACAGGAACAGGTTCTCCGCGCCCGCCTCCTCGCAGATTTCGATCGTGGCGCCGTCCAGCGTGCCGAGCGTGAGCGCGCCGTTCAGCATCAGCTTCATGTTGCCGGTGCCCGAGGCCTCCGTGCCGGCCAGTGAAATCTGCTCGCTCACGTTCGCGGCCGGAATGATCTTCTCGGCCAGCGAGACGCGGTAGTCGGGCAGGAACACCAGCTTCAGTTTGCGGGCCACCACCGGCGTGCCGTTCACCACCGCCGCCACCGCGTGGATGAACCGGATGATCCGCTTGGCCATGGCATAGCCCGGCGCGGCCTTGGCCGCCAGGATGAAGGTGCGCGGCTGGACGTCCATCTTGGGATTCGCGAGCAGCCGGTTGTAGAGCACCACCACGTAAAGGGCCAGCAGCAACTGGCGCTTGTACTCGTGCAGCCGCTTGACCTGCACGTCGAACAGGGAGTCGGGCGAGACCGCCACGCCCACGGTGGCGAGGATGTGCGCGGCCAGCGCCTTTTTGTTCGCCTGCTTGACCGACCGGAAACGCAGCAAAAACGCCTCGTCGTCCGCGAACGCCTCGAGCTTGCGGAGTTCGTCCAGGTCGGTAATCCATCCGGGACCGATGGCGTCGGTGACAAGCCCCGCCAGACCGGGGTTGGCCTTGAGCAGCCAGCGCCGTTGGGTAATGCCGTTGGTCTTGTTGCTGAACCGCTCGGGCCAGAGATCGGCGAAGTCCTTGAACAGCCGCTCGCGCAGGATGCGGCTGTGCAGTTCCGCCACGCCGTTCACGGAACAGGCGCCCACCAGCGCCAGGTGGGCCATGCGCACCTGCTTCTCCGGCCCCTCGGCGATCAGGCTCATGCGCGCGGGCCGGCCGGGGTCATCCGGGAACCGCCGCTGCGCCTCGTCCAGGAAGCGGCGGTTGATCTCGTAGATGATCTGCAAATGGCGCGGGAGCAGCCGCTCGAACAGCGGCACGCCCCAGTGCTCCAGCGCCTCGGGCAGCACCGTGTGGTTCGTGTAACCCATGCAGGCGCGCGTCAGCTCCCACGCCTCGTCCCACGGCAGCTTCTCGCGATCCATCAGCAGCCGCATCAGCTCCGGGATCGCCAGCGCGGGATGCGTGTCGTTCAACTGGAGAAACACCTGATCGGGCAGCTTGCGCCAGGCGCGGCCGTTGTCATGGACGAACCGGCGCAGGATGTCCTGCAGCGAACAGCACACGAAAAAATACTGCTGCCGCAGCCGCAGCTCCTTGCCCTCGGTGATCGCGTCGTTGGGATACAGCACCTTGGTCAGGTTTTCGGCCAGCACCTTGTTCTCCACCGCGTCCACGTAGGAGCCGCGGTTGAAATCCTCCAGGTCGAACTCGTCGGCCGCGTGCGCCGACCAGAGCCGCAACGTGTTGACCGTGGCGCCGCCGTAGCCGACCACCGGCACATCGTGCGCCACGCCGGTGACGGAGGTGGCCGCCGTCCACCGGAACGCCGTGCTCCCGTCTTGGAGCGGCTCCATCTCCACCTCGCCGCCGAACGGCACCTCATAGGCATATTCCCGGCGGGCAATGGCCCAGGGATAGCCGTCCTTCAGCCACCGGTCCGGCTCCTCCACCTGCGCGCCGTCCACGATGACCTGCTTGAAAATGCCGTAATCGTAAAACAGGCCGTAGCCCATGCCCGGCAGGGACAGGGTGGCCATGGAGTCGAGGAAGCAGGCCGCCAGCCGGCCCAGGCCCCCGTTGCCCAGCCCCGCGTCCGTCTCGTAGTCCCGCAAGACCTGCCAGTCCAGCCCCAGCGCCGAGAGGGCTTCCTCGCACTGCTGTTCCAACTGCAGGTTGATCACGTTGTTCCCCAGCAGCCGGCCCATGAGAAACTCGACCGAAAGATAATAAATCCGCTTGGGATTTTTCTTGTGATAGGTCTTCTGGGTCTGAATCCAACGCTCGGTCAGCCGGTCGCGCACGGAACGCGCCAGCGCCTCGTAATGGTCCCGCTCCGTGGCCTCCGCGCGGTCCTTGGCCAGCGTGTAGCGCAAGTGACGGTTGAAATCCTCGCGCAGGCCGCGCGCGGTCATGGAGAGGAGAAGGGGAGCGGCCGGGGAAGAGTGAGGATCGTTTTTTTTACGGGGCTTTGGCGCCATGGTGCTTTCCTTGGGAATAACGAACGAAAATACTACCCCATTGCCGGCGACAAAACCAGAAAAATGGCCGGGCCTTCCTTGCCCTCAACCCCACCCCTCCCCTCACGGGGAACGGGGCCGGGGTGAGGGCGCTACTTCATCGCCCGCAGCTTGCGCTTGAGCGTCTCCGCGTCGCCCAGCGGCGCGGGGAATTTCAGCTTCATGTCGCGCATGGTCGCGAGCAGGATATTCGCCACGGCCCAGTTGCGGTACCACTTGCGGTTGGCCGGAATCACGTACCACGGCGCCTCGGCCGTGCCGCACCGGCCGATCGCGTCCTCGTAGGCCCGCTGATAATCGTCCCAATAGCCCCGCTCCGCCAAATCCGCCTCGCTGAACTTCCAGTTCCGCGCCGGATTGTCCAGCCGCTCCAGCAGTCGCTCCTTCTGCTCCTCCGGACTGATGTGCAGGAAAAACTTCACGATCGTCACGCCGTTGTCACCCAGCAGCTTCTCGAACGCGCGGATCTGGTCGTACCGTTTCTCCCACACCGCTTTCGGCGCCAGCCCGTGCACGCGCACGATCAGCACGTCCTCGTAATGCGAGCGGTTGAACACGCCGATCTCGCCGTAAGGCGGGACCGCCTTGTGAATCCGCCACAGGAAATCGTGGTCCTTTTCCTCGCCGGAGGGCACTTTGAAGGGCATGACCGTGCAGCCCTGCGGATTGAGCCCCGAAAAAACGGCGCGCACCAGGCCGTCCTTGCCCGCCGCGTCCATGGCCTGGAGCACCACCAGCACGGCCCGCTTGTTTTCCGCATACAGTTTGTATTGCAGGCCGCGCAGTTCCTCGAGCAGCCTCGGCAACTCCGCCCCCGCCTTCTCTTTGGATTTGCAGCCCGGCGTGGCGTCCGGATCGATCGTCTTCAGCTTCACCGGCTTGCCGGGTGCGATCGCCAACTTTTTCATCAGGTTCATGCGGTCCTCCAATCAAAGTCCGATTTAATCTCTTTATCCGGATATCGGCAAATCATTTCGACGAGGCGGACGCCTTGCAGAAGTTTATTCCTTGTAT
>CAZSUH010000102.1:0-11060 GCA_964609905.1 uncultured Verrucomicrobiota bacterium
AAAGTGTCACCCCTTTTTACGCAATCCCCACGCTCATGATCTGGGCGTTAGCACATCGAACGACTTCCTGCCGCAGGATGTATCGCTTGGGGTTCATACGATAGACCGTGAAATATTTGAGCATGAAGGCATCTTAGCGCCTCGGCGGCCCCGGGGGGTACCCCCCGGGGTGGGTTCCTTACCCCACTCCCGTCTCATCGCCTTCAGGTGCTGTTGCAGTTCGCTCATCCTCGCCCGCCCTATCACCCTCAACCGGGACAGGGCGGGGTCACGATCTACCCGTCCGCTCCCAAAAATGAGAATTTGGAGCTTGCCGTGAAGCGCGATCGTATTCTATTCTCACACTGTGACCTGCGCGGTTCATTCGGTGGGTGCCGTGCGCGTGCGGTCGGACAAGCCAAGTGAAAGGAGCTCGGGTATGAATGGGACTGGAATGAAAAAGCGAGGGTGTCGGGCGGTGTTGACCTTAGCGGCCGTGTTGGCGCTGTCCCTTTCCACCGCCTTGGCGCAGGATGCCGACATGCCGGCGGCCGATGCCGGCGAACAGGCGGTAACCGTAGTGTCCGAACCGGCTCCCGCTCTAGCCCAGACCGAGGAGCAGGGTGTCGTTGGACAACTGAGCGGCGCGCTTCAAACGGGTGGCCGCCGCACCGTCGAACAGGGTCGTGACGTATGGGAGACGGTTGTGTTAACCGCGGTGCAGCGGTTTGTGGGGGCGATTCCCGTTTTCTTGAAGGCAGTGGTGTTCCTGGTGGCGTTTTGGATTGTCGGCTCTCTGCTGGGCGCCGTTGTTCGCAAGCTGCTGAACAAGACCCATGTTGATGACCGGGCCGTCCGCGATTGGGGCCTGGAAGGGGCGTTGAAGAGGGCTGACGGCTCGAGCCGGTCTCTGGCGGGAATCGCCGGCGGCTTGGTCAAGTGGCTGTTCGTGCTCTTCGGTTTTGTCGCCTTTTTCAACGCCTTGAACCTGGCCATGGTTGCCGGCCCGCTGCAGGGTGTGCTCGACAAGATCGTCGGCGTGGTGCCGAACCTCCTCAAGGCGGCCCTCATTCTCTTCATCTACTGGGCGGTGGCCGCCGTGGTGCGCGCCGGCGTGACGCGCCTGCTCGGCGCGGTCAAGATCGACGAACGCATCGGCAGGCATATCGCAGCGCCCGACGGCAAAGGGACCGCCAGCCACAGCGCCATGATCGGCAAGCTCCTCTTCTACATCATCCTGTTGTTCGGGGTGCCGCCGTTTCTGGAGACGCTCGGACAGCAGGCGCTGGTGGAGCCCCTGCAGGCCATGCTGACAAAAGTCCTCGGCTTTCTGCCCAACATCTTTGCCGCCGCGATCATCGTCGTCATCGGCCGCATTGTCGCCATGATCGTGCGCGAAGTGGTGGTCAACGTGCTGGCGGCCGCCGGCGCCGACGCGGGTGCGGAGAAAATCGGCCTGGGTCGGATGCTGGGGTCCAACAAGCCTTCCACCATCGTTTCCAAGATCGCCTATTTCTTCATTTTCATTCCCATCGTTGTTGCGGCGGTGGACAGCCTGGGCATCAAAACTCTCTCCGATCCGATCAAGGCGACGCTGGAGAAGATTCTGGCGGCAGTGCCCGCCGTGCTTGTGGCCATTGTCATCGTGATCGTCGGCGTGGTGGTCGCCAAGGTCGTGCGCTCGTTGGTGGAGGCTTTTCTCAGCGGCATCGGCATTGACGCCCTGCCTGAGCGGATCGGACTTGACTTCCTGGCCCCCAAGCCGGGCCAGCTCCCCTTGTCGGGGGTGATCGGCGCGGCCGTTTCGGTGGTGATCCTGCTGATCACGGCGCAACAGGCGACAGCTTCGCTACAGTTCGACCAACTCGCGGGTTTGATCCGAAAACTGGTCGAATATCTGCCCGCGTTGGTTGTCGGCCTGCTGATTCTGTTGTCCGCGATGAGCCTGAGCAAGTATGTCGGCAATCTGGTCTCGCGCGCCATGGGCGCCAACCCGAACGGCGCGACACTGGCTGCCGTGGCCCGGGGCGCCGTGATGGTGCTCGGCGTCAGCATGGCATTGGAACAGCTTGGTGTGGGCGAGGAGATTGTTCTGGTCGCGGTCGGCTCTCTGCTGGGCGGCGCGGCGCTCGCGCTGGGTTTGGCCTTCGGCCTCGGCGGCAAAGATCGGGCCCGTGAGGCGGTGGAACGGTGGAGCAAACCCAAAGCCTGACCACACGCCGCACATTGGCCCCACGGGCCGCCCCGCAACTCCGGGGCGGCCAGTGGGGTCGGGTTATAGGGACCCCTATCGCCTTGACCGGGTCTTCGTCCGCACCTTGCGCGGCAGGGCGTCCAGCAGCTTCCGTCCCTCTTCCGGGGTCGAGGCCCAGGTCTGAAGCAGGAGCAACGCCGGATCGAGGGCGTTCATCAGCGGCATTACCTGGTCGGGCTCCACGCACACGTGAACGATCCGGCCCGCCTTCTGGATGGTCCGGTACAGCTCGAGCTGGCCCATGCCGTTCGGCGGCTCGTTCGGCACGGCCACGTATTGGATCACGCGCATGAACGGGAACGACAGCAACCGCGGCAGATGCTGCTTGGCGTCCCGCCCGTCCAGGTGATACCACATGCCGCCGTATTCGTTGCCAATGGACTCCAGCTCCGGCGCCACAAACCGCTCGAACATCTCGGGCGAAATCATGCAGGAGACATCCGACTGGGCGCTGAGATAGGGTTGCGGCGCCCAGAACGGCATCCAGCCCGCATTCCCATACCAGAAGGCGTGCTTCTTCTCGATCAAGCCCCGTAACCGCCGCCGCTCGCCCCGTAGCGCCGCCGTCATCTGGCGGAGCGCCTGATCGATCCAGTCGGGATGCAGGGCCATGGCCTCCAGATAACGATCCGTGCCGAGATGGGCGGCCAATTGGTCTGACGCGGGGAGGATGCAGGGTTGGCCGACCAAAAAATCGTCCCAGCCCGCCGCCTCCGCAGCCTTGACATACAGATCCGCGTGGCGCCGAATCCAGGGATTGGCCGGATTGATTTTGAAATCGGGCGGGGAATCGTAATCCACGTCCGTCACCGGGTCGAACCAGATGGTGTTCCAATCGAAATGGGGAGGCGCATCGAAATTCACCATCCATCCGGCCATGAGCAGATAGGACGGAATCGACTCCCCGCCCCACCATTGATTTTCAATGCCCGCCAGCCCGGTCGGAATCACCGTGTCCGGATCCAGCCATTTCGCCTCGGCATCCCGGGGCGCCGGCGCCGTCCGGCGTTTGCCGCTCGGCGCCGTCACGGACAGGCAGGCACGATCCAGCGTTTCGCCGTTCCAGAGCGCGGTCAGCCGCGCCTTCGCCTCATCCCAGTCCGGCTTGTATTTCATCCGGGCCCTTATTCTCTCCCGCCGCTATTTCTTCAAAATCCGGTCGGGATCGATTTCGCCGATGTGCTCGAACACCTTGCGGAACGCAGCGGCCGTATATTTCACCGCCTCCGCGCCCTGCGGCGCGCGCAACGGCGTCGTCATCCCAAAGTGCGTCTCCGTGTGGCGCTGGGCGACCGGGAAGTTGGCGGGATCGTAACTCACGTCGTCATTGCCCTGGCAATGCCACGGGCAGCCCTTGCCGTAGGCGTTCTTGGCCTGGAACACGGTCATGGCGGGCAGGATGAAATGCTGCCACACGCCGACCTGCGCGCCCTCGGCCTGGATCGCCTTCACCACCGCATCGCGGAACCGGCCCTTGTCGCCCGTATAGCCGAGAACGTCAAAGTCGATCCGCGTCGTGTAGTTGTACCAGTTGTGGGAATGGTCCTTGGGCTCGACCGGCTGGATGAAGCCCTTAAGCCCCTTCAGTTCCTTGCTCAGCAGCGCGCCGTTGGCGCGCTGGCTCGCGAGGTAGCCGTCCAGCTTCGCGAGCTGGGCGCGGCCGAAGGCGGCCGTGAGATCGTTGTTCCGGTACATCCAACCCAAGGCGTAGGCGTGGTAATCGCGCGATTCGACGGGCGAGCGGGTCTCGCCGAAGCTCCAGAGCTGGCGGGCCGCCAGATAGGTCGCCTCGTCGTTCGTCGTGAACATGCCGCCCTCCCCCGAGCAGAGGCACTTGTTCTGGTTGAAGCTGAACGCGGCGCAATCGCCCCACGTGCCCACCTTGCGGCCCTTGTACAGTGCCCCGTGCGCCTGGCAGCAATCCTCGATGACCTTGAGATTGTGCTTTTTGGCGATCGCCATCACCTTTTCCATGTTCACGGCCAGGCCGTGCAGGTGGACCACGATGATCGCCTTGGTGCGGGGTGTGATGGCCGCCTCGATCTTGTTCACGTCCATGTTGATCGTGTCGAAGTCGATGTCCACAAAGACCGGGATGGCGTTATGGTGAATGATGCAGGTGGCGCTGGAGGACCAGGAATAGGCGGTGACCAGCACCTGGTCGCCGACGCCGCAGCCGCAGGCCGCCACGCCCATGTGGAGGGCGGCGGTGCCGCTGTTCGTCGTGATCGCGAACGCGTTGCCGTTCCAGGCCGCGAATTCCTTCTCGAACGCCTGACAGTTCGGGCCATGGGTGTGGATGCCCCCGTTCAGCGAGTCCAGCACCATTTTCCGGTCGGTGTCGTCCACCGGCGGCCAATTCTTGTAGGTGTTGTCCGGAACGGCTTTCGCGCCGCCGTAAATCGCCAGCTTCGACGATGCCTTCACGCTCATCTCATGCCTTCCTTTTATTGTGTAAAGCCGGCAGTATCGAATAATCGTTCCTTGCACGCAAGCGGAAAGGAGGCGCGCCTAGTCCGCCGGGAACAAGGCCAGGATCGTTTGCGCATAAACGCGGTGGCCGAAATCATTGGGATGATTGACGCCGTTCCCCGTCAAATCGAGGAAGCTTTTCCGCTTCATCAGCTCGATCCAGATCGAGGTCACGTCGGCAACCGCCACGCCCTCGCCTTTCAAGTCGTTCAGGGCATCGCGAAAGGCCGTGAACTTCGCCGGTTCGATGGCCGCCCAGTCGCTGTTCCCGCACATGCCCGCCACGAGAATGAATTCCGCCTCCGGATTCGCGCGGCGGACCGCCTCCATGATTCCCCGGACGTTCGCCGCGAACGCGGGGGCGGGGCATCCGTCGTTCATCCCGTAGGCGATCAGCACCAGGTCCGGCTTCGCTTCCGCGAGTTTCGCGGCATCCTGCAGCCCCTGCGCGGAGGTCCATCCGCCAACCGCGCGATTGATCAGCGCCGCCTCCGTGCCGAAGCATGTGCCGATGCCGTCGACAACCAGCTCCGGAAAAGGAGGCTGAAAGGGCGGAACCCTGGTAAACTTGGAGGCGTTTCCCCCGGCCGAGATGCTGTCGCCGCTGACGCCCACACGGATTCCCCGTTTCGCCTTGAGCTTGGCGAAGGTCTTCGGAAGATTTTCCGCGGCGCTAACCGGCGTCGGCCCATTCCAGGCGTCTTGGTGGCGATAGGTGACGCAGGTTTGAAAGTTGTGGAAAAAGGCGCCTTCCCCGAAAAGCAGTCCCGTGTCGGGGTGCCCGCGAAGCCGGATGTAAGCCGGCATTCCCGGGGTGGAAGGCGGGGGGTGCAGTTCCGCGCTTGTTTTGAACGGAATCCCGCTCCCGTCCGGCAGCACGAGCCTGCCGCCCGACAGGCGGTAGTCCTTCCCGTCGCGATACGTCGTGACACCGGACGCGGATTCGACTTTCTCGATCCGGGAAGGAGTGAAGATCAGGCCGGCCTCCGCGGGTCCGTCCGCTTTTTTCACGAACAGCACGCTTTCCCGGCGGACCGTATTCCCCAACCAGAACGGAAGATCATCGGTTTCGGTCTCGTTCATCGGCTTCTCCTCTACCTGCAGACGCATGTCAACCGCCGCCCATAAAACAAAAGATCCGGGACGCGATCAAAGCCGCGGAATAAGCAGCCGGAGTGCAAAGCCGGCTGCCGGATCGAGAAACCAGTCGATCGCGTTCAGCCAGAGCAGGCCCAGCAAAATCAGGAACCCGAACCGTTCCAGGCGAAGATAGGGGGTCACCCACTCGCTTGGCATCAGCCCGATCGCCACGCGCGAGCCGTCCAGCGGCGGAATCGGGATCAGGTTGAACAACCCCAGATAGACGTTGACCACGCACAGGGTGACCAGGATGTAGAAAAGAAAACCCGTGGCCGGCATCACGATATGGAGCGCCCGAATCAGAATCGCCGCTCCTAGAGCCACGGCAAAATTCGCCGCGGGCCCCGCCGCGCCGGTGATCATGATGTCCCGCTTGGGATCCCGGAAATAGGTGGGGTTGAACGGCACCGGCTTGGCCCAGCCCAGCACGGGACCGCCCGTGAAGGACAGCATGAGCGGCACCAGGATGGTGCCGAACAGGTCGATGTGCGCCAACGGGTTGAGCGTGAGCCGCCCCTGCATCCGCGCGGTCGGATCGCCCAGCCGCCAGGCCGCGTAGCCATGCGCGATCTCGTGCAGAACCACCGAGCCGAACACGAGGATCAGGGTGATCCCTTTATCGATTAAATCCATGTCGTCGCCCTTTCTTTCCCGGCCATCATGCGGAAACCGTCCCCCAAAGGCAAGGCCGGAACGTCTGCTTCACCGGCCCAGCGCCTCGTTCAAGCTGCCCATGCGATAGCCCTGCAAATCCAGGGTCACATATCGAACCCCCGCCTTTTTCAATTCCCGCACGATCGCCTCGCGCTTTTCAAGCGCCAGCGCCAGTTCCCGAGGGGGCACTTCAATGCGGCCCACTTCGCCGTGCAGGCGCACGCGATAATTGGAAAAGCCCAGCTTTTTCAACGCCTGTTCGCTTTTCTCCACCACGGCCAGGTTGCCCGGCGTAATGGCCGTGCCGTAGGGAATGCGCGACGTCAAACAGGCCGTGGCAGGCTTGTCCGCCGTCGGCAGGCCCAGCGCCCGGGAGGCGGCCCGGATCTCCGCCTTCGTGAAACCCAGTTCCTGCAGCGGCCGCTTTACGCCCTGCTCGCGGGCCGCGCGGGTGCCGGGCCGGAAATCGCCCGTGTCGTCGGCATTGCTGCCGTCCACGACCTCCTCAAGTCCCTCCTTTTCCGCCACGCGGCGCAACGCGCCGAACAACTCGGATTTGCAATAATAACAGCGATCGGGCGGATTGGCCGTGAACACGGGATTGCCCATCTCGTCCGTGGCAATCACGCGGTGCCGCAACCCGAGCCGCCGGCCCAGCGCGCGGGTTTCGCGCAGATCCGCCCGGGGAAACGAGGGCGAGTCGGCCGTCACCGCCAATGCCGCTTTCCCCAGCGCCCGGTGCGCCATGACCGCCAGGAACGTGCTGTCCACGCCCCCGCTCCACGCCACCAGCACCCCCTTCCGGGCGATCATCCAGGCATTCAGTTTTTTGATTTTCCGGGCCAGGCCTTTTGGCCATCGGATCGATCTCGTTGCGGATGTGGTCATCAATCACCGGCTTTCCATTCCTGGCTGATCTTCTTGAATTCGTCGCACATCGCATCCAGGGCTTCCGGCCGGTGGCCGGCGCCTTTCGGATCGGAATACCAGCGCGGGATGAATCCGCCGCGGGGCCGGCCCAGCAGACGGACCATGTCGCGGCAATAGCGCCGGATATCGTCCAGGGAGCCTGTCGCCATGGTTTTTTGAATGTCCACGGGCGAGTAAAACGTGATCCGGCCGCCAAAGCGACGGCCCAGCAATTCGAGTCCCATGTTTTCCTGTTGATCCATGTGAACCACGTCCAGCCCGATTTCGATCAGGTCGTCGAGAATGTCCACGATATGACCGCAACTGTGCAGGAAGGTGAGCAGCCCGGCTTCATGCGCCGCCTTGTAAATCCGCGCGTAGCGCGGTTTCCAGATCGCGCGCCAGGATTCAGGCGCAATCATCAGCCGATTCTGAAGGCCCCAGTCATCGCAGAAGATGAGTCCGTCGGCCCCCGCTTTTGCGAAGCGCTCGATCGCGTAAAGGTTCATTTCCACGAGAATGTCGATCAGGCGTCCCAATTTCTCCGGCGCCTCGTGGATGTCGCACCAGGTGTTTTCCAGGCCGCGGAGAAAATGCACGCGTTCGTAGATCGAAAAACCGCCGGCCAGCAGGAATTTGTCTCCGGCCTTTTCCCGCGCGTCGTCCAGGCCCCGCCAGCGATTGGGCTCGCGAATGTCCGGGATGCGAAGCGTGGGAAAGTCGGACCAGTCTTTGATCGGAAACTCCTGAACCTCGCCCAGATTGCAGACGCCGATGTTCTTCCAGAGCGCGCCCCACTCGTCACGGCCGTTGGGCGGACGCGCATCCGGCGAGGGATCCAGCCACACCCCCGCGAAATCGGTGCCATAGGGAGCCGGCAAATCGGTGGGAAGCCGGTCGGCTCCCTGGAACGTGATCGTGCGAATGACTCGTTCACGGCTGGTCATCGTTTTCTCCAATCGTTATCGCCGACGCGCCGACGCCGTTCCGGATCCCTATTGAACCCGGTTCAGCAACCGCCGGTCGGCCGCGGGATGAACGTTACTATGCCCCAAAATGTTCAATGTATTCAAGATCATCCGGCCATGATGGAACGGATAGATCCCCATCAACAGCCCCGAGGCGTAGCCGCCGGGACCGGCACCGAACTCCATGCTCCTCCAGCCATCGGACAATGCGGGCAGGCAGTCCTGAAACCGTCACCGGCCTGTCCACATGCGGTAATGCCGCCGCTTCGGCCAACCGGAACGTCTTCCGGTCTCCCATCGGCCAAGGGCCGGATGATCGCGATAGGAACGATTCCAGGGGCTTCATGATCGGTCCCTCTTTACGGTATATGGAGATCATTCATTCGCCGAAGGATCAGAAAACAATCAAAAGGCCGACGGTCGTTGTTGTTCCTTATTTCGGTTTTCCGAACAGGCCGGGACGGGGCGGTAATAGTATAACGCACAGGAGCGAGGCTCGGGCAGTTCGATCCGCAGATTCATCAGCTCCCGCCCCTTCACCCTCCGGGTTTCGCCCTTGAACCGTTCGACTTCATAGTCGGCGTCGGGAACGATCGCCCGCAACGACAACGTGAGCGCGGTTGCCGCACATTCCGGCCGGCGGAAGGCGATGCAGAAGCCGCTGCCCGTTTCCGGCCCGTGGCACTGGTAGGCGTTCCAGACCGCCGGGTCTTCGGGATGATCGGTCAGCGGATAAAAATCGCCGTAGAAATGCCGCATCATCCGCTTGGCGTTCTCGATCATCCCCTTCTGCCACGCATATCCGTAAGCTTCCTTGAATGCGGGATGCAAGCAGGAGACGCCGGAGCTGATTCCGCTCAGAAAGCCGTAATCGTCGCCGGGCTTGATCGTCACGCCGCCGGCGTGGAGCGGAACCCACTGCGTGAGATAATGGATTTCCGTGTGATTGACCTCGCTGCAATCGAACCAGGGGCGCCCGAGCAGGTCGGCGCGCCAGAGGCAGATGCTGCGGGACATGGTCTCGAAGTCGATGCGCCGTCCGCCGCTCGCGCAGTTGTCGATCAGCATGTCGGGGAACCGTTCGCGCAGCGCGTCCCAGAACGCGTAGAGGCCCGCCACGTAGTGCGCTTCGGTGATCCCCTGCCGGTCCGGGGCGTCGTTTTCCGCCCAATAGGGAACCGTGTTGAAGTTGAAGTCCTGCCGATAATGGTCAATGCCTTGGTCGCGCACCAGCGCGGTCACCGTCTGCACGGCCCAGTCCCGGACCGCCGGGTCGCCCAGGTTCAGCAGGAGGCTCTGCGGATTGGCCTTGGTGTGCAGCAGCCACTCCGGATGCGCGAGGGCGACCGGTGTGCCGGGCATGACGCGTTCGATTTCGACCCAGAGGAGAAACTTCATGCCCATCCCGTGCACAACGTCGGCAATGGGCCGAAAGCCGCCGGGATGAGGCACCTGGTTCACGCGCCAATCCCCGACCGTCGTGTACCAGTCGCTCTTGTCGTATTCCGTGGGGCTGACCCAGCGGTCGTGGCCGAACCAGCCGGCGTCGATCCAAAAGGTGTCACAGGCAAACGCGTGTTCCTTCACCTTCCGCAAAATGTCGAGCGTATCGGCCGTCGGCAGCCCGCCCCACGTCGAAATGGGCAACGGCGTGCGGATCAGCTCCCCGTGTCCATCGCGCGGACTGTGGTGGCTCAGCAAGAACTGGCGAAGCTGGTTCTGCCCCGCGCGCACGGATAGCCCGTCGCGCCTCTGCACGAAAATCGAGGGCTGCCGGACCGTTTCGCCGGGTTGCACCCGGAAATGGGTTTTCATCATGCCGGCGCGCACCGTGAGCGTCTCGTTGAGGCTGAAGGCCGCCTGCCAGGCGCCCGACCAGCCGATGCCGATGTTAAAGCCCGCGGTCTCCGTCAGATCGATGCCGAAAAAGGGAAGCCAGGCCGCCGAGGAGCGGCCTTCGTCGGTATCCATGCGGAGGGTGTTGTCGGGGTAGCGTTCGCGCAGGATGAAGGGCTGGGCCAAGAAATCGTCGCGCGAATTTTTCGAACCGTAGCAGCGGCGGATCGTCGCCTGGCGGAATCCGTAGCTCTCCTTTTCGCGCTGAACCGGAACGGCGCAGGCGAACGAGAGCGATTGAAAATCGTCCACGATCTGACTCGGCGCCTGGCCGGGATTCGTCAGTTCGGGAAGCCACTCCACCACCGGGAAATCCTTGTAAACCGTGACCGTCAGGCGCATCTGCAGTTTCCTGTCCGGCGACGTGTAGGTGGCGCGGGTGACCTCGCATTGGGCGGATGAGGAGAGTGGCTCCACCCGCTTTTTCCAAAGGTCGGGCGAAAAGGGTTTTTTGCCGTAGGTGAAGGCGGGACCCAGCGTGGCCGGCCGGCGAGGGTTCGCGTCCGCGGCCAGGTTGTACAGTTGTTCGTTCATCGTCGTGAAGGGGTTTTAGAGGTTTTTCAGCCGGGTTTCAATCTCTATTTGCGCCGGGAGAGCCGATTGCGCTGTTCGCGCAAGCGCATGCCTATTGAGTGATTTTGGAGGCTGAGAAACGACTTCTCCCAACGGGGCATAAAAACGTTAGGCATTTGAGGGTGCTCGGCTTGGGATCGATAAAAAAAGTCGATTTTCCCCCACAAAAGACTGGGCGCGGGGATTGGTTGCGCTGCATGATGGTGCCATGATTA
>CAZSUH010000103.1:0-10918 GCA_964609905.1 uncultured Verrucomicrobiota bacterium
ATATGGGGACATTTCTATTGAGTCGGCAAGGGGACATTTTCATAGAGTCGCGACACCGTGACAACGGGCCAACACGACGAACGGAGCTTCCCGTTGGAGGGCTTGGTCTTTTCACGATTTTATCCTTGCAAGACGGCCTGATTTTGTTCTACTATATTCAAAATATAAGTCGGTTTTGCTAACTTCAACCCCAAAGGTGAACATGAAGACAATCCATACGCCCGAATACAAACGCCTTTTGGAATGGATACGGAAGAACCGAAAAGACGCCGGCATGACCATGCGTGTGGTCGCGCTGGCGCTCAAAATCCCGCATTCCTGGGTCGGCAAAGTTGAAATCGGCGAACGCCGGTTGGATATCCTCGAATTCGTGAAACTGTGCCGTGTGATCGGAGCGGATCCGTGCGAGGGAATCGCCCTTCTGGCGCGCGCGGCGAAAAAGATTAAGCCCGTCGCCGGGAAGAAAGCACGCCGCAAGTAAACGCGGACGTCAGCCTTTAAAGATGACGAATTTTCGGACGACAAAGTTGATCGCCAGGGAGGCGATCATATTCGTTCCGAAGGCGGTGGTGGTGCTAATGCCCCAATGCACGATCAGCCACGTTTGCATGAGCGTGCCGAGCAACAGGCTTATTCCGGAAACCACGTAGAACATCGCGATTTCCACCATCCAATGGTGGCGCCCACGCTTGAATACCCATGTCACGTTCAAGATATAGGCCGTCAGGTTGGAGAACATGAACGCGACGCCCGTGTCGATGGCCGCCCGCTTGGCGCGCAGCGCATCGCTGACCGCGGCGGGGGTTCCCATTCCCATCAGACGGAACATGGGGTCCTCTCCCGTCAGCGCGGGCAACACCCATAAGGCCATGACGTAAAACATCAGCAGATGAACGGCCGTGGCCGCGGCGCCGGAAATTCCGTATTTGACAAACTGAATAAAATGGCTCTTGATTCCGCTCGTTTTCATGTCCGTCCTTCTGTGGAGCGCGCGCAAGCGCTTTAGATCGGCACGCCTCTTCGGAAAAAGGTGGGCGTGTCCAGATTTTCTCCGTCCTCGACGGTCGGATCCACGTCCTTGAACCGCCCCCGTCCACCCCGCATACCGTCCAGGGACAGCGAGGCCTGCCCGGCAGGTTGTTTCCGCTTGCTCGCGCTGCCTTTCACGAAGGAAGAAACCGATTCCGCGTCCGTATCGGGAGCCGGCGCGCCCAATTCGAGCCGCATCTGGCCGGAAGATTCTTTGCGCCATTTCTCGGAGACCAGCACCGTCACGGTCACCCGGTCCAGCCAGGCATCATCCACCACCGTCCCCATGGCCAGATGCGCATCGGGCCGGATGGTTTCACGGATCGGTTTCATGATGGCCTCGATCTCCAGCAGCGTGAGGTCGGGTCCGCCCGCGATACTGACCAGGACCGCCTCCGCCTCGTGCAACACCTGCCCGTGGTCCAGCAGGGGGTTCGTCATCAACGCCCGCACCGCCTCCCTGGCCTTTTCCGGACCGGTGCCATCCCCGAATCCGAATGCGCCCAATCCGCTGCTGCCGGCCAGCAGCGCGTGGAGATCGGCGTAGTCCAGGCTGATCAGTCCCGGCTTGCTGATCATCCGCCACACGCTGTAGAGGGCGCGTGCCATGACGGCGTCGGCCCTGGAAAAAGCGTCGGCCACCCGCACATCGCCGCCCAGCATGTGGAACAACTTCTGGTTGGGAATCGCGATTACGACGTCCGCCGCCTCCTGTAATTCCGTCAATCCCTGTTCGGCCCGGACCCGCCGGTTCTGCCCCTCAAACTCGAAGGGCAGCGTGACGACACAGACCGTCATGGCGCCAAACGCCCGGGCCATCCGGGCCAGAACCGGGAGCGCGCCCGTGGCCAGGCCGCCGCCGAGGCCGGCCACCAGAAAGACCATATTGACGCCGGCCACCGCGCCCTGCAGTTGCTCGCGCCCGGCTTCCGCGGCCTCCCTCCCCAGTTCCACATTCCCGCCCGTGCTCAAGCCGCGGGTTTGCGCTTCGCCAATCTGAACGCGGTCCGCCGGCGGGACGAGGCTGCGCGCCAGCATCTCGCGATCGGTCCCGACCACCACCACCCGCGGACCGTCCTGCCAGTCGGTCACCAGGCGCGCCACGGTCGCGGCGCCGCCGTGTCCCACGCCCACGACCGCCACCTGCGGCACGGAACTCCGTAACGAATGCTCATTCATGGCCTTGCGTCTCCATGGCTCGGGCCGCATGGAACCAACGGGCGATCCGTTCCCGGCATTGCGCCCACCAGCCCGGCGTCACCTGTCGCGCCGTTTTATGCCCGTACTTCAGCAGCCCCACCGCCGCCGCATACTCCGGGTCCGCCACTTGCGTCACCGCGCCGCTCACCCCCTGCAATTTGCCGATGGCGCACGGCAGCCGGAATACCCGTTCCGCGAGCTCCCGCACCCCCCGCAGTTTCGCGCCGCCCCCCGTCAGGATCACCCCCGCCTTGAGTTGGTGCAGGTTCTCCCTCCGCAACCGCTTCAGAATAAGCTGGAACAACTCATCCATCCGGGCATTGATCACCGTGTGCAAGGCTCCCTGCGTAAACATCCGCGCCTCGAAACCCACCTCCGCCGGCACCGGAATGGCGCGCATCCGGTTGGCCACATCGATCGTCGCCGAACCGGCCTCCCGTTTGATCCGCTCCGCCTGCCGCGTCTGGATCGAAAAAGCCGAGGCGATGTCGTTCGTCACATGATCGCCGCCGATGGCGATCGACCCCACCGCCGCGATCTTGAACGAGGCGTAGAGGGCGTAATCGGTCGTCCCGCCCCCCAAGTCGATGATCAGGGCGCCGCTTTCCTTCTGCTCCGGGCTCAACACGGCCTGGGCCGCGCACAGGCCGCCGAACACGAGATCCTCCAGTTCAAGGGGGATCGTTTTCACCAGTCGCACCGGCGTGTGCAGCCGGTTTCGCACGCCGTGCATGATCAGCATGTCCAGCGCCAGCCGCGATCCCTCCATGCCCACCGCCCGGCGCACGACCCGCTCGTCGTCGATGATGAAGTGCTGACCGATGGAATGCACCACCTCCCGGTCGGGCGGCAGATTGATCGACCGCGCCAGCTCGATCACCGCCGACTGGTCCTCCACCGTGATCTCGTTGTTCTTGCCGAATATTTTTTTCGCGCCCTGGTTGACCAGGCTCTGCAGGTGGCCGCCGGAGACCGTCAGCAACACGCTCCCGATCTCGACTTGCGCGTTCTCCTCGGCCCGGATCAGCACGCTTTTCACGCAGGCTAGGGCCGTGTCGAAATCCACGATTTCGCTCTTGCGCACACCCCGGGATTCCTCGCGGCCGACGCCGGTGATCAGCAGGCTGCCGTCCGGCTTGACCTCGCCCACCACGGCCGCCACTTTGCTTGTTCCGATTTCCAGAGCCACCAAAGGTGGAATTGTCATGGCATCCTACTCCACGGGAATATACTCGTCGGTAAACGTCATGTCCACGTTCGCCAGGCGCCGGTTTTTCAGGCGCGCATCCTCCAGCACGCGCGCCAGGCTCCGCAGCTTGGCCTCCAATCCCAGCCGGCTCTCCGGCGTGGACATCGCCATATCCGGCCAGCTCAGGCGCACCAACGGCCCGTCGTTCAGTTTCAGCACCAGCCGGTCCGGTTCGCGCACATCGATCCCGTCCAACCGGATCAGACCGCCCAGCGCCGTCCGGTTGAGCACGTCCACCACCTCCACGGCGTTGAGCAACCGGCCCCGCAGCCGCGCCCCCGGGCTGATCTGCTCCGAATACCCCCAGATGGCCGGCAACAGGTCGGACGACGGCGCGATGGCGAACACATATCCCGTCTGGTCCACCCCCAGCCGGTGGTGGATGCCCAGGCAGGCGATGGGGAACCGCTCCGTGATGCGCACCTCCAGACGGTCGGGCATCAACCGCTTGATCGTCACCGACTTGATGACCGGAACCCGCTGCAGCAAAATGCGCCTTTTTTCGGCAATGTTCACCGTGTGGAGGTTCATGCCCGCCTCCAGCTCCGCCCACTGCTTGACCTTCTCCGCCGACACCCGCCGCCCGTCGGACTGAACATCGATCGTCTTAATCCGGTATTCGGAATTGGCGTACAGCAACTGTTCGCCGATCCGCTGCGCGGCCATCCAAATCACCGCGACCGTGAGCGCGGCCAGCGCCGTCGCCAACAGCCCCGTCACCACGCGGTGCATCCGCCTCCCCGACAACTCCGCGGCCCGGCCGCTCACATTCGTGACGGTGTTGCGCTTCCGGTTGGTCCGGCGCGCCTCGGCGGCTCCGTTTCGCTTCCCCAATGTCCACCGCATGACCGTGCCCGTCCCTTCCCGTCCTACACCGCCGCCGTTTCCATGATCCGCCCGCACAACGCGCTGAAGCCCATTCCGGCCCTGGCCGCCGCCTTCGGCAACAGGCTGGTTTCCGTGAAACCCGGGATGGTGTTCATCTCCAGCACGAACAGGTCGCCGCCCGGTGTCATGCGAAAATCGACCCGCCCCATCCCCCGGCAACCCAGCGCCACGTAGACCGCCCGCGCGAGTTCCCGGCATCGGCGCGCCTGCCGGGTCGTGATTGCCGCCGGACAGTCATACCGGGTTTCGCCCCGGGTGTATTTCTGCCGGTACCCGTAAAACCCTCCTTTGGGAACAATTTCGATCACCGGGAGCGGGTCGCCGTCCACCAGGCCCACCGTCAACTCGTGGCCCGGCACAAACGCCTCCACCAGCACGTCGCGGCCATACTTCAGCGATTCCGCCATGGCCAGGGCGAATGCCGACCGCGTCCGCGCGCGCGCGATGCCGATGGAGGAACCCTGGCGCGGCGGCTTCGTCACGACCGGCAACGGCAGCGAGCGGCGGTCGCCCTCGCGCAAGACCTCCCACCGGGGCGTCGGAATGCCGTGCGCATCCAGAATCCGCTTGCAGCGCAATTTATCGAACGACGCCGCGCTCGATTCGGGATCCGAGCCGGTATACGGAACGCCTTTTGCCCGCAGGATCGCCTGCACCTGGCCGTCCTCCCCGAACTCCCCGTGTAACGCGATGAACACCGCCTCCACGCCCGGCGGCAAGGCCACCTTTTTCCCCGTCACCACCACGGACTCCACCGCATACCCGGCCTGACGCAATCCCTCGGCGACCGCGGTTCCCGACCGGATCGACACCTCCCGCTCCGCGGAAGGCCCCCCCATCAAAACAGCAACCCGTTTATAGCGTTCCATATCTTTTCCTGAACGTGTAATGGCAACCCCGCTTCGATTAACCCGCATGATACGCGCACCGATGCTCCATGTTAAGGAAAAACTGGAAGCCGGGACGCATTCCATTGGAACCGGCAACCGGTTCAGTCCGCAAAACGGCCCGAACGCCGGGCCTGTTCCGAGTCGCCAAGCCCGCCGGCCGCCTGAATAGCCGCCAGTGCCGCGCCAGTGGCCGCTTCTTCCCGGTTGGCCGATTCCAGGCAGGGCCGGCCAAAGGCCTCGGTCACGAATGACTTCGCCATCGGGTTTTTTCGAATTCCATTCCCGCTGACCATGATCCGGTCGTAACGCGTTCGGATTTCCGGATCGATCAGGGCGGCCAACTCCATCACCATCCCCCGGGTAAAACCGCGGCACAGCGCCGCGGGCGTCAAACTATCGATGCCGATTCCGGTAATCTTCCCCCGGATAGCGGGATTCATTCGCGTGCCGGCCAACCGGGTATCGACGCCAAGTTCGCGATCGCTCGCTCGCGACAGAAGGTCCATCGTCGCGTAAAGTTCGTCATCCCCGAGCGTCCGGCCTGTAAAGGCTTGAACCGTCTGGGAAAAGAAGTTTTTCAGAATGGCATAAGAGCGGCCGCCGCACAGACTGGCCCCAACCAACAGATATCCGCCGAACGGAAACGGACGGGTCTCCAGGTCGGGATAGACGGCGAATGCGGGGATGGGCAGCGAAATTTGCCCGCCCGTCCCGAGATTCAGCAACATGGCCGCATGGCCCACTCCACAGGCGCCGATAAAACTGGCCTGATTGTCGCCGAGCGGCATCCGCACCGAGACCTGTTTCGGCAATCCGAGATCCAGGGTCAAGGGGCCCAGTTCGCTCATGCTGGATTGGATGTCGGGCAGAATCTCCCAGGGAATGCCCAGACGGTCGACGAGACCCCGATCCCAGCACGAGTGGCGAACATCCAGAATGCCCCAACTGGCGGCATGCGACGCGTCGATGGCGGCGATGCCGCACAGCCGGGCGGCCACATAGCTCGCGATGGGCAGCGCCCGAACGCCGGGCGCCATGGCGCCCGCCCGCTTCAGCATCACCAGGGTCGCGGCGCCATACCCGGCATGCAGGTAGCAGCCGGTCCGATCCGCCGGCCACGTCTGCCGGTCCAGCGACGCGACGAAGTCGGCCGCCCGCTGGTCGCACCACGTGATCAGGTTCGTCAGCGCGCGAAGTTCGCGGTCCACCAGCAGCAGACCGTGCATCTGCCCGGTAATGGCGACGGTTTTTACCGCGTCCGGCTCGCACACGTTTGACTTCATCAGTTGCCGAATCAGCGTGACGCATGTCTCAACGATGATTTCCGGGGACTGTTCGTGCCGTCCGCCGGATAAACCGTGAACGGATGCCGGATGATCGGCGGAAAACACCCCGACGATTCGGCGCGCGTCGGCATCGAAGGCGATGGCCGCGATTTTGCTGGTTCCGATGTCCAAGGATACGACAATCTTCATCGTTTCATGCCGGTTGGGGCGGGAGAAGGTCCATCTTCACCTGTTCCGATTCCTGGGAAGGCGCGGAGCCGATCGACAGGGTAAAACGGCCCGGTTCGACCGTCCATGCTTGTTTCTCCTCGGACCAGAACTCAAAATGGCGCCGGTCGAGGCTGAATCCGATCGTGCGCGATCCGCCCGGCGGCAACCGCACTTTCCGAAACGCTTTCAATTCCCTTTCCGGCCGCTCAACCGAACAGTCGTCATCCCCGACATACAACTGAACGACTTCCGCGCCCGCGCGCGAACCGGTGTTCGTGACCGTGACCCGCACCGTCACCCGCGGCGCGTCGGCGTTCGGCTCATCAACCGTGCAATCGAGAATCCGCGCGGCAAACGTGGTGTAGGAGAGGCCGAACCCGAAGGGGAATCGGGGCGCGATGCGGGCCCGGTCGAAGTGGCGGTATCCCATGAAGAGGCCTTCCGCATAGTTCACGCCAGCCGCCTCGCCCTCCCGCACGCCCGGATAGGCGCCATTGGCGTGGCAGGCGTAATCGTCCAGCTTCCGGCCCCACGTGCAACACAGCTTGCCGGACGGATTGACCTCGCCGAACAGCACTTCCGCGAGCGCATGGCCGCCTTCCATTCCGGCGTACCAGGTCTCCAACAACGCCGGCACCCGGTCGATCCAGGTTTCCACGCTGACCACCGAGCCGTTCGTCAGCACCACCGCGGTCTTCGGATTGACACCGGCCAGGTCGCGGATGAATTCCGCCTGGGGCCCGATCAATTCGAGGTCCGGAATATCCGCCCCGGGAACATCGCCCCACCCGATGGCTTCCTTGTCGTACCCATGATGCGTGCCGCCGCAAAACACAACGGCATCGGCGCGTGCCGCCACTTCCAGCGCGTGGGCCCGCTCGCGCGTGCGATCGTCCGCCGCTTTCCACAACAGCCGCATTTCCGGACGCGGCTCCAGACAGTCCATCTCAATCCTCAGTTCCATCGGCTGGCACGCCACCGCCGTCAGGTCGTGGACAGCCTGCTGGTGCCGCCGGTTGGCCTCGGCATTCAGGACCAGGCGTCCATCCAGCCAGACCCGCGCTCGGGCATGAATCAGATCGATCCGCAACGCGGCCTGACCGGATCGGTTCGGCGTTAATCGGCCCGACCAGCGAACCGCGAAATCCCGGTCGGGCAGCGTTTCGTCGGAACGCCCGCCCACCATGGACCCGTGATCCCAGCGAAACCGCATATCCCGGTCCACCCGGGTCATGAACGGGGGCGCGCCCGATTCCAGGTCGGCGCGCGAATGGAAATACTCGGCTTTCAAACCCGGCGCGCGCCCATCATGACATAACAGCGAACCGGGTATGACCTCGTCCCGGTCGAAGGTGATGCCGGGGGCATAGAGACACTCGATCGTGTGGCGCCGGCAATACGCGCGCAAACCGGCCAACGGCGTGATTTCATAGTCCGGATGAACGGCCCCGCTGCCCCCGCATACTTCGAGAGGGCCCATGGAATGGGCCACATCCGCGTTAGGCCCGATCACGGCCAACGTCTTGATGGCGGCCGCGTCAAACGGCAGCAGGTTGCCCTCGTTTTTCAGCAGCACCATGCCTTCCTGCGCCAACTCCCTGGCAAGCCGGCGGTGACGCGGCGTATTGATCTCCCCCTTCGGCTGATCCGACTCCGGCAAAAACCGGCCGGTCCGGACCATCAACCGAAGAATCCGGCGCACCTTTTCCTCCAGAACGGATTCCGGAACCGCGCCGGCCAGGACCCGTTCCAGCAGGGGCTCGCCCATCACCGATTTGCGGCCCTGCCCCATTTCCAAATCGAGTCCGCCCAGCGCGCATCCGACCGTATCGTGCGCGCCGCCCCAGTCGGACACCATGACGCCATCGAATCCGAACTCGTCCTTGACGATCTGCTGCTGCACCAGCCGGCAGGCGGAGGCGTATTCGCCGTTGATCTTGTTGTAGGACGACATCATCATCCAGGGGCGCCCTTCCCGGACGGCGATCTCGAAGCCTCGCAAATACAGCTCGCGCAACGTGCGTTCGTCCACGTTCGAGCTGCCGGTGGTCCGGCAGATTTCCTGGTTGTTCAGCGCCAGGTGCTTGGGCGTGGCCGCCGCGCCTTCCGACTGGCAGCCGCGGATATACCCGGCGGCGATGGAGCCAGCCAGCACGGGATCTTCCCCATAATACTCGAAATTCCGGCCGTTCAACGGCGTCCGCATCAGGTTCATGCCCGGTCCGAGACTCACATGAAGGCCGCTGGCCAGCACCTCGCGCCCGATCAAGGCTCCATATTCCGCCGCGGCTTCAGGTGACCAGGAGCAGGCCAGGGAAATGCCGCACGGAAGCGCCGTGGCCGTCCGCCCATCCTCCAGCCGAACGCCTTGGGGTCCGTCGTTCATGCCCAGTTTCGGGATTCCGAGCCGCGGTATGTCGCCGATCCACACATCGTCCAGACCATGGCACAGATGCACTTTTTCGGCGGTCGTCATTTGCCGAATCCGCGCATCAATAGCCGCCTCCCGATCCGCCTCATTCATGGTCATTGACCTCCGGCGACGCCTCGCTTACGGTGGCGTCGAGGTTCAGCTTATCACACAAAACGGGCATTACTCGAAATGTTTCAGATAGCGCCGCCGCTTTTCCGGCGCCGATATCCGGGGCTTGAATGCGGGACAGACCCGACGCACGGCTCGAACCACGCCCTGAAACATGCGGTCAAACCCCAGATCGTTGGCGTGCACCCCATCCGGAGCTGTCTCGCGGTCCATTCCCATGAGATCCAGCCCCCTGATATAGTGAAGGTTCGCATGGTCCTGGCGCGCCTTCCGGAACAGGTTGCGATACACATTCCACCAGTATTTCTGGGCTTTGCCGCCACCCGCTTTCCAAAAGGCGGAGAGGTGCGGATAGTTCTCCAGCACCAGGACCGGAACGCCGGCATGCGTTGCGGCCACTTTTCTCAAAAACGGCTCCACCCGTTCCGGCGAGAGCGAAATGTCGAGATTCTGGAGAACGTCCACAAAAATAATCGCGGCCTTCACCTCCGCCAGCAGCTCGGCCAGTTCGGGCTGCATTTCCGCGCTCCCGGCAAACCCGAAGTTCAGCAGCGGCAAATCGAATTCCCGCGCCAGCCGAGCCGCCAGGCTCAGCCCGGGCCGGGACGAAAACGCGCCGTTGATCAGGCTGGTTCCGTAATACAGGAGCGGCGGATCGGTCCGAGGCGGTTCAAATTCGAAACATGCGCCCGCGCCGAGCCCGAGCCAGGCCCGTTTGACGGTCTTGCCCATGGGGAAATACAGGCGGTACCGATGCCGGCCTCGGGGATGATCGCTTTTTAGCGTGAAGGCATTCGCCTTCGAATCATGGATCCCCCTGGTCAGGCCGACCCAGCGCCAGTCTTCATCGATCGCATCATACGCATACAGATCGAATCCATTGGCCGAAAAGGCATTATAGGGTCCCGGTTCCTCCTCGAAATCGTGCCCGCTCCACCGCACCTGGATCGCGGCCGAATCCGTGTGGAACGAAACCGCCAGGCCGGCGGTCAAGTGCGATTTTTGCCACAGCCGTTCATACTTCTCGATTCCGCGGTTCGCCGGAAGGCGATCAAACGGATACCGCGTTTTCAACCACGCGCGCCCTTCGCAGTACGGCGGTTCAATTTCGATCCAGCGTGTGGCGTCGGCTTTCGGGTGTCGCGCACTCATGCCTGTTCCTCCGTTGGCGCCCCGGCTTCGGGCGCTTCGATTGTATCGGCCATTCCCCGTCCGGAACCGGGTTCGCGCGGCAACCCCAACACCGACGGACGCGACTCACGCACGGCCGCCACCGCCTCGTCCCAATTGAACGGGACGCCATCCAACCGCGATACCACCGTCTGACCGGCCTTCAGGTCAGCCGTGAAATAGCGTCCTTCCCGTTTAACCGCGGAGCCGGATAGGGCAACCGCGGCGCCTTCAAACGGATCGAGCAGGCGCAACACCCGGTCCCGCGTGGCCGTGATCCGGACCCAGACCGTCCGGCCGAGCCGTCGCACGGCGGAAACCCGGAACGCCCCTTCCGCGACCAGGTCGCGGAAGGCGACGTCCCGCCAGAGGTCAGGAACCGCCGGGAAGACGCGCACGGTGTCGCCCCACCCCTGCACGAGCATGTCGCAGATGCCCGCGCTGACGCCGCAGT
>CAZSUH010000104.1:0-10641 GCA_964609905.1 uncultured Verrucomicrobiota bacterium
TCCTCCCATATCACTCAATAGGCATGGGCTTATGCGAACAGCGCAATCGGCTCCGCAATTCCGCATTTTCGTGGACAGGCTCGGGCGCAACCCGATAGAATAAGAAGCCAAAGGAACGGACATGGACATCGTATGGCTGAACCGGGACGAAATGGCCGATCCGGCACGGGGTTTCCTGGCCCGGTGGGGCCGGTTCACCGCCCTGTGCTACCGCACCACGAACGAGTACCAGGCGTTGCTGGCCAAGCCAGCGGAGGAATCCGGGCCGGTGTTCCGGAAAATCGCGCTGGGTTGCCTGAAAACGGGCCACTATTCCGGCTGCCGCCATCTCCACTTCGAGTTTACCGTCACCGGCATCTCCCGTTCCGCCACGCACCAACTCGTGCGCCACGAGCGGTTTGCCCCGGTCAACCAGCAGTCGAGCCGCTACGTGGACATGAGCGGAGCCCGCTATGTGGTCCCGGACCGGATTGCCTCCGATCCCGAAGCGGCGGCGGCCTACCAGGATGGGATCGAGCATGCCCGGCGCGCGTATGAAAAGGTGCGCGCCGTGTTGGCGGCGAAAGGCCTCACGAGCGAGCAGTGCAACGAAACCGCCCGCATGGTGCTGCCCCAGGCGCTCATGACCGCGATCAACCTGGCGCCCACGTTCGAATCGCTCGCCAACATGACCCGCAAACGGATGTGCAAGCGGGCCGAGTGGGAGATCCGCGAGGCGGTCACCCGCATGGCCGCACTGGTGGGCGAGGCCATTCCCGAGTTGGGCAATCAATTCGGCCCTCCCTGCAAGTTCGGCGGTTGCAAGGAGTCCAAGCCATGCGCCACGTAATCACGGCCGCCGTCTTGGGCCTGGCCGCCGGATACGGGATGGCCCAGGACAGCAACACGGCCTTCCGGATGCCCCTCGCGTTTCCCGAGGAACTGGCGCGCGCCACCCTGACCGTCGCGGACACGCCGCCGGAAACCAACTGGCTGCCAGTGGCATTCCTGACGGCGCTGCCCGCAGGGGTGATGGGCGCGGACACAAACGCGCTCGCGGATCCGGTCAATGTGCCCGCGGGGATCCGGTGGGCCTCCATCGGGGTGGAGGGCGGCGCGCTGCTGCTCCTCGCGAACCAGCCCCGCGTGTCGGCCCCGCATCGGGCGGAATTGGATTTCAGCGGCGGCGGGACGGGGGCGATTCCCTTCACCGTGTCGGCCTGGGCCTGGATGGAGGACGCCACCTGGTTCACCATGGCGGCCAAGGGGGACGGTCGGGAGTGGCTGTTTGCCTTTGACCGGGAGGATCGGCTGGGGTTCAGCCTGGCGACGGACGATCCCCAAAAGAAATGGACGGTTTCCTCCGAGCCTCTGACGGCGGACGAAAAGGCGTGGCATCATTACAGCGCGGTGGTGGAAAGTGCGGGGCCGGCTCCGAAGGCGACCCTGTACCGGGACGGCGTTCCCCTGACCGCCACGATCGCCGGGCCCGCGGGTTTTGCGGGCGAGCGTCCGCTCGGGGGCGCTTTGTATATCGGCAGCGCGCCCCAGATGCGGATGCGGAGCAAAGGGGCGCTGGGCGGATTGGAGATTCGGGCGGGCGCGCTGGATGCCGCGGGCGTGAAGGCCCTGTTCGCCCGCGGCGCGACGGCGTTGAGCCGCCCCCGCGCCGAGACGGTGGAACTGGAATCCGTGTTCCCCGGCGAGCGCGAAATCGAGCTGTGGAACTGGCGGCCGTGGCTGGAGGCCGAAGCGCTTCGCTTCACCGTTTCGTTGCCCGCGGACGCGCCGACCAATTGCGAGACACTGGTGTATGTCAAGGACTGGGACTGGCTGTGGTATCAGCATCTGGCACCGGGCAGCCTGGTCCCGGGCGTGAGCACCCAGGTGACGGTATCGTTGGCGGCGGATTCCGAAGCGTGGATCCCGGTGGGCCACGATCGGCGCTGGAATTTCAGGACCCTGGCCGAGCCCCGCAACGTGGGGGTGCGGGTGTTTTGCAAGGAAAGCGCCTGGACGGGCCGGGTGACCGTCGCGTCCCCCGAGGCGCGGCTCCGGCCGGCCGCGGTATCGCCGCCGACCATCCGCGACATGCGGCCCGCGTCCTCGCGGGTGGCGCGGGATGACAAGTTCGAGGTGTCGTTCCGGATACCGGACCGGCACCTCGATCCGTTCGACACAAACACGGTGCGGGTGACGGGGGTGTTCACGGCGCCCGACGGGACGACGACGGAGGTCGACGGTTTTTACGCCACCGATTTTTACCGGGAGATCACGCCGGCAGGCGAGCGGATCGTGCCGCAGGGCGGACCGCTCTGGCGGGTGCGGTTCGCGCCGCGCCAGGAGGGCGCCTACGCCTACACGCTCCGGGTGCGGGACGCGGGCGGGGAGGCGGCCTGGGGGCCCAGCAAGTTCACGGTCGGGCCGCCGGCGGGGCGGGGGTTTGTCCGGGTGTCGCAAAAGGACAGGCGGTTTTTCGAGTTTACGGACGGCAGCCCCTATTTTCCGCTCGGCCACAACATCCGCTCCACGTTCGACACGCGGCATGACGGCGCCTTTCCGTGGGAGCAGCGGTTCGACACGGGCACCGCGCGTTACCGGGACTATTTCCGGGACATGGCGGCGGCGGGCGAGACCTGGGCGGAGGTCTGGTTTGCGCCGTGGTCGCTGGGGCTGGAATGGGACGAGCGGTGGCTGGGCTACCACGGGGTTGGGCAGTATAACATGCGCCACGCGTGGGAGATGGACCGCGTGCTGGACGAGGCCGCGAAGCGGGGCCTGCTTCTGAACCTGGTGATCCATAACCACGGCAAATTCAGCCTGTTTTCGGATCGCGAATTCGTGGACAACCCGTTCAACGCCGACAACGGGGGCTGGCTCCAGTCGCCGGAAGACTACTTCACCGATCCGCGCGCCCTGGAGTCGTTCCGCAAGCTGATGCGCTACACAATCGCGCGCTGGGGCTACAGCCGAAACGTGTTCGCGTGGGAACTGTGGAGCGAATTCGACCTGGTGGGCACGAAGCACGGTTTCTACAAGAACCCGGCCTGCGTGGAATGGCACCGGCAGATGGGGCGTTTCATCCAGGAACTCGACCCGAACCGGCACCTGGTGGCCTCGCATGTGTGCGGCGATTATGGGCACCAGGATCCGGCCCTGATCGCACTGCCGGAAATGGATCACTGCCCGGTGGACGCCTACCATACCAGCCCGGACCCGACGGCCATCGTGCCGCTCATGAAGGCCACGGCGCAGTTCAACAATCCCTACGCCAAGCCGGTTCAGATCACCGAATTCGGAGGCTCGCCCATGGCGGCGAACATGGCGCACCTGCGCGCCACGCTTCATGCCGGTCTGTGGGGCTCGGTCGGCGTTCCCATGGGCGGCGCGCCGATGTTCTGGTGGTGGATGGCGATCGACGAGGAGAACCTGTATCCGGTCTTCCAGGGCGTAGCGCGCTTCATGGCGGATGTGGACCGGCGCGATCCGGAACTGCGCTCCAGCGATCCCGCGTTTGCCGGATCCGTGCCGGGCCAGCAGTTGGTCTGGACATGCCTGCGGAGCCCGAGCCAGGCGCTGGGCTGGGTCGGCCGCGCGCCGGAGTTCCAGACCGTGGACCTGGCCGGCCCGCCCCGCATGACGAATCTGACGGCGACCGTGGCGGGGCTGTCGAACGGTGTGTTTGCGGTGGAATACTGGGACACGGTGAAGGGGCAGGCGGCGAAGCGCGAGTCGGTGACGGTGACGGACGGCGTGCTGACGCTGGCCTGGCCGCCCTTCGTGCGGGATGCCGCGTTCAAGGCGCGGCGGATGGAGCCGTAATGCGCGCTCAAGCACCCGGCACGCCGGTGGTGTGAGTCGTCACAGGCGGTCGCGCTTGGTCAGCGAAGCCCGTGCCGTTTGAGCGCGGATTTCATAATCGCGCCGATCAGGCGGGTGAAGGAGATGCCGTTCAGGCGGCAGAGGATCGGCAGGTCGGAGTGAACGGGATTCAGGCCGGCCAGGGGATTGACCTCGATGAAGGACGGCTTCCCTTTTGCGTCGTAACGGATGTCCACGCGGCCGGCGTCCACGCAGCCCAGCGCGTTCCAGGCTTTGAGCGCGAGCTCGCCGCACGCCTGGGCCACCCGGGGCTTGGCGAGCGTGTAATCGACCAACTCTTCGTAGTTTTTCTTGGTCGCGTAGGAGTAGATCGCATCCGTGCCGCCGCGGTAGCGGACCGCCATGACGCCGGCCACGCGGGCCGTTTTGCCGGAGCCGATAATGCCCACGGTATATTCGTCGCCCGGCAGATAGGTCTCCACAAGCACGGGCTGCTTGTAGAGGCGCAGGAGCTGGCGGCAGGTCTTGCGGAGCTGAGCCGCGTTGGCGATGCGGGACATGGCGGAAATGCCCTTGCCGGTGCCTTCGGCCACAGGCTTGGCGAAGAGCGGGTAGGGGAGGCGGATGGCGTCGATATCGGCGGGCGTGCGCACCTCGGCGAAATCGGGAGTGGCCACGCCGGCGGTGCGGAGTACGCGTTTGGTGAGGGTCTTGTTGAGCGCGAGCGCGAGGACCAGGGAGTCGGAGAAGGTGTAGGGAATGTCGTAGATTTCGAGAAGGGCGGGCACCTGGGATTCGCGGGAGACGCCGCGGATCCCCTCGGCGATGTTGAAGACGATGTCCCAGCGGTCGCCTTTGAGAAGGCGGGCCATGAGGCTTTTCACGTGGCCGATCCGGTCCACCGTGAAACCCAGCTCGCGGAGCGCGCCCTCGATGCCCTCGATCGTGTCGAGGCGGTCGAGCTCGGCGGTTTCCTCCTCGCCGTAGCCGAGGGCGCGGTAGTCGTCGCGCAGATCGTAGGTCAAGCCGACTTTCATGGCATCACGGATAGGGTTTCGCTAGTTAATTCTAGACATTGGGACCACCGATCCGCCCGGGAGCGTGGCCGTGAGGGTGGTGTCGGTCACCACGTAATCCCACTCCTCGGTCACGTCGGAGACGACGATCAGTTTTCCACCGCTCAAGCGCCAGGACCCGCGGTGAAAGGTGGCGCCGGAAACGCGATCCACGACGCTGCGGGAACCGTCCGCGTTGAACGTCATCTGGGACCAGCGCCACGTGGTGTTGACGCGCCAGGTGCCGATGATTTTGGCGCGATCGCCTTCGTTATCGGTGCCGCCGCCGCTGCCGCCGCCGCCGATCTCGCAGCCTGTGAAGAGGAAAGAGGTGGTGACCAGTGCGGCGAAAAACGCAAACAGACTTCCGAAACGCTTCATCGAATACACCCTTTTTTCGGACTTGCTCGATCAAGGCCGATTGGGAATGAAGCGTATGGGCAGGGCGGGGAAAAATCAACCGTAAAAAATAAAAAAAGCCGGGGTGAGTGCACCCCGGCTCCAACAGAGCGGCGGCGTGTTACCAGCCCAGGCGAAGGGCGGCGCCGAGAAAGACGGTGTCGGTGTCGATATTGGTGTTTTCGTCCTTGAACTGGGTCTCGTTGTTGAACCGGTAGTTGGCGGCGATGTCGAGGAACAGGCTGGGAAACAGTTCCAGGTTGATGCCGGCCTTCAGGGCGTAGAAGGGATCATCGGCCCAGTCGTCATCGAAATACAGGATGCCCACCCCCGCGGCGGCGTAGATGGTACTGCCCAGCAACAGGTAGGCCTGGGGCGCGAAAGCGTCGTCCTTGCCGATCCAGTCGGGGAACATTTCCACCTGCAGCTCGAGTCCCAGGAGGGAGGGCCAATACTGGTAGGAGGCGAAATAGCTTAAACCGTCCTCGTTCAGGTCCCGGACATCCTCCTTGTCAAGGTCCTCCAGCACCACCCAGTAGTTGGCGCCGCCGCCGAGCCGGTTCGGCGTGTCCGACGCCTGAATCGACTGACCGAGCCCCGCCGTCAACAGGATCGCTCCGAGAATCCACGCTCCGATCGATTTCATATCCGGTCCTCTTCCGTTGGGTTGAAACGAGGGCAGTTCGAACAAAACAGCGCCAGTATAGGAGGGATCCGGGCGAAAACAACGTTAAAAAGCGGGATCGTCACGTCACGGGTGATCGCCGGAAACCAGGCCTTTATATTTTATCCTTACGCCGCGCTGGAGAGGAGGGCGTGGCGGCGGGCCGCGAGGCGCACGAGCCGGTTGCCCATCTGGCCGTAGGACCAGCCGGCTTCCTCGGCGGCGCAGGCGATGCTGGATTCGGCGCAAAGGTCGGCATTGGCGTTGACGTCGAGGACATAGAAAATGCCGTCACGCAACCGGAGATCGACCCGGGCATAGTCGCGGCACCCGACCGCGCGGTAGGCTGCCTTGCAGATTTTCTCCACCTCTGCCAGTTCCGTGTCGGTCAGCGGCGCCGGAAGGATGGTCCGGATTTTTGTGAAATGTTCGGACTCCGGCGTGAACTTGGCGTCGTAGGTGCAAAGCCGGTCGTGGTAGTCCTTGAACTCGCCGAAATCCATTTCGACGGGGGGCAGCATGGTGATCCGGCTGTTGCCCATCAAGGCCACATGAAACTCCCGGCCGTCGATGAAATCCTCCACCAAGGCGGGCTGGCGGAAGCGTTTGACGACCCAAGCGACGCGGGCGGCCAACTCGGCGGGCGTCGAGACAATGGATTCCGGGGTCAACCCGAGGCTGCTGTGCTCATGCGCCGCCTTGACGATGGCGGGAAAGCGGGTCCATCCCTCCACCTGACCCGGCTCCAAGGCCAGTATGCCGGCGGGAACCGGGATTTGGATCGATTGAAGAAGTTCCTTGACCCTCTGCTTATCCTGGCAAAGAGTCAGCGCATGCGCGGTGGCTCCGGTGTAGGTGAAGTTGAGCGATTCCAGCGTGTTTACCACCCGTACTTCGCTGTTGGGGATGCCCGGCAACTCCTCGCACCAGTTCAAAACGACAAATGAATCGGGATCGAATCCGGACATGGTGGAATGAAGGTCGTTGTGGGTCAGCGGAACGGATGTGACAGGATGGCCCAGTTCCCGCATGGCATCGCCAAGCCGTTCAGTTTCTTCCTGAGTTTCCTGCCGTTCCGGAGTTTCCCACTCGGGGTTGAGATTATAGAGCAGGAGGACCGGCAACTCGGATGGATTACCCACGCGCGCCATCTTTTGCTCCTCCGCTAATTATACGACCAAACACGTTTTTGAACCATTTGTTGCACGCACTCACATGCAACTTGATTGATATAATGTTGCTATTGGCACACAAAAGCAAGAATAAATAAAAAGCTAATTGAGTGTTTACACGAGATTTTTAAAAAAATGGCTGAAAAATCGAATAAATACTCAATCCAACGATAATTGGAAAAAGTTAATAATTCACTGGGTGATTGATCTGTCGGGTGGAGGGATGGGTGAGTAAACCCTTTTCAGGCCGTGGGTTGAGCATGAAAGCGAAGCGTAAAAAAGCCATCGATCAGGCTTAGAACCTACCCCATCCACGCAATAAACAGGTGGGACTTTTAGGCTCAATCGCCAGTGATATGGGCGATGACGAGCGCGGAAAGGTGAAGGCTTTGACGGAACATGATTTCGCGAAGAGTAGGCAAGGTGAAAGGCGGGAACAAGCTTTTTTCCTGTTCCCGGCGGGCCTGTCACGATTCGCTGGCATTCGAACCGGTTCGGGGGTAGAGTGGCGCCATACTCAAGGAGTGGCGCCCATGGAAACACGGAACTGGGTGGACGGCTTTTCAACCTCGGTGGATTGGGAGCGGCTGGCGCGCCCGTTGGCGGTGTTGCCGCTGGGCTCGTTCGAGCAGCACGGGCCGCATCTGCCGGTGATGACGGATACGCTGCATGCCGGCTACTTTGCCGGCGTGGTGGCCCGGGAACTGGGCGGCGCCTTGTTGCCGGCGCTTCCGTTTTGTCAGTGCTTCGAACATTCCGGCCTGCGGGGCAACGTGGGATTCCGTCCGGAAACGGCCATGGCCCTGATCCGCGATCTGGCCGACGCGATGGAACGGCAGCATTTCAAGCGGCTGGTGATCGTGAACGGGCATGGCGGCAACCTGGCGGTCGGCCCGGTGGTGCGCGACCTGAACCGGCAGGACCGGCCGCTCAAGATTCTGCTGATGAACTGGTATGAGTTCGACACCTCGCCGGAAGGCGCCGCGTTGCGCCAGACGAGCCTGCATGCGGATGGGCGGGAGACATCGGTGGCCCTGGCCCTTTTCCCCGAGCGGGTGGGGGATTACCAGGCCCAGTTGCCGGAGGGCAAGTCCTGGCCCGTGGTGCAGGCGGACTTGAATCATTTCGGCATGGGGACGCTCCGTCCCCAGGGGTATTGGGGCGATCCGCGGCAGGCCTCGGCCGAGATCGGCCGCGCGATGGTGAAATCGGTGGAAGAAAACCTCGTCAGGGCGGTTCGGGAGCGGCTGGAGTGGTTGGACGCCGAGCCGGCCTATGGCGGCGGCGGGCGGGTGATCGTGCGGCCGCAGGAGCGGTGGGACCTGGAGGACGGCTTCCGGCTGGCGAAGGCGGCGGGCTGGAACCAGCGGCTGGAGGATTGGGAGCTGCTGCTGGCCCTGTCGCCCCGCGGCAATTTTTCGGCCTGCCGGAACGGGGCGATCGCCGGCACCCTGGCCACGGTGAATTACGGGAACCGGGTGAGTTGGATTTCGATGGTGCTGGTGGATCCCGCGCTGCGCCGACGCGGCATCGCCACGCAGTTGATGGAGGCGGGGCTGGAGCAACTGGCCGGATGCGAAACGGTGAAACTGGACGCCACCCCCGCCGGCCGGGCCGTTTATTTGAAACTGGGCTTTACGGACGAATACGAGTTGAACCGCCTGGCGATCGCCTCGGTCCCGCCGCTGCCGGAGCCGGGAAAACGGGTGCGGCCCATGACGGAGGCGGACCTGCCGGCCGTGATCGATCTGGATGCCCGGATCTTCGGAGTGCCGCGCGGCGAGCTGCTGCCGCGGCTGCGGGCCATGGCGCCGGAGTATGCCTGGGTGGCGGAGGGCGGCGCCGGGCTGGACGGTTTCATCATGGGCCGGCACGGCGCCAGTTGGGAATATGCGGGGCCGGTTTCGGCAACGGATGAAGAAACGGCGTGGACGTTGCTGCGGGCGCTGTTGTCGGGGTTGCGGGGGCGGGGCGCGATTCTGGATGTCCCGGCCCGGCAAGTTGCCTGGCAGAATCGCGTGAAATCACTGGGCTTCGCCGAACAGCGGATATTGACCCGCATGGCCAAGGGTGCGAACCGCTTTTCGGGACAGCTCAATTCCGTCTTCGCCATCGCCGGCCCCGAGTTCGGGTAGTCACCCGGGCTGCTTCCCGTGGTCGTGACCGGCGTTCATTCCACCACTTGAAGCACGGCCTCGCGGGTTTGGTCCCGGATTTCCTCCACGGTCAAGCCGGCGGGATGGATGGGCGGCAGGAATTGCACGCGGATGCGCGTGAACGGCTTGGGGAAACGCCGGCCCGGGGGAAGGGCCTCGAAGGCGCCGAGGATTGAAACCGGCACGATGGGCACGTTCAACTCCTTGCCCAGGATGGCGAACGTGCGTTTGAAAGTGCCCAGCAACCCGTCGCGCGAGCGGGTGCCCTCCGGGAAGACGATCATGTTGCCGCCGCTTTTCAACACCCCGGCCATGCGCTGGAGAGAATGCTTGAGGTCACGGTCGATATCCACCACGATCACGTTATTGTGGGCCGCCATCCAGCGGAAAAACGGCGTGCGGACATGTTTTTGCTTGGCGTAATACCAGGTTCGCCGCAGCGTGTCGGAGTCCAGCGGCAGGATCACGAACAGCCCATCCAGAAAGCTCTGGTGGTTGGGCGCCAGGATGAAGGGGCCGGCGGGCAGGTTTTTGGCGCCGGCCACCTCCAGGTCGAACCAGGCGTGAAAGCCCAGCCGCGCGAGGAGCTGAATGGCCTTCATGGTCCAGGCGGGTTGGGGGAGGGGGCGGGCCTCGCAGTCGCGCAACATGGCGGCCCAGTTCACGGTTTCATTTTCGACCCTGGTCTTGTGGGCTTCCACGAAAGCGGCCAGGTCCGCAACGATGGGATGGTCGGCGAGCGCCTGTTCGGACATCGCGAGGCCGAACGTGTTTTCCAGGTACACCTGGAGCCCGATCCGCCCGAGCGAATCGAGACCGAGATCGATTTCGAGGTGGGCGTCGGGACGGACGGGCCGTTCGAGTTCGCCTTTTAAAAAATCGCGCAGCAGCCGGTAAACCTCGCCCGGCGGTTCCGCGGGGGGTGGGCGTGTGTCGGCCGGGCTTTCCGCGAGCGCGGGGAGCAGATGGCGCCGGAGCTTGCCAAGCCGTGTTTGGGGCAATTCGTCGCGCAGGAGGGTGAAGCTCCCGATGCGCTTGTAGGGCGCGGCGGCGCGGTTGTAGGGATCGATCAGGTCCCAGCGGATCGCCTCCTCGACGACGTCGGCGTTTTTTTCGCGGAACCGGTCGTAATCGGGAACGATCAGGGCATGCAGGCCCGTTCCCTTGTGGATCACCGCGACCTCCTTGACGGCGGGGGCGCGCTCCAGCAGTTTGACCTCCACCTCGAAGGGGTCGATCTTCTTGCCGTTGGGCAGAACAATCAGCTCCTTTTTCCGGCCGGTGATGAAGAGGTAGCCGTCGTCGTCGAGCATGCCGAGGTCGCCGGTGAAGAGCCAGCCGTCGCGGACGGCTTCGGCCGTTTCGGCGGGTTTCCGGTAATAGCCCTTCATGAC